>JASLDD010000076.1 GCA_030151725.1 Solirubrobacteraceae bacterium
AGCCGTCCTTCCTGAAGAACTCCCCGTACTCGACCATCATGCGCCTGACCGGCGGCGTCCGCGCGTCGCTCGCCAGCGCCGCATACCAGGGCGGGGCGGTCGGCACCAGCCAGTAGACGCTCGCGCCGATGTTGAACACCGCATACGTCATCACAGCGGCGCGCGAGAAGCGATCGCGATCGCGCACCAAGATGAACAGCAGCGTGCCGTGAGGCACCAAGAACCAGCTCCAGTGCGCCCATACGAGCACGCGGTCCAGCGCCCGCCACCGCGGGCCGTCCTCGCCGTAGCGCGCAAACGCACGTTGCAGGCGCACGCTCGGCAGCTCGCCCAGCCCGAGCACGCGGTCGGCGAGGATCGGGTAGTCGATGTGCACGCGTTGCTCCTGTGCGTCGGCGTCGTCGTGAGGCGTCTTGTAGGCGGCCAGGTAGGCCCACATCTGAAGCGCGCACGTCGCCACGTCGCGCTTGCTCGAGCGACGCACAGCCACACACAGACCGATTGGTGCACCGTAGGCAACCGCCTGCATCACCAGCGGCGGGGCATTCACGCGCTTGCGCAGCAGCGGTGCGGCCACGCCCGCCGCGACCATCCCCCATGCGGTTGCTTTGATCGCCTTCGACAGCCGCACCTGGCGGGGAGTATATGAGCCGCACGAGCGACTCCTTGGCATCCTCGGCCGTGAGGGACGGACGTCTATTTGCGGCTGAGCACGCCGTCGGCCCGGGCGGCGGCCTGTACGAGCGCGCCCACCACGGTGCTGCTCTCGTCGGCCTCCGGGTGCCACTGCACGCCGAGCACGAACTGCTTGCCGGGCAGCTCGATCGCCTCCGCCAACCCGTCCTCCAGGCTCGAGACGCCGCTGACGATCAGGCCGTCCCCCAGATGCTCGACGCCCTGGTGGTGGTGGGACTTGGTCGCGTGCGTCAGCTCCCCCGCGGCGCCCGCAGCGAGCGATCCCTCCGTCAGGGCGACCTCGTGGTCTGCGCCCTCGAAGGACCCGAGCACGCGCCGGTGCTCCTGGTGACCCAGGTGCTCGGGCAGATGCTGCACCAGGGTCCCTCCGAGCGCCACGTTGATCAGCTGCATGCCCCGGCAGATCCCGAGCACGGGCATGTCGCGCTCGATCGCGGAACGGGCAATGGCAATCTCGAACTCATCGCGCTCCGGCACCGTCTCCACGGTCTCGCGGTGGCGCTCCCGCCCGTAGGAGGCGGGATCGATGTCGGCGCCGCCGGCGAGCAGCAGGCCGTCGATCAGCTCGAGCGCCTGCTCGGGGTCGTCCGTCAGGTGCGCGTCCGGCGGGAGCAGGACCGCCAGCGCGCCCGCCCGCTGCACGGCCTCGACGTAGCCCAGCGAAAGCAGCACCGCCGGCTGGTCCCAGACGCTCCAGCGCGCACGCTCGAGCGCCGTGCAGATGCCTATGACCGGACGACTCATGCTCCACACCATAGGATCAACTCGCCCGCAACGCCGTTTTGTCTGACGGTCGCCCGCAGCACACGACCTCGCACGAGAAGAGGAGAGCAATGAGCGAGCCCTACGCAGAGCTTGAGACTGTGAACATGCGCCTAAAGGACGGCGCCGCGACGATCGAGCTGAGCCGGCCCGAGGCCCTCAATGCGTGGAACGCTCAGCTGGGAGCCGACCTGCTCGCCGCGCTGTCTCGCGCCGCCGAGGACGACGAGGTGCGAGCCGTGCTCATCACCGGCGCCGGGCTGGCCTTCTCTTCCGGGGCGGACCTCAAGGACTTCAACGTCGACACCACGCCCGATGGGCGCCCCGACGTCTACAAGACGCTCACCGAGCGCTACCACCCGATCATGCACGCCATCCGCGACCTGCCAAAGCCGGTCGTGGCGGCCGTCAACGGACCGGCTGTCGGCATCGGCTGCTCGCTCGCGCTGTGCTGCGATCTGATCCTCGCCGCCGAGAGCGCCTACTTCCTGCTCGCCTTCGTCAACATCGGCCTTGTCCCCGACGGCGGATCCTCGCTGTTCGTGCCCTCACGCATCGGCTTCGCACGCGCCACCGAGCTCTCGATGCTCGGCGAGCGCCTGCCCGCCCCTCGCGCCCTGGAGTGGGGCCTCATCAACCGCGTGGTCGCCGACGAGGCGCTCGCCGAGGAGGCTCGAGCCCTTGCCGTCCGCCTGGCAAGCGGGCCCACGCGCTCCTATGCGGGCACGAAGCGCCAGCTCAACAACTGGCTCTACAGCCGCATGGATGAGCAGCTCGAGCTCGAGGCGCAGATCCAACGGGAGATGGCCGGAAGCGACGATTTCCTCGAGGGCGCGATGGCTTTCGTCGAACGCCGCGACGCCCGTTTCAAGGGGGCCTGAGGCCTCGTGGCAAACGTCATCAAGCGCGTCCCGCCCAGGGCTGAATAGAATCCCCGCCGCCTTGGGCCATCTGCTCCACCCAGTGTTCGCTTTCTTCACCCCGCTGTCGGGCGGCTCGCCCAACGCCGACCACATCAACAGCCTCTACAAGATCACGCTCTACATAGCGCTCGTGATCTTCGTGGCCGTCGAGGGCGGTCTGCTGTACGCGCTGATCAAGTTCCGCAAGCGCAAGGGCGCCGTCGCCGCCCAGATCCGCGGCAACACGCGCCTGGAGATCGGCTGGACGGCCGCCGCCGCCGTGATCCTCGTTGCGCTCGCGGTGCTCACGTTCGCCAAGCTCGGCTCGATCCAAGACCCCTCCAACTCGAGCCCCGACGGCGATCAGATCGCCAGCCAGAGCGGGCTGGTGCTTGCGAGCACCGAGCGCAAGCTTCCTCCCAACGGCAAATCACTCAACATCGACGTGATCGGGCGCCAGTACATCTGGCAGTTCGTCTACCCCGGCGCCAGCGAACCGGACGGCCTCGGCGCGCCCTACTCCTACGAGGAGATGGTCGTGCCGACCAACACCACCGTGACGCTCGACATCTCCTCCTCCGACGTGGTGCACTCGTGGTGGATCCCGGAACTGGGCGGCAAGTTCCAGGCGGTGCCCGGATATCACAACTACACCTGGTTCAAGATCTCAAAGCCCGGCATCTACCGCGGGCAGTGCGCCCTGCTGTGCGGACGCGGCCACGCCCGCATGATCGCCGACGTCAGGGCGGTGCCGCCGGCGCAGTTCGACGAATGGCTGTCCAACCAGAAGAAGCAGATCTCTGAAGCCAACGCCGACGCGAAGGTCGCGCGGGCGAAACTGAACTCGCAGACCGGCGCCGGACAGGTCGAAAACCCCTAGGACATCGAGGAGCGCAAGCGCACGACATGGCCACCTACGTAGCCCCGGTTCCCCAGATCACCGCACACAACGCCAAGCGTGAGCCAAGCGGCTGGACGAGCTGGATCACAACAACCGATCACAAGAAGATCGGGATCATGTACATGGTCACGACGTTCGTGTTCTTCTGCCTGGGCGGGGTCGAGGCGCTGATGATCCGCCTGCAGCTCGGCGCGCCGAACAACACGCTGGTCACCCCCGAGATCTACAACCAGCTGTTCACGATGCACGGGACGACGATGATCTTCCTGTTCGTGGTGCCGATGATGGCCGGCCTCGCCAACTACTTCATCCCGTTGATGGTGGGCGCGCGTGACATGGCCTACCCGCGGCTGAACGCGCTCTCCTTCTGGCTGCTGCTAGCAGGAGGCATCGTCTTCTACGCCTCGATCTTCTGGAACCCACCCGAAGCGGGCTGGACCAGCTACGTGCCGCTGTCGAACTCCACCTATTCGCCCAGCGGCGGCCAGGACGCCTGGATCTACCTGATCCACCTCACCGGCCTCTCGTCGATTCTCGGCGCGGTCAACTTCTACGCGACGATCGCCAACATGCGTGCGCGCGGCATGAGCTGGGGCCGGTTGCCGCTGTTCGTATGGGCGATCCTCACGTACTCCGTCTTGATCATCTTCGCGATGCCCGTGATCGCGGCCGCCGTCACGATGCTGCTGACCGATCGGCACTTCGGCACCCACTTCTTCGATCCGGCCGAGGGCGGCTCGCCGCTTCTGTGGCAGAACCTGTTCTGGTTCTTCGGCCACCCCGAGGTCTACATCATGGTGCTGCCAGGGTTCGGGATCGTCTCTGAGATCCTCCCGGTGTTCGCGCGCAAGCCGATCTTCGGCTACAAGGCGATCGCCGCGTCGACGGTGGCGATCGCGTTCCTCGGCTTCCTCACGTGGGCGCACCACATGTTCACCGCGCCGATACCCGAGGCGATCCTGGTGTTCGTGATGCTCAGCTCGTTCCTGATCGCCGTGCCCACGGGCGTGAAGAT
>JASLDD010000176.1 GCA_030151725.1 Solirubrobacteraceae bacterium
AGCTCCGTCGCAGCCGCAGGTAGGCCACGTCGCGATTGCGGTCGTTGGTCGACTGCGAGAGCACCGTCAACACGAGCTCCGCGATGGGGTGCTCATGGGGCTTCATCAGCGGAGCCCCATATATCGCCCGCAGGCGTTCCCTCACCCGCACCACCCGCGCGCGTGGCGGCGCAGTCCAGTCCGCTCGGGGATGTGGGCGAGGCGCCGGTGTGGACACGCCATCACCGTATCCGCCCGCCCACGCACCTATATCCTCGCCCCATGGCCAACGTCAGCGAGCATCGCCGCGACATCGACGGCCTGCCCGTCTTCTGGCGCAGCGCCCCCAGCCGCGACGGCGCCCCCGTTCCCCTCTATCTGCACGGCGTGCCCACCAACTCCGACGACTGGGTGGGGTTCCTGAAGCGCAGCGGCGGCCTTGCGCCCGACCTGCCCGGCTTCGGGCGCTCGGGCAAGCCGGGGTCGCTGAGCTACACGATCGATGAGTACGACCGCTTCATCGAGCGCTTCATCGACGAGCTGGGCGTAGATCGCGTCTCGCTGCTGGTCCACGATTGGGGCGCCGTCGGGCTCGCCTTCGCCCAGCGCCTGCCCGAGCGCGTCGAGCGCCTGGCGATCGTCAACTCCGTCCCCTTCCTACCGGGCTACCGCTGGCACCGCACAGCGCGCCTGTGGCGCACCCCCGGCGTGGGCGAGCTTGTGATGGGGACGACCAACCGCTTCACCCTGCGCCTGCTCTCGCGCGAGGGCAACGTCACACCCGGCCCGATGCCCGAGGCATGGCTCGACAGCGTGCTCGACCACTTCGACCAGGGCACCCAGCGGGCGATCCTTCGCCTCTATCGCAGCTCCCCCTCAGAGGTCCTCGCCGACAGCGGCCGGCAGCTCGCGCGACTGCAGATGCCAACCCTGGTGGCCTGGGGCATGAAGGACCCTTACATCCCCAGCCGCTTCGCGCGCGCCTACGCCGAGGTGATCCCGCAGGCCGAGCTGCACGAGCTGCCCGACGCCGGTCACTGGCCGTGGCTGGACCGTCCCGATCTGGTGGAGCGCCTGGCGGACTTCGTGAGCGGCGGGTGAGCGAGCTCGCGCGGGCGCGGTCTTGGCGCACGCTCCCCGCTTGGACGATCACCGCCGCCCTGGCCGTCCCCTATCTGATCTTCGCGCCCTACAGCGCAGACCTGGCAGCGGCCAGCTACCGCAGCGACCTGTTCGCCAAAAGCGGCTTCACCCTGTGGGACAACTCCTGGTACGGCGGTCATCACCTGCCCGCCTACTCCCTGCTGGCTCCCGCCCTCGGCTCGCTCGTCGGGCCGCGACTCGTGGCAGCGCTCTCCATGGTCGCCGTGGCTGCGCTGTTCGCCAAGCTGATCGACGGCGGGCACTTCCCCGCGCGCGCCACACGGGTGGCGTCCGTGTGGCTGGCTCTCGGCGCCGCCATCGGGCTGCTCTCGAGCCGCGTGCCCTTCGACCTCGGCCTCGCCATCGCCCTCGCCTCGCTCGTGCTCGCCCAGCGGGGGCTGTGGCCCGCCGCGCTCGCGCTCGCCGTGCTCGCCAGCGTCGCCAGCCCCGTCGCCGGCGCCTTCCTCGCGCTCGCCGCCCTCGCGTGGGCGCTGGCCGGTCCCGCGCGCCCGTGGCCCGGCGGGTTGACGGTCGCGGCGCTCACCCCGATCCTGGTGCTCACAGTGGTGTTCCCCGAAGGCGGCTCTCAACCGTTCGTCGCCTCGGCCTACTACCCGGCGCTCGCCGGTGTGATCGCGGTCGGCTGCCTGATCCCCTCCGAGCAGCGCACGCTGCGGATCGGGGTGCTGCTGTATGCGCTCACGCTGACCGGCGCCTACCTGGTGGCGAGCGCCGTGGGGGGCAACTCCGATCGCCTGGCCGCGCTGTTCGCGGGTCCGCTCGCGGCCTGCCTGCTGGTCAGCGAGCGCCCCCCCGAGTTGCGCTCCTGGCGAGGGCGCACCCTGGTGGTGCTCGTGCCCCTGTTCCTCTACTGGCAGGCAAACGCGCCCGTCACCGACTTCGCCTCAGCGGCTTCCGATCCCGCCGTGCACGCCTCCTATTACTCCCCCCTGCTGGACGAGCTGGACGTGCTCGACGTGGGCTACTCGGGACGGCCGGCCCGCATCGAGGTGGTGCCCACGGCTGACCACTGGGAGGCGCGATGGGTTGCCCCGCACGTGCCGATTGCGCGCGGGTGGGAGCGCCAGCTCGACAAGCTCCGCAACGGCGTCTTCTACGAAACGACGCCCCTGAGCGCGACGCGCTATCGCGCCTGGATCGAACAGACCGCCGTCTCCTACATAGCTCTCCCCGACGCTCCCCTCGACTACTCCGCAAGAGGCGAGGCGGCGTTGCTGCGCACGGGCGCCGTATCTGGTCTGCGCGAAGTGTGGCGATCGTCTCACTGGCGGCTGTTTGCCGTGCGCAACCCGACGCCGCTGGTGCAACTGCCCGCGACTCTCACCAGTCTCGCCAGCGACTCTCTGACGCTGCATGCGCCACGGCCCGGCACGTACACGGTGCGCGTGCGCTTCACCCCCTACTGGGCGCTTGCCGGAGGCGACGGTTGCGTCGCTCAGGCGCCGGATGAATGGACCCAGATCCACGCCCGCCGGGCAGGCGCCTTCCACCTCGTCATCCGCTTCTCATTCGCCCGGATCTTCGATCGTGGTCCTCGTTGCACGTGAGCATGGTCTAGGCTTTTGGTCTCGATGCTCGCCCGCGCTCGTAGCCTGCAAGCGCGTGTTCTGCCGCATGGTTGGCTGGATGCGCTGCGGCAGGTCTCCCTCTTCGCCCTGGCTTACGTGGCTTACCGAATCGTGCGGGGGATGGTCGAGGGTGACGCCAACGCGGCCTTTGCGCATGCTCGCGATCTGATCTCGCTGGAGCGCGGAATGCACCTGTTCGTCGAGCCCTCCATCCAGGCGTGGGCGTCAGGTAGCCACGTCCTGATGGTGGCCGCCAGCTGGCTGTATGTGAACGCACAGACCTCCGTCACGATCGGCGCGCTGCTGTACCTGTACCTGCGCCACAACCGCAATTTCTACTTCGTGCGCAACATGTTCATGATCGCCATGGCCATCGCGCTGGTGGGCTACACGATCTTCCCGACCGCGCCCCCGCGCTTCATGCCCGAGTGGGGCTTCATCGACTCCGTCTCAGACTTCACGGGCGTGCACGTCTCACACCAGAGCGCCATGGCCAACGCCCTGTTCAACCCCTATGCGGCCGTGCCATCCATGCACGTGGCGTTCGCGTTGATGATCGGCTGGCCACTTGCCCGCCTCTCGCCCAGACGCATCGTGAAGGTGCTGTGGATGCTCTACCCGCTGCTGATGGCCTTCGTGATCGTGGTCACCGCCAACCACTTCATCGTCGACGCGCTCCTGGGAGCGTTCACGGCCGCCGCGTCGGCCTACGGCGCGACGTGGCTCGCTCGCGCCCGTCCAGGGGTGTGGCGCTTCTCGAGCGTGGCTCCTGCCCGCCTCACCGCGAACAGCTAGGCGCCGCGGCCGATGGCGCCCAGGCAGCAGCCAGCCTCCCGCCGCCGCAGCCGCGGCGCACCGCGCTCTCGCGCGCGGGCTCCCATCGGCACTGGCGTGCGCCGCGAGATCGTGCGCAACCGCCTGATCGAGTCGCGACTGACGCCCAACGCGATCTCGCTGACGGGCTTTGTGCTCAACGTGGTAGCCGCCGTGCTGGTGTGGGAAAGGCTGTTCTTCCTCGGCGGCATCGCCTTCATCGTGGGCTCGATCATGGACACGCTCGACGGGCGCTACTCGAGGATGTCCGGCAAGGGCACGCCCTTCGGGGCGTTCCTCGACTCCACCCTCGATCGCATCGAGGAGGGCATCGTCCTGACGGCGGTGGCCGGCTACTTCGCCCTGCACGGCAACCGCGCCGCCGCCGCTGCAGTCGTGGTGGCGGTGCTGGCATCGCTGATGGTCAGCTACACCCGCGCACGCGCCGAGGCGCTGGGCGTGGAGTGCAAGGTCGGCATCGCCACCAGACCCGTGCGGGTGGTGATCCTGGCGATCGGCCTGATCTTCGCCAGGGGCGCTTCTCTTGGAAGCTTTGAGCTGCTCGAGCCGGCCGTGTTCGTGCTGGCGGCTCTGAGCGTCATCACCGTCGCCCAGCGCATCGCGCACGTTCGGCGCGAGCTCTCGGTGTGACCTTGAGCGCCTCACGGAGTACTCTCTTGCGGCGACTCGGCCCCTGTCCAGCCGCCACCTCTGAGCCCAGGGAAACCCCTCGAGGCTCCGTCGATTTGATCCCCATTCGCCCGCAGCGGCTATCACAAAGGACACCCCACTCGTGATCAAGGAGCACAGCAACGGCAGCGCCCACAGCAACGGCGCGGCCTCCACAAACGGCGCCGGTCGCTACCAGTCCGAGAAGGTTCGCGTTGCCATCGTCGGCGTCGGCAACTGCGCCTCGGCCTTCGTGCAGGGCGTCAACTACTACCGCGACGCCAACCCCAACGAGCGCGTCCCCGGCCTCATGCACGTCGACCTCGGCGGCTACCACGTGCGCGACATCGAATTTACGGCCGCCTTCGACATCGACGCCAAGAAGGTCGGCAAGGACCTGGGCGAAGCAATCTGGGCCGGCGAGAACAACACCATGAAGTTCGCCAAAGTGCCGAAGAAGCTCGGCGTGCCCGTGTACCGCGGCATGACCCACGACGGCCTCGGCAAGTACCTCAAAGAGAAGATCACCAAGGCTCCCGGCGAGACCGCCGACATCGTGAAAATCCTCAAGGACACCCACACCGACGTGGTCGTCTCCTACCTCCCCGTGGGCTCCGAGCAGGCCACCAAGTGGTACGTCGAGCAGGTGCTGGAGGCCGGCTGCGGCTTCGTCAACTGCATTCCCGTGTTCATCGCCCGCGAGGACTACTGGGACAAGCGCTTCAAAAAGGCGCGCCTGCCGATCGTGGGCGATGACATCAAGTCCCAGGTCGGAGCCACCATCGTGCACCGCACGCTCGCCCGCCTGTTCGCCGACCGCGGCGTGAAGATGCTGCGCACCTCACAGCTCAACGTGGGCGGCAACATGGACTTCTACAACATGCTCGAGCGTGAGCGGCTGGAGTCCAAGAAGATCTCCAAGACCAACGCCGTGACCTCGATCATGGACGACGTGCTGCCCGCCAAAGACGTCTACATCGGACCCTCCGACTACGTGCCGTGGCTGACAGACCGCAAGTGGGCGCACATCCGCGTGGAGGGCCAGGCGTTTGGCGACGTGCCGCTGAACGTGGAGCTCAAGCTCGAGGTGTGGGACTCCCCCAACTCGGCCGGCATCGTGATCGACGCCGTGCGCTGCTGCAAGCTGGCGCTCAACCACGGGGTCGGCGGCCAGCTCGACGGGCCGTCCTCCTACCTGATGAAGTCGCCGCACAACCAGCGCCCGGACGAGCAGGCCCACAAAGACACCGAGAAGTTCATCGCGCAGTACGCCGGCAGGCCGGGACTGCGCACGAACGCGGGCGCCAAAGGCGCGGCGAAAGCCAAAGCCAAAGCGCCGGCCAAAGCTCGGGCAGCCAACGCGAGCCCCAGCAAATCGCGGCCCGTCAAGACGCCCGTCGCCAAATAGCCGGTCACGGGCCGCGGAAGAGGCGATAATCGAGAGCCGATGAGCGAGCGGTTCTCGATAGCCCACGTCACGCCCTACCCGTGGGAGGCCGAGAACGAGGTAAACGAGCACGTGCGGCGCGTCGCCGGCGAGCTCTCCCGGCGCGGTCACAGGGTGCTGGTGCTCGCGCCGTCGCGCTCGCAGGAGCGGGTGCGCGCTTCGCGCAAGGCCCTGCGTGCGGCGCGTGGGGCGCCGCGGAGCCTGCTCGAGGGAACAGACAGCGGCAGCCCGCGGGTGATCGCCGTGGGAGAGGTCCTGGACGTGGCCGCCGGCGCGCGCAGGCGCCCCTCGGCGCTGCCCATCGACGTAGCCCGTACGGTCGAGGAACTGATGAGCACCGTGGATCTGGACTTCGTCCACGTGCACGAGCCGTTTGCGCCGAGCACCTCCAACGCCGCGCTGCGCCACTCGCGCGCGCTCAACGTGGGCTCCTTTCACTCCTCCAGCGAGCACCTGCTCTCGACGCTCGTGGCAAGACGCTTCGTGGAGAGCTTCTTCGGGCGCCTGGACGCACGCACGGCAAGCCTTGCGGCGACAGCCGAGCTGATGGAGCGCTACTTCCCCGCCGACTACCAGCTGGTGGCCGACGGTCCGGACACGGCGAGCGAGCTCGAGCGGATCTACGGCGCGCTCGCCGCGCGACGTCACCCCGTGGGGGGCGATCAGACGCTCAGGGAGCAGCTGAGCCAGCGCGCGCTGATCGACGTCGACCTGCACATGCACACCGATCACTCGGGCGACTGCGCCACGCCCGTGGAGGTGCTGCTGGCCACCGCCCGCGAGCAAGGCCTGGGAGCGATCGCCGTGACTGACCACAACGAGATCTCGGGCGCCCTTGAGGCGAGCGCCCAGGCGGCTGCAGCTGGAGTCAAGGTGATCGTGGCCGAGGAGGTCAAGACGGCAGAGCAGGGCGAGGTGATCGGCCTGTTCATCAAGGAGAAGATCCCCCGCGGGATGACCATGGAGGAGACCATCGCCGAGATCAAGCGCCAGGGCGGACTCGTGTATGTGCCCCATCCGTTTGACCGCATGCACTCGGTGCCCGACTACGAGCACCTGCTGAAGATCGTCGAGCACCTCGACGCCATCGAGG
>JASLDD010000215.1 GCA_030151725.1 Solirubrobacteraceae bacterium
CAGCGGCGAATTCGTCACGCAGTGGGGCTCCGACGGAACGGCAGAGGGCCAACTCAGATTCCCGCACGCCGTCTCCATCTCGAGCAGCGGCGATGTGTATGTCGCCGACGAAGGCAACAACCGCATCCAAGAGTTCTCGCCGACCGGAGGGTTCCTCACAGCGTGGGGGTCAGAAGGCTCCGTGAACGGGCAATTCAGTAGCCCGTCGGGTGTTACGGTCGCGCCGAACGGGACCGTCTACGCGGTCGACACCGACAACGGCCGCCTCGAGGTGTTCTCACAGCCCCCGGGCGCTCTGACCTACGACATCAGCTTCGGTTCGCCGGGTAAAGAAGCCGGGCAGTTCACGGAACCGTGGGGCGTCGCGACTGGGCCCAACGGGGACGTCTACGTGGTCGATGAACAGAATGATCGCGTGGAGGAGTTCTCGACCGCCGGCGATTACATCGGTCAGTGGGGCTCGGTGGGCACTGGCAATGGACAGTTCAAACTTCCGCATGGCGTCGCTGTCGCGCCGAACGGCAACGTTTATGTGGCTGAAGAACAGGGCCGAGTGCAGGAGTTCTCGGCAGCGGGACGGTTCATCGCGATTTGGGGCACTGAAGGCACAGGTAACGGCCAGTTCAGGTGCCCGCACGGCATCGCCGTCACTCCGAGCGGAAAAAACCTGTATGTGGCCGATGAATGCAACGACCGTATTCAGGAGTTCGGGGCAGGCGGCGAATACGTCAGGCAGTGGGGCTCGCCCGGCAGCGGCAATGGCCAGTTCAACAGTCCCGCGGGCGTGGCCGTCGCTCCAAGCGGGAACGTTTATGTCGCCGACGACGCGAACCACCGCATCCAAGAGTTCAACGAAAAAGGTGAATACATCAGGCAATGGGGCTCAGAAGGCAAAGGCAATGGACAGTTCTCCTATCCGCGCAGCCTGACCGTGGACGCCTGGGGGAACGTGTACGTCAGCGACACGAACAACAACCGGGTCCAGGAGTTCACCGCGGAAGGGACATACATCACGCAGTGGAGCTCGGCCGGCAGTGAAGGCGGTCCACTCAAGAGCCCTCGGGGTATCGCTGTGAGTGCGATTGGGGACCTCTACATCGCGGACAGCGAAAACGACCGTGTGCAGGAGTGGCGTCGCTAATTCAAAGCGGGGAGCAGAACCCGGCGGGGGCCGTCCCCCTCCCGGCGGGGCCGTCCCCTTAATGGGCATAGACTGGGGCCAGGGACTGGATCGGCCTCCTGGCACCCAACGCCGCATGGCCTTGAGGCAGAGCCGTATACGCCGAGCTGGGCTATCGAAGGATAATAGCAAACGAGATGTTTATAGATTCGAAGTAGTGCACCCCGTGATGGACCAAAGTCTTATAATATCTAGCCTCTTGAGATTTCTGAGCAGCTGATCTAGAGTAAAGAGATACGTTTATAAGCTTTGTTGCGGGGAGATTCTGTCGAGAGGGAACGGGAGAGGATGGTGCAATATGCAGGAAGTAGTCGATCACACGGCTTTGCCGTCGCATCGTACGTCTAGATACGCTCGGTCAGGCGGCTGGGTCCTGACTGCCGTTGCCGTCCTCGCAGCGCTGCTGGCCAATGGGTTCGTCAGCGCAGCGCCATCGCGCGCCGATTCGGCACATACGGCGGGCACGCTGTCGCTGAACGAGACTGGGCACCTGCACCTGACGAGCCACCACGGGTTTACGCTCAACGAGCAGGGCACCACCTCGGGCACGGTCTCAGGCACGATCTACATCCACCTGAACATCACCTCCACCAATCGGGTGACCGCGGAAGTCAACATCTACCCGAGCGGCAGCTCGATCACCGGCAGCGCAACCGCAAGCTACCACCCGTCCGGTGGCGTGGCGCACTTCAACGGCACCATGTCGATCGTGCGCGGCACCGGACGCTACAGGGGCGCGCATGGCTCTGGACTCAGCTTCTCAGGCACCGTCCAGCGCGTGAACGATGCGGTCACGGTGCATGTCAGCGGCCGGATGGCCACGTGACCGCGGGCGGCCGCCTGAGGCGCATGGCATCATGCGCGGCGGCTCTCACGGCTCTTGCTGTGGCGCTTATAGCGATCCTGGTGCCCGCCGGCGCTCTTGGCATCTCTGAGCAGGCCACGCTGCACGCGTCGTTCAGCCCCGACCGCCTGGGCGCATCGACGACGATCACCTTCGGCTTCCACCTGGCAACCATCGAAGGATCGGCCCCGCCGCCGCTCACGGGAGTGGACCTCGAGATGCCGGGCGGCATGAACTACACGACCACTACTCTCGGGCTCTCTATCTGCCAGCCGGCGGCACTCGCAGCAAAGGGCCTCGCCGGCTGTCCGGCTAACTCGCGACTCGGCTATGGCAGCGCGGAGGTGGAAGTACCGTTCGGGACCGGCTCCGGCCACGAGATCCCAGAAGTCCAGGCGGTCTCAGGCCCATCCCCAAAGGGCAATCTGACGGTGCTGTTCTATGCCAATGGCCTGTACCCGGTGTATGCACAACTCGCGTTCTCCGGTGAAGTGCTCCCCGACAGCGGTAGCTTCGGATCGCAACTCGCGACTACCGTCCCGCTCATCGCAAGCGTTCCCGGCGGTCCCGACGTATCCGTGGTGAGTGTCACGAGCACGATCGGCCCGAGCCATCTCACCTACTACAAGCAGGTCCACGGTCGGCGCGTGTCGTTTCGGCCCCGCGGGGTGGCCGTCCCCGAACATTGTCCCCACGGAGGCTTCCCGTTCGCCGCGAGGTTCACGTTCCTCGACGGTAGTCACACCAGCGCCCAGACCATGGTCCCGTGCCCACCGGCACGTCATCACTGAGCGCCATGGGTGGGCGGGCCGCACAGTCACTTCGGGCGGTCGCCGACGACCACGCCCTGCGCGGCAACGTGCATGTCCTCAGCCGGCCGAGCCTGGAGCTCACCGTGCCCGCGGGCGGGATATCCGACGGTACGCGCGAGCGTGAGCATCTCATGGGAAAGCTGGTGCTCGGCATGACGGTCCTGCGCTACCTCACGGGCATCCTCCCACTCGTCAGGCGGGAGCTGGCGTACTGGCAAGCCCGGGCGCACGAGATCCCCAACCCGGTGCTTCGCGCAGACGCGATCGCAGGACTCTCGAAGCGCGGGAACCTCGAGGGCGCCGCCCTGTTCGCGGTCCTCGCTCCTCGCAGCCATCGCCGCGAGACCGTGCGTGCGCTCGTAGCCTTCCAGGCGGCTTACAACTACCTCGACACGATCGCCGAGAAGGCGAGCACCGATCCCGTCGCGAATGGGCGCCAGCTGCACCTGTCACTGCTTGTCGCACTCGACCCCGATGCGGGACAGCCCGACTACTACGCGCTGCATCCACAGCGGGATGATGGCGGCTTCCTCGAAGCGCTCGCCGATACGTGCCGCACGGCGCTCGCAAAATTCCCATCCTATGCGGCCGTATCTGCCACCTGCTCAGCGGCAGGAGCCAGGATAGTCGCGTTTCAAAGCCTCAACCTAACCGAGCGTCAGGGCGGCCATGAGGGGCTCGAGCGCTGGGCACGCGATCAGGCCCCCAAGGGTTCCGGCCTCGATTGGTGGCAGGCGGCTGCCGCGGAGGGCTCCTCCTTGGCGGTGCACGCGCTGATCGCCACCGCCGCCAACCCTGGCGTGCGTCACCAGGACGCCGAGGCGATCGACGCGGCCTACTTCCCCTGGATCTGCGGGCTGCACTCCCTGCTAGACAGTCTCGTCGACGTGGCCGAGGACGAGCACGCCGGTCAGCGCAACCTGCTCAGCTACCACGCCTCGACCGGACAGGCGGCGTTCGGAATGGGGTTCCTCGCGCAGCGTGCCACGAATGCCTGTCGCCACCTACCGAGCGAGCTGCAGCATCGCGTGATCCTGAACGCGATGATCGGTTATTACCTTTCGAGTCCAGAGGCCTCTACTCCGTACGCCCGCGACATCAGCGGGAGCGTCGCAGGCACCGTTGGGCCGCTCTTGCCGCCTGCACTTGCGCTTTTTAAGGTTCGGCGCGCGCTCACCCGCACCAAAGGCGCACGGCATTGGTAGCGGCAAACTGATGCTCGAGCTAATCGATCTCGCCAAGCACTACCCGGCCGTCGGCGGCGAGCCCGTGCGCGCCGTCGACGGCGTGTCGCTGTCGGTCGCTCCCGGCGAGATGGTCGCCCTCTACGGACCCAGCGGCTCGGGCAAGACGACGCTGCTTCTGATGGTCGCCACGCTGCTGGAGCCCACCAGCGGCACCGTGTCGATCGCCGGCCGCGACGTGTCGTCTTTGACCGAGAGCGAGGCCTCCCAGTTCCGTCTTTCAGAGCTCGGTTTCATCCGCCAGAACTTCGATCTCCTGCCTGGCGTCAGCGCGATCGACAATGCCGTATTGAAGCTGCTGAAGACTGTCCGCTGGCGCGACGCGCATCGCCAGATCACGCCGCTCTTGGAGCGCCTCGGCCTCGGCGAGCGTCTCGCCCACCGGGCGGAGACCCTGTCGATGGGCGAGCGCCAGCGCGTAATGATCGCACGTGCCTTGTCCACAGAACCGAGCCTGCTGCTGGCAGATGAGCCGACTGGCAGCCTCGACAGCCGGCGCAGCCGCGAGGTCCTCGAGCTGCTGCGCGAGCTATGCCGGGAGCGGCAGGTGGCGATCGTGCTCGTCAGCCACGACCCGCTGGCGGCCGGCTACGCCGATCGTGTGTTCGCGCTGCGCGACGGTCACCTCGGCGACTACCAGCCGGAACAACTCCCGGCTCCTGCGGTTCCCAACTAAACGAGCACAGGTACTCGCAACGTGAAGCCGGGTAACGTCCTGCATCTCTACCGCGTGCGCGTGCGTGCACGTTTCGTGCAGGAGTGTTTTGCTGTCATTGGGATCGCAGCAGGGGTGGCGTTGCTGTTCGCCTCGCAGGTCGCAAGCCAGAGCCTCTCGAGTTCCGTGGCACAGCTGTCGCGCGGCATCACCGGCCGGGCGACGCTGCAGCTACTGGCACGTGACTCGCAGGGCATGCCCACAAGCCTGCTCGCCCAAGTGAGACGTATCGACGGTGTTCGCGTCGCCGCACCGCTACTGGAAGCGAGCGCCGAGGCGACCGGCCCCAAAGGCAGCCAGTCGGTTGAGCTCGTCGGCGCCGATTCGAGCCTCCGCCGGCTGGGTGGCACACTCGTGCGCCATACCGATCTCGAACCGTTTGCCTACATCGGAGCGGTGCTGCTTCCGGCGCCCCTCGCCGGCCACCTCGGTGTCACGAAGTTCGGAAAGGAAATCACGCTACGGATGTATGGGCGCAGCGAACACGCGCCTCTTTACGAGCTGCTCCACGAAAAGCAGATAGGGGGCCTCGCGGCGAGTCCGATCGTCGTCGCACCGCTGTTCTTCGCGCAGGAAATGACGGGTCTTGCCAGCCACGTCTCGCGCATCCTCGTTCAGCCCGCCCCAGGCATGGAATCGTTTGTCAAGGCAGCCCTCGTGCGCCTTGCAGCCGGGCATTTGAACGTCGAGTCGACCAGCTATGACGAAAGGCTGTTCGCAAAGGCGGCCTCCGCGAGCAACCAGTCGACGGCACTGTTCGCCGTAATCAGCGCACTGGTGGGGTTCCTCTTCGCGTTCAACGCGATGCTGCTCACGGTACCCCAGCGCCGGCGCCTGATCGCCGATCTGCGCCGCGACGGCTACCCGCCCGCGACGGTCGTCGGCGTGCTGCTACTCGACGCGCTAGTTCTCGGGATCGCGGCGTGTGCGCTCGGGCTCGCGATCGGGGAGGAGCTCTCCATCCATCTCTTCCATTCAAATCCCGGCTATCTGGGCTCGGCGTTCTCTGTCGGCAGCCAGCGCGTGGTGGGCTGGCAGAGCGTTGCCATTGCGGCTGGAGGCGGGATGTTGGCAGCGGTGGTCGCGGTGCTGAGCCCGCTGCGCGACATCGTCTCCCGCAACCCCCTCGCGGCGGTCACCCCCAAGCAGGGCACCGCCGCCGGGCGCGCAAGCCTTCGCACTGCGCTCGTCGGGATCGTGTGCCTGGGGGTCGCTACAGCGATCCTGCTCGGCGCTCCCAAGCAGGCGATCGTCGGCATGATCCTGTTGATCGCCGCGATGCTCTTGGTACTACCAGTGGCACTGGAACTGGCGCTCGCTCTGCTGACGAGGCTCGCACGGGCGCTGACAGGCGCCGTTCCGCACGTGGCGGCTATGGAGCTCCGCGCGGCGCGCTCCAGGGCGATCGGCGTCGCGGCAACCGGAGCGATAGCGGTATTCGGCGCAGTCGCAATTCAGGGTGCGCACTCCGACCTGCTGAAGGGCCTGCAGAACGCCGCACACGACGAGAATGCGTTCACCGACCTGTGGGTATCGCCGCCCGGGGCATACAACCTGCTGCG
>JASLDD010000286.1 GCA_030151725.1 Solirubrobacteraceae bacterium
CCGACTCGCGTGAGATCGGCTTCCTCGACGCCGCCGTGCTCGCCCCGCTGATCGCCGTGATCGTGTTCCTGGCGCTCTATCCGCAGCTCGCGCTGCACCGCAGCGAAAGCTCGGTCAAGGCGGCTGTGGGGTCCGTCCAGACGAGCACACAATCGCCGCAGACGATCGCGAGCGTGCGATGAGCCCGAGCACCGTGCTTCCCCTCGCCACCGCCCACCTCAAAGGCCCGCACGTCGACTTCGCCGGCCTCTCGCCGCTGATCGCGCTGCTCGGCGGCTCCGTGCTCGTCCTGCTCGTGGGTCTGCTCGGCTCGCGCTGGATTCGTGCCCAGGTTGTGCCCACGCTCAGCCTCGGCGCGCTGGGAGCAGCGCTCGGCCTCACGATCTGGCAGTGGAACTCGCAGAAGTCGATCGTCTCGGGAGCGCTTCGCATCGACGATCTGGCGCTCGTGCTCAACCTCGTGCTGATCGCAGGCGGCGCCTGCACAGTGCTGCTTGCCTGGCGCTCGCTGGCGGCGCGCGAAGCCGCTCACGGCGAGTTTCATGCGCTGCTGCTGAGCTCAATAGCGGGGATGTCGCTGCTGGCCGCCGCGCAGAACACCGTCGCCCTGTTCGTTGGCCTGGAGCTCCTTTCGATCCCCCTGTATGTGCTGTGCGCCACCGAGCTCAAGCGCGAGCACTCACTGGAGGCCGGGCTGAAGTACCTGATCGTGGGCTCTGTCGGCTCGGCCACGCTGCTGTATGGCCTGGCCATGATCTACGGCGCCACCGGCACTACCGACTTCTCCGGGATCGCCCAGGCGCTCTCCAGCGGGAGCCTTGCAACCGACCCGCTCACGCTGACCGGCGTCGCGCTGTGCGTGGCGGGCCTCTGCTTCAAGGCGTCCGTTGCGCCCTTCCACCAGTGGACGCCCGATGTCTACGAGGGAGCGCCGACGTCCGTCACGGCCTTCATGGCCGTCTCCACCAAGGTGGCCGCCCTCGGCGTGTTCCTGCGATTCTTCGACGTGGCCCTGATCAGCACCCAGGCCAGCTGGGGACCTGCCGTCGCCGTGCTCGCGACGATCACCATCATCGTCGGGAACGTCGGCGCCCTGGGTCAGTCCTCGCTGAAGCGGATGCTCGCCTACTCCTCGGTCGCGCAGGCCGGCTACATGCTCGCCGGGGTCGTCGTCTCGACTCAGCTCGGCGTAAAGGCCACCGTGTTCTACCTCGCGGCGTACCTGTTCATGAACATGGCCGCCTTCTCCGTGATCGTGGCCCGCGAGCGCGAGACCGGCCTCGGTGACTCGATCCAGTCGCTCGCGGGGCTCGGACGCGAGCGGCCGCTGCTCGCCTGGCCAATGACCATCTCGATGCTTGCCCTCGCTGGAATCCCGGCCACGGCGGGATTCATGGGCAAGTTCTATTTGATCGATGCGGCCGTCTCGGGCGGCTACACGTGGCTCGGCGTGGCCATCGTGATCGGCTCGATGATCTCGCTCGGCTACTACCTGCCGGTGATCGCCGCCATGTGGATGCGCGATGCTCCCGCGACAGAGGGGTCGGACGGGGTGGGCACGCTGCTCACCCCCGGGCCGAGCGCGATGCCGGTGCTCGCCGGCGGCTCGTCAGAGCTCGACCCCGATGGGTATGCCCCCGAGGCCGGCGGCCTACAGCCAGAGGTGCTGTTCGTCGCCCTGCTAGCCGGCGCAGCGACGATCTTCTTCGGGATCGTTCCTCAGCCGCTGTTCAACCTCGTGCACGAGGTCGGCAGCGGGCTCGGGCTGTTTTAGAGGGAACCGCAGCGAACCGCATCGCAGAGGTCGAGCTGCCGCCCAGCCCCGCCAGCATCGCGATCACGCAGAGCAGCTACGTATTGATCCCGCGACCATCACGAACGGCGCCCGCGGCCACCGGCTGTGAGGAATACAGCGAGAGCGCCCAATGCCGCAGCACGCGCCCCACCTCCTTGTGATCCGTCATACGGTGCCCTCGGTAGCGCGGGTTTAGCTCGGCCGCGGAGACCTTCACGGCAACCAGTTTGTTGTCCTTGAGGTCGAGCTTAAGCTTCTTTTCGGCTTCAGGGTCCTCCCGCGCGAGTTCCGTGGCCCAGAGCAGCGTCCTATTCTCTATCACGTCCCGGTCGGGGAACTCACCGGCCATACGCCTACAGAGCTCTGGGGAGAAACCGATCCACACATCGGGCAGCATTCCCAGCGAGAGGCGCTCAGCCCCGAGCCGTTCAGCCTCGTGCACCCCCAGCGGTGGGAGTTCCGACAGAGCGTACTCCTTCATTTGCACGACACGAACGGCCTGGTTGGAGCACCACTTCTCACGGAAGTGAGCCCACATCTCCTTGTGCACTTTGCTCGAGGGCAGGTGGGCAGCTCCGGGGGTCTCGCTGCGCGCAAAGAGCTTGCGTCGAAGATACTCTTCCGAGAACCACTGCTCGCTGTGCTCCGGAATGAGCAGCGTCATTCGATCCTTTAGCGGCCCAAGCCTGTCCGCGCGAGCGTGCAGACTCTGCGAGTAGTTGTAGATGAGTTCCTCGGAATGATGAAGTGCCTTGGCGTGCAGCCGGATGCCCTCCCGGCCTAGGAACACCGGCGGGATCTCGTTACGGCTGACGAGCAGCCACCCTGTCTTGGACACGGTGGCAAGCAGCGCATCGAGCTCTCGCTCAAAGGCGCTGTTCCCCAGGCCGTCCTCCTTTATTGTCGTCTGCTGAGTGGATGTCGTCGACTGACCGACTTCCTCTGCTATTGAGTTTTGTCCTTCGTCCCAACATTTGGCCACCGTGTTGTGAAGAGCCACAGCCGCGCGCTCTGAAAAGCGCGCGATCACCCGTCCTATCTCCGGCAGCCAAAACGTACGTTGCTCGCGCTCCACCAACTGTTGGTCATTGGGCTTCCAAGTGGCGCCACGCGGGAAGTGAGTGACATCGGCCATCTGCAGCAGGGTTATGCCCTCCGGCGGACCGGCGTCCAGAACGTTTCTGGTGCGGACGATCGGGTCGTCGCCACCCACCACGAACAGCAGCCGTCTGCTGAACTCCGCCACGCGGCTGCTATAGCCACCCCTGTAGTACTGGAGGAAAACCTCGTAAAAAATCCGCTTCATGTAGCTGAAGTCCTCCGCTTTGATTCCAGCGGTGCGACGGCCTTCGCCGCCATCGGCCAGCGGACCTTCGGC
>JASLDD010000170.1 GCA_030151725.1 Solirubrobacteraceae bacterium
GGTCATCCCACGCGATGCCCCGTTCCACCTGCGGGTCGTAGTAGGCCGTCTGCTTGTACATCACGTCCGCCACCTCGCTCAGCGCGCAGAAGCCATGCGCAAAGCCCACCGGCACGAACAGCTCGCGCATGGCTTCTGCGCGCTGAGCGAGGTGGCGGACGTGATGTACAAGCAGACGGCCTACTACGACCCGCAGGTGGAACGGGGCATCGCGTGGGATGACCCGGACATTGCGATCGACTGGTCCCTGCCGGTGGACGAGCTGACGGTCTCAGATCGTGACGCCGCGGCTCCGCGTTTGAGCGAGATTGCGGCTGAACTCCCGTTTGAGTGGCATCCTTAGGGGCGATGCACGCCCGTCTAGAGCAGCTGCGCGCACGGACGAACGGGTACACGGTCACGCCGGCCCAGTTCGTGTGGTTCGCGTATGGGGCGCTGGTTGCGCTCACGCTGATCGTGCTGAGCGGCGCGGCGGTGCGCCTGACGGGCTCGGGCCTGGGCTGCCCGACATGGCCCAAGTGCTACGGCAACGTGTACCCGCCGCTGAACACGCACGCGGTGATCGAGTTCTCCAACCGCGTGATCAGCGTGCCGGTGGTGTTTGCGGCGGGCTTTGCGTGGCTTGCGGCGCTGAGACGTCGGCCGTATCGCCGCGATCTGATGTGGCTGGGGGCACTGCTGCCGCTGGGTGTTGTGGCGCAGGCGATCTTGGGCGGGTTCACGGTCAAAGGGGCTCTGGACTACGGCTGGGTGATGGGCCACTTTGCGCTGTCGATGCTGATCTTGGCGGCGGCGGCGCTGCTGGTGTGGCGAAGCACAGGAGAGCGTGGGGCCGAGAACGCGACGGCAAGCGCCCCGGTGGAGTCGGTGGCGCTGACGGATCGCACACTGGTGCAGCTGCTGCGGGGGCTGGCGGCGTTTGGCGCGCTGACGATCTTCGCTGGGACGGCGGCGACTGCCGCGGGACCCCACGCGGGCGGATCGCCGGGCCAGAAGATCAACCGACTGGACTTCGACGGGCACGGCACGATGGACTTTGTGATCCACCGCCACGCGGAGATAGCGTTTGTGTTCAGCCTGGCGGCTGTGGCGATTTGGTGGCTTGCCCGCAGGCGGGCGGTTGGCCCGGCGATCCAGCGCCCGTTGAGCATTCTGTGCGTGCTGCTGGCTTTGCAGGGGGTGGTGGGCCTGGATCAATACGAGACGCACTTGCCGACGGAGCTGGTGTGGGTGCACGTGGGGCTGGCATGCCTGGCGTGGCTGTCGGTCCTGTGGGCGGCCTTTGCGGCGGGCCCGCTGGCTTCACGAACGGTGGAGAACCCGTCTGAGCGACCGGTGGAGGGGTCGCTGAGAGGGTCCTCGGCGCTGGAGTTCCCCGGAAATTAGGGCGATTTGAAAGCTGCTGTGGGCAAAGTTGCAGTGTCACCGTCCTCGCGAACGGTTAGCCTGCTCGCAGCAAAGACACTCGAGAAGGGAGTGGCATGACCAAGAACGAGCTGGCCGACAAGGTCGCGGAGCAAACTGGACTGGCCGCCAGCCAGGCACGACAGGTGGTTGAGGCGGCAATCGAGGTTGTCTCCGACGAGCTGGCCGCTGGGGGTGAGGTCGCACTTGCGGGCTTCGGAAAGTTCAGCGTCAGCCACCGTGCGGCGCGGCAGGGGCGCAACCCCTCGACTGGCGAGACGATCAACATCGCGGCCTCCAAGGCTGCGAAATTCTCGGCAGCAAGCGCATTGAAGAAGCGCCTGAACGGCTGATTACAGCCCTGGCGCGAAGAGAGCGTCACCGGCCCGACGTGGGCCGGTGACTTCTGCGCCCTGCAAAGGCGCGCAGCAACTGCTCGGCAATTCCTTACCACTCGGTAACCAGATGTTTAGGCGTAGGAGCGAGGCTTGGGTTCCTCCAACCTCCTCCTCGAAAGTCGGTGCCGTATGAGACGAAAAGATGCCGGGCGGCCAGCTCAGCCGCTCAAACGCTATGGCTCGCTGGCGAGCTTCTACACGGCGGACTCCAGACGGATCCAGTCGCGTGAGCTCGATGTGGGGTTGTGGTGGCGTGAGGGCGAGCATGGCCCGCTGCACCGCGCTGCGTGGGTGAGCGACACGGGCGAGCTGTACCTGGTGCGCCTTGGGCCCGATACGGCCGGCGGCGGCCGCGTGGAGGTGCTGGCCACGGTCGAGGATCGCGAGCGCCTGGAGAGCGTGCTGGAAGGCTGGCGTGAGCATTGCGGCGAGCCCCGGTCACTAGCGTGGCTGCGCGGACGAGCAGCGCGGCTGGGCGTCAGGGCGCGTGTGACGCAGGCGAGGGTGGGCGCGAGCACTACAGCGGCTGTGAGGCGCGTGCGGGCCAACCCCGCGCCGCCGCTGGCGCTGGGTTAGGCGGGAGATCTCAGCCCCCGCGGACGCGGACTCCCGATAGCTGTGTGATATCGCTCCTCATATGAAGCGCGGTCTGCATCTTGTGGGGAGCGGCTCGTTCGCAGTCGAGGTGGCCGAGTGGGCCCGGGACGAGGGATGGGAGGTGGAGGGCCTGATCGAGTTGCTCGATCCCAGGCGGGTGGGCTCGCTGGTTGCAGGCCGGCCGGTGGTTGCGTCTGATGGCCCAGAGGGGCGGCCTGCGGCGGTCGCAGCTGGAGGTAGCCGTAGCGATCACTGGGCCAAAGTCGAGGCTCATGGCTGGCAGGCCGCAAGCATTGTGCACCCGCGCGCCTGGGTGTCGCCGTCGGCGCGACTTGGGCCAGGCTGTGTGGTGGGTCCAGGTGCGGTGATAGGAGCAGAGACGATTGTCGGCGAACATACGCTGATCTCACGGGGAGTGCTGGTGGGCCATCATTTGCAGATCGGCTCCTTCGTGTCGCTGCTTCCTGGATCGAACCTCGCAAGCCACATCGTGATGGGCGATCGAACGGTCGTGGGCATGGCGGCGGCGATCGTGGATCACACCCGTGTGGGGGCGGATGCAACGGTGGCAGCGGGGGCGGTGGTGCTGGGCGAGGTGCTGGACGGTGAGCGGGTCCAGGGTGTGCCCGCCCGCCGGTACGGTGGGTGATGCTTGCTCGGCTGCGGCGTGCTGTCGATTGGCGGATGCAAGCGCTGAGCTCTCGGCTGGACGCCATGCAGGGTGGGATGCGGGCACTCGAGCAGCGGGTCGAGGAGCTTGCTGGGGACACGACTGCCATCCGAATGCAGCTCGAGGAGGGTGTGCAGCCGATGCTGCGGGCGATTCTCGATGAGGAGGCACAGAACCGCAGGCGGCTGTATGCGTTGCGCCGGGAGACGGCCTATGAGCAGGCGTACTTGGATCGCGAACCACTGATTTCGATCACGATCGCCACGCACAACCACCCGGAGCTGCTGGTGAAGCGGGCGCTGCCGTCGCTGCTTGCCCAGTCGTACACGAACCTGGAGATCGTGGTGCTGGGCGACGGCGCGCCGCCGGAGCTCGAGGCTGCTGTTGGGAAGCTGGGGGATGGGCGCGTGCGCTATGCGAACCTCACGCAGCGGATCAGCGCACACGACGATCAACGGCGACACTGGCTGGTGGGCAGCACGATGGCGCGCAACGAGGCCACTCGTCGAGCAGGCGGATCCTGGTTGCTGCATTTCGACGATGACGATCGCCTGCGCCCGGATGCGGTTGCATCGCTGTTGGGGCTGGCACGTGAGCAGCGAGCTGAGGTTGCCTACGGAGGCTTTGAGGAGCACAGTCCGGACGGGACGAGTGTGGTGAGGCTCGCGCCGTCACCGGAGCCTGGCTCGTTCGGCTGGCAGGGCGCGCTGGTACACGGAGGGCTGCGTTTCTTCGAGCGGGAGCTGGTTGCGGCGAGCCTGGGGATGCCGGGCGACGCCTATCTGCTGGAGCGCATGCTCAGGGTGGGCGTTCGCTTCGCGACGCTCGATGAGGTGGTGTGGGACTACTTCCCGTCGACGCTGTGGAGCTCGAGCGCCTCACAAACAGTCGCGCAGACCTCCTCCACGACTGAGGGCTCTAGCTCGGAGTAAAGAGGAAGCGCGAGCAACCCTTCGTTCAGCTGCCCGCTGACCGGCAGCGGGGTGCGGGTCACGCCGGCGAACCGGGGCATGAGATGCATGGCGGGGAAGTAGGGTCGGGACTCGATTCGGCGTGTGGCCAATGCCGCTCGAACCCGGTCGCGGGCATTTCCCAGATCGACGACGAAGAATGTCGGCGTGGGGCGGGATCCGGTCGGTATGCGCTGGAATCGGATGTCCTCGCGCCCGTCGAACGCGTGGCGGTAGACATCGACGATTCGCTCGCGCTGCGTGACCTGCTCCTCGAGGATCTCCATGGTAAGGACGCCCAGGGCTCCGTGCAGCTCGGAGAGCTTGGCGTTGAGACCGGTGCGCTCGCTGACGCCCTGGGGATCCATCCCATATCTGCGCAGCCGTTCAAAGCGTGCGGCCGTATTCCCATCGGCGATGACAGCGATCCCCCCTTCGCCCGATGTCACGATCTTGGCTCCGCTGAAGCTGATTACGCTGGCATTGCCGAAGCTCGTAACGTGCCGTCCCTGCACCCAGGTGGCGGCCGCTTGAGCGGCATCGAACACGAGCACGATGTTGTGTCGCGTGGCTAATGCCTCCAGGCCGACGACATCACAGGGAACCCCGAACATATGGGTGGCGATGATCATCGAGACGTCCGCCAGCTTGCCCTCGAGTTGCTCGGCATGCATGCACCAGTCGTGCTCATCGACATCCACGAAGTGCGGCTTCAATCCATTCCATTCGAGGGCGTGCACGGTCGATGGAAAGCCAAAGGAGGGGAGGAGGACCCGCGATCCCCGAGGGAGCTCCAGCGCCGCGACGGCCAGAGTCAGCGCTAGGTCACAACTGCTCGTCGCAAGAGGCCTGATCGGCGAGCGGCTGTATGCGGCAAATGCCTCCTCGAATTCCCTGACGCAGGGTCCGTCGTTGGAGAGCATCCCTCGCTCCCATATCTGCTCAAGCGCCGCGCCGTAGCGCTTGAGCGGTGGAAGCGAGGGTCGCGCGACTCGGATGGACGCGCGATCTACCGGCGCAGATTCGGTGTCGCTCATTTTTTGAGGACGCCGCCCCGACCGGGCTAGCCGCTTCAGATCAGCCGCAGCCGGTGTTGTTGCCACACGACGAGCACGTGTAGCAGGACCCGGTGCGTTGCATCATGCCTCCACACTGGCTGCAGGCGGGACCGAGGTCGAGCCCCTGCAGACGGGCTGGGAGTACAGGCGGAGATTCGGTGAACGAGGCTGTCGGGGCGCTCGAGCCGCCGTTGCCGGACGCCTGAGGCGAGTCGGTCGTGGCAGCCTCTGCGCTCGGGCCGGCGGTGTCGGATGCCATCACCGACTGGGCCACCTCCTGAGCGGCCTTGCGGGCCCTGACATCGGGCGTGAGGATGCCGAGCTCCTCCTGTGCGTCGGTGTCCAGGAAGCGCGAGGCGAGCCAGCGCATGATGTAGTCGGGCATCGACTTGGCGAACGGGATCTCGGGGTTGCCGGTGATCCCCTCCGGCTCAAAGCGCATGTAGCTGAACTTCTGCACGAGCGTTTCGAGCGGCACGCCGTACTGCAGCGAGATCGAGATTGCCGTGGCGAACGAGTTCATCATGCCTCTGAGCGTCGATCCCTCCTTGCCTATGTCGGTGAGGAATATCTCGCCCACGCTGCCATCTGCGTACATGCCGGCGGTGATGTAGCCCTCGTGTCCGCCGATCGAGAACTTGTGCGTCAGCGACTGGCGCTCGCGCGGCATGCGCTTGCGCTTGGGGCCGGCCTCTGCGAGCGCCTTGGCCACGGCCTGCTCCACGACTAGGTCGACGTCGACCGGAGCCTGCACGCCCTTCTGCGCATCGGTGCGCAGCGCCTGTGCGGTCTTCGATCCGTCGCGGTAGATCGCCAGTGCCTTGATGCCGAGGTGCCAGGCCTGGGTGTAGGCGTCGGCGATGTCCTCGACGGTCGCCTCCTGGGGCATGTTGACGGTCTTCGAGATCGCCCCCGAGATGAACGGCTGCACGGCTCCCATCATCTTCAGGTGCCCCATGTGGGAGATCGCGCGCTCGCCCACCGCCACGTCGAATACCGGCAGGTGCTCATCGGTGATGCCCGGTGCGCCGACGATCGTGCCGTGCTCGGCCAGATGCGCCTCGATCTGCTCGATCTGCGGCTCGGAGTAGCCGAGCGTCTGCAGCGCCAGCGGGACTGTGCGGTTGACGATCGTCATCTGCCCGCCGCCGACAAGCTCCTTGAACTTGACCAGCGAGAAGTCGGGCTCCACGCCGGTCGTGTCGCAGTCCATGAGGAACGAGATCGTGCCCGTGGGCGCCAGCACGGTTGCCTGCGCGTTGCGGTAGCCCATCTGCTCTCCCAGCTCGACCGCCTCGTCCCATGAGCGCCGGGCCGCGGCGAGCAGCTCGCTGTCGACGCTTGCGCTGTCGGGGATCGTGTAGGAGGCGTCGCGGTGCATGCGCATCACGTTGTTGTGGGCCTCGCGGTTCTCCTGGTAGTGCTCGTACGGGCCGAGCGCACCGGCCACCTCGGCCGAGCGGCGGTATGCCCGCCCGGTCATCAGGGCGGTGATGGCTGCGGCGGCCCCACGTCCGTGGTCGGAGTCGTATGGCATGCCGTTGCTCATCAGGTAGGCGCCGAGGTTGGCGTAGCCGAGGCCGAGCTGACGGAAGGCGCGCGCGTTGACACCGATCTCCTCGGTGGGATAGCTGGAGGGGCCGACCACGATCTCCTGCGCCAGCAGCATGATGTCGACGGCGTGCTCGAAGGAGGCCACGTCGAGGGTCCCGTCGGGGCGGCGGAACTTCATGAGGTTCAGCGAGGCCAGATTGCAGGCCGAGTTGTCGACGTGCATGTACTCGCTGCAGGGGTTCGACGCGTTGATCCGTCCGCTGTTGGGGGAGGTGTGCCAGTGGTTGATGGTGGTGTCGTACTGGACTCCCGGATCGGCGCACCGCCATGCCGCCTCGGAGATTTCGCGCATCAGCTCGCGCGCCGAGATCGGCTCGCCGATGGTGCGCGATGTCAGGTGCCACTCGCCGTCCTGCTCGACCGCGCGCATGAACTCGTCGGTGATGCGCACCGAGTTGTTGGCGTTCTGGTACTGGATCGACTTGAAGCCGTCGCCGTCGATCG
>JASLDD010000025.1 GCA_030151725.1 Solirubrobacteraceae bacterium
CTCGTGTACTCGCTGGCCCTGGGCATGTCAGTGAGCGATGTCAGCGGCAAGGCGATCGCGAACCTGGCGACAGAAGAGCTCAAGCACCCGGCGCCGGTGTTCCATGGCGACACGCTGTTCTGCGAGTCGGAGGTCCTCGAGAAGAAGGAGTCGAGGTCCAAGCCCGACCGCGGGACCGTCAAGGTCCACACGCGCGTGCTCAACCAGGATGGGGTCTTGGTGGCGGAGTTCAAGCGGCTCGTGCTGGTGCCCCGCAAAGACCACGGGACGGGCTCGGCGGAGGGCGACGTCGAGTAGGCCCCATTTGAGGATGCGGAGAGTCGTGCCGTCGGGCGATTCAGTCGTGCGGTACGCTTTCCCTCCCGCCCGCGGAGGGCGTTTTTCGTTTCACAGAGCCAAGCATGGCCCGCAGCGCCGACGATCGAAGATCGTCCAGCGTGTGCCGATCTTCACCGCCGACCGAGGAGCCGCCTGCATCCCATGAACACCACCGTTCCCGCCCCCACCAAGAACGAGCGCCTGCTGGCCTGGGTGAAGGAGATGGAAGCTCTCACCGAACCCGACCAGGTCTACTGGTGTGACGGCTCGGCTGAGGAGTACGACCGCCTCTGTCAGGAGATGGTGGACGCAGGAACCTTTGAGCGCCTCTCCGATGCCAAGCGCCCTAACTCCTATCTGGCGCTGTCAGACCCCGGTGACGTGGCGCGGGTGGAGGATCGGACGTTCATCTGCTCGGCGACGGAGGACGAAGCTGGTCCGACGAACAACTGGCGCGACCCCGACGAGATGCGCAGCATGCTCAGCGGCCTGTTCGCGGGCTCGATGCGCGGCCGCACGATGTACGTGGTGCCGTTCTCGATGGGTCCGTTGGGCTCGGACAAGAGCCATGTCGGCGTTCAGCTGACGGACTCCACGTATGTGGTTGTGAACATGCGGATCATGACCCGCATGGGTCAGGGCGCTCTGGACGCACTCGGCGACGGGGACTTCGTGCCGTGCCTGCACTCGGTCGGCATGCCGCTGGCGGAGGGCGTGGAGGACGTTCCTTGGCCGTGCAACGCGGACAATAAGTACATCGTGCACTTCCCCGACACGCGCGAGATCTGGTCGTTCGGTTCGGGCTATGGCGGCAATGCGCTGCTCGGCAAGAAGTGCTTTGCGCTGCGCATCGCCTCGGTGATGGCACGCGACGAGGGTTGGATGGCCGAGCACATGCTGATCCTGAAGCTGACCCCGCCGGAGGGAGACGTCAAGTACATCACCGGCGCCTTCCCGAGCGCCTGCGGCAAGACCAACCTCGCGATGCTGATCCCCACGCTCGAGGGGTGGACGGTGGAGACGATCGGTGATGACATCGCGTGGATGAAGTTCGGCGAAGACGGCCGGCTGTATGCGATCAACCCCGAGGCCGGGTTCTTCGGTGTCGCGCCGGGGACCGGGGAGGACACCAACCCGAACGCGATCCGCACGATCGAGCGAAACTCGATCTTCACCAACTGCGCCAAGACCGACGACGGCGACGTCTGGTGGGAGGGGCTCACCAAGGAGCCGCCCGCCCACCTGATCGACTGGCATGGCAACGATTGGACCCCTGAGTCCGAGACACCGTCGGCGCATCCAAACGCCCGTTTCACGACGCCGGCGGCTCAGGATCCGGCGATTGCGCCCGAGTGGGAGGACCCGGCGGGCGTGCCGATCGACGCGATCCTGTTCGGCGGCCGGCGCTCGACGGTGGTGCCGCTTGTGACCGAGGCGCTCGACTGGGAGCACGGCGTGTTCCTCGGCGCCGTGATGAGCTCCGAGAAGACGGCCGCGGCCGCCGGCACGGTCGGGGAGTTGCGCTTCGACCCCTTCGCGATGCTGCCGTTCTGCGGCTACAACATGGCCGACTACTTCGCCCACTGGCTGGAGATGGGTCGCCACCCGGGCGCCAAGCTGCCGAAGATCTTCTACGTCAACTGGTTCCGCAAGGACGAGGCGGGGCGCTTCCTGTGGCCCGGCTACGGCGAGAACTCGCGCGTGCTCTCCTGGGTGTTCGCTCGCTGCGCCGGCCACGGCGCCGCGACCGAGACGCCGATCGGCTGGATGCCGCCGGTCGGCCCCGACGGGATCGACACGCGCGGCGTCGACGTCACCGAAGAGGCGATGTCGCAGCTGCTGCGGGTGGACGCCGAGGAGTGGAAGGCCCAGCTGCCCCAGTTCCGCGAGCACCTCGCCTCCTTCGAGCGGCTGCCGGCTGAGCTCAACGCCCAGCTCGACGCGCTCGAAGTTCGTCTGGGCTGAAAGGTTCGCGTCCGCTGCGAGCTGTCCGGCCGTAGACTCTGGCGCGTGAGGCGCCGCGGACTACTGTCGATGCTGCTCGTCGGGCTCCCCGTGGCGGCCATGTCGCTGGCCGTCACGGCCGATGCTGCTCCGGCCCCGCCATCGCTCGTCGCGCCCAAGCAGGAGATGCCGGCGTTCCGCTACGCGAGCAGTGCGCTCGAATCGAGCACTTCGCCCACGCGCTTCGTGAGGAGGATCCTCGGCTATCGGGGCCGGGGAGCCTTGCGAGAGATCGCCCGCCTGCGAGGCGACGGCTTCCGTGAGGGCGTCGAGGAGTTCTTCTCGGGGCTGCGCGGCGAAGCGATCTCGATCGCCTACGTCCTCGGATCCCATCGCGCCGCCCGACGGCTGCTGGCCGCCGAGGGCGCCGAAGACATCTCAGAAGCCGGCACGGGGGTCACGCGCTTTCCGGTTCCGTCGATCCCCGGCGCGATCGGCTACGAGGGGCTGGAAGCCGGCGGCGGTTATGCCAACGTGCTGTTCGTGACGGGTCGCTGCTATCTCGTCGTCGGCAATGCCATTCACATTCTTCTCGGCGCCGAACAGCCGACCATCACTCCGATCGCCGGAGCCGTCTACCTGCACCGGCGCCTGGCGCATCTCTGCGCGTAGGGCTTCCGCTCAGTCGTGGCCGTGGGTCTCGCTGGCCGCCGCCGGGGGGCGGGACTCCTCGGCGAGCGAGGTGATCGTCAGCGCGCCGCGGGCTGAGGACTCGAGCACGTCGGTGGCCTCCTCGAGCGAGCGCGCGTAGAGCTCGACGAGCAGGTGGACGATGATGCGCGCGTCGTCTTCGTGCTTGTGGAAGCGCACGTGCGTGAAGAACTCGCGCACGCCGTGGTCGCCGAAGGCGGCATAGGAGAGGGCGTCGCCGGCCTCGGGCCCCGAGCAGGTCTCGACGTCTTCGGCGTCGACCGCGACCGTGCACGAGGCGACCCAGGGAGTGCCCGCGATCATCCGTTCCCAGCGATCCTCGACCGGCTCGACGCGCCCGTTGTTGAAGCCGAGGTGTGGTTGGTCGTGCATGCAGTCGAGACACTGGACGACGGCCTCCTGCAGCTCGTCGACGACTTCGGCGCGCTCGCCGCTCTCGGGATCGATCTTGTGAATGCCCTCGTAGTGGACCTGAACCTCGAGATCCTGGGACCAGCAGCGGTAGCAGCGCAGCCAGCTGCGCGCACTCGTCTCGGCCATCGAACCCTCCATGCTCGCCATTGTAGGTGTCTCGGAGCACGTGCACGGCCTGCGGCGAGGCGGGGCTCGGCTGGGCGTCTCCGGCGAGGAGCGTTCACCGGGACGATTCCGTTGGGGCCGGCTCGGCGGCCGTTGGTCCGGACACTCCGAGCGGTTCTGAGAACTGTGTAAATTTCCCTCATCCTTCGGCGGGCGCTCCTTGCCCGCTCCGGCTCCGAGTCCACAATCTCATTGGGGGGTCTCAAATGCGACGTGTCGCAATCCTCGTCGTCTCCTGCTTCGCATCGGCTCTGGCGGCGCTCGCGCCGTCGATCGCCGACGCCTTTCCGCAGTGTCCGGCTGTCAACAAGGACACCGGCTGCCAGTTCCTGATCACGGTCACCGACAAAGGGGTGCAGGTGACACAGGACCCGGCCCAGGGCCCCTACGACGGCGAAGACGACGCCCTCATCGGGATTCAGAACAGCTCCTCCAAGCCTGTCTCCTCGATTCCCCTCTCGGCTGAAAACAGCCTGTTCGGCTTCGAGAACGACGGGCTCTGCAGCCCCGGCAGCCAGCCGATCGCGCCCGGCTGCGTCGTGCTGACGAAGGACAGCTCCGGCAACGGCACCGAACATCCGGGAGCCTCG
>JASLDD010000047.1 GCA_030151725.1 Solirubrobacteraceae bacterium
GTCCTTGTCTGACTCGACCCACGACCACCTCACCTGATGCCGATACGCAAGCCAAAGCCCACCAGCCCGGGTCGCCGGTTCGTGTCCTACCCGGACTTCGCGGAGATCACCAAGGACAAGCCCGAGAAGTCGCTCGTTGAGGGGCTTAAGAAGAGCGGCGGTCGCAACGCGCTCGGACGCAAGACCGCGCGGCACCGCGGTGGAGGGGCAAAGCGTGCCTACAGGCGCATCGACTTCAAGCGCCGCAAGGATGGCGTGAATGCCCGCGTGGCAGCCATCGAGTACGACCCCAACCGCTCCGCCTACATCGCGCTGCTGCACTACGTTGACGGCGAGAAGCGCTACATCCTCGCTCCCCAGAGGCTCACCGTGGGCATGACGGTGGCCTCGGGCGACGGCGCCGACATCGCGGTCGGCAACTGCATGGAGCTCGCGCGGATGCCGGTCGGGACCGTCGTGCACAACATCGAGCTGCAACCAGGCCGCGGTGGTCAGATGGCGCGCTCGGCTGGCGCCTCAGCCCAGCTGATGGCCAAGGACGGTGAGATGGCAACGCTTCGCCTCCCCTCGGGGGAGATGCGCATGGTCCGCGCCGAGTGCCGCGCCACGGTGGGCACGATTGGCAACGCCGAGCACCAAAACGTCAAGGTGGGTAAGGCTGGACGCAAGCGCCACATGGGCGTGCGACCGCAGACCCGCGGTGTGGCCATGAACCCGGTCGACCACCCGCACGGTGGAGGCGAGGGCTCGACCACGGCGGGTCGTCACCCGGTGACCCCGTGGGGCGTGCCCACGCTGGGCTACCGCACCCGCAAAAAGAACAAGACCTCGAGTCGATACATCGTGCGCGGACGCCGCCGCGGGAAGGGCAAGCAAAGATGAGCCGTTCAAGTAAGAAGGGCCCTTGGGTGGAAGAGCGCTTGATGAACCGCATCGAAGCGCTGAACGCTGCCAACAACAAAAAAATGCTCAGGACCTGGTCGCGCGCGTCGACGATCTTCCCGGAGATGGTCGGCCACACGATCGCTGTGCACGACGGCAAGAAACACGTGCCTGTGTTCGTCAGCGAGTCCATGGTCGGTCACAAGCTCGGCGAGTTCGCCCCGACGCGCACCTTCCGCGGACACGCAGGTTCAGGGAAGGTCAGATGAGCCCCGACGAGGAGACTCCTGTGGAGGGCGCCGAGCCCGAGCAGACAGAGGCCAAAGCGGCCAAAAAACCTGCGCGCAAAAAAGCTGTGAAAGCTGTCAAAGCCAAAGAGACGACAGCTGAGGCCACGCCTGCGGACGGCGATGATGAGAGCAAGCCTGCCGGCGAGCAGAAAGTCACCGCGGAGAAAAAACGCACAGCCAAAAAAGCCACGCGCGCGAAAGCCGCCGCTCCAGGGGACGCCGGCGAGGCGAAGGAGGTCGCCGAGGTTCAGGAGGCCGCCAAACCCGCCAAAAAAGTTGCTCGCGCTGCAGCCTCCAGCGTCAAAGGCCCCCCTCGTCGTAAAGTTGTCGCCGCCCACGCGCGCTACGTGCGCACGTCCGCCCGCAAGGCGCGGATGGTCTGCGGTCACATTCGAGGGAAGTCCGTCGAGGAGGCACGCGCTATCCTCGCCTTCACCCCTCGTGAGGTGGCCCGCGATTGGAGCAAGTTGCTCGAGTCTGCGGTGGCAAACGCCGAGAGCAATCACGAATTGCTCGAGGACGATCTGATCGTCCGGGAGGCATTTGCCGACGAAGGGCCGACGATCAAGCGCTTTCGGCCGCGCGCGATGGGACGCGCGACACCGATCCGCAAGCGCACCAGCCACCTGACAATCACATTGACCCCGGCGCCTGAGCCCGGGAAGAGCAAGCGAAACTCCTAGAGAGACTGAGAAATGGGACAAAAGGTTCATCCAGAGGCTATGCGCGTGGGTTACATCCACGACTGGAAGTCCAACTGGTACAACGAGCGCAACTTCGCGGAGTACCTGGCTGAGGATGTGCGCGTTCGCGAGCACATCGTGAACAAGCTTGCCCACGCGGGCCTGTCGGACATCACGATCCGCAAGGACGCTCAGGAGCTCGAGGTCAACATCCATACGGCTCGCCCGGGCATCGTGATCGGCAAGTCCGGGACCGAAGTCGATGCTCTGCGCCGCGATCTGCACCGGATGACCAAAAAGCAGATCAAGGTCAACATCCTCGAGATCAAGCGACCCGAGCTCGACGCCAAGCTCGTCGCCCAGTCGATCGCCGAGCAGCTTCAAAACCGCGTGGCCTTCCGCCGCGCCATGAAGCGCGCGCTGACAAGCGCGATGCGCTCGGGTGCCAAGGGCGTGAAGGTCCAGGTAGCCGGACGTCTGGGCGGCGCCGAGATGGCCCGCACGGAAAGCTACTCGGATGGACGTGTGCCGCTGCACACCATGCGCGCGGACATCGACTACGGCTTCTACGAGGCGCGCACCACCTTCGGGCGCATCGGTGTCAAGTGTTGGGTCAACAAGGGCGAAATCATGCCCGAGGGCTACACCGGCGCCGATCTCACCGACATGACGGCTCCGGCTCCGCCGAGCAACGACCGCGACGGTCGTGGCGGCCGCGATGGTCGCGACGGTCGTGGACGCGGGCGCGGCGGTGGGGGACCGGGTGGCGGTGGCGGCGGCGGACGTGGACGCGGTCCCGGTGGCCCCGGCGGCGGACGTGGCCCAGGCGGCGGCGGACGTGGTCCCGGTGGGCCAGGCGGTGGCGGCGGACGCGGTCCCGGTGGACCCGGTGGCGGCGGTGGACGTGGACGCGGCCCCGGTGGCGGAGGTGGGCGCTGATGCTCTCTCCCAAGCGCGTAAAGCACCGCAAGCAGCACCGTGGTCACCGGCGTGGCACCTCGCGTGGGCAGCTGCACGTCCAGTTTGGCGAGTACGGGCTGAAGGCCCTCGAGGGTGGCTGGCTCACCAACCGCCAGATCGAGGCTGCCCGAATCGCGATGACGCGCAAGATCAAGCGTGGCGGGAAGGTGTGGATCAATGTCTTCCCCGACAAGCCGGTCACCAAGAAGCCCGCCGAGACACGCATGGGCTCGGGCAAGGGCTCGCCCGAAGGCTGGGTTGCGGTGGTCAAGCCCGGAAGGGTGATGTTCGAGCTGGCGGGTGTCTCAGAGCCTCTGGCCCGCGAAGCGATCCGACTGGCGGCGCACAAGCTGCCGGTGAAAACCAAGTTTGTGTTGCGTGAGGACTAGGCAGCGATGAAGGCAAGCGAACTACGCGATCTCGACGACGGCGAACTCGCGAAGCGAACCGGCGAGCTCGGCAAAGAGGTCTTTGGACTGCGCTTTGCCAACGCGACCGGCGAACTCGACAACACCGCCGGCCTGAGCCGCGCACGACGCGATCTCGCTCGCGCGCTGACAGTGGCACGTGAGCGTGAGCGCGCGAGTGCCAACAAAGGCAACTGACTTCTTCAGGACAGGATGAACGAACCAAATGGCTGACCAACAAGACGACCCCACTCCAGAGACTCCCGCCGACGCCCCCGAGGCGCAGGCTCCCGCCGAGCAACCCGAGACCGTAGAGCAGGCCGAGGCGCCCGAGGCGGCTGCCGAGGTCGCGGACGCTCCCGAGGAGCCGGCGACGCCGGCCGAGCCCGAGGTCCAGCTTCCGCCCAAGGAGCGCCGCCGCCAGGCGCGCTCGAAACACGCGGGCGAGGCCAAGCCGGCGCGCTCTCCCGAGGAGCGTCACGCAGCGCGTGTGGCCGAGCGGCGCGACAAGGCAGTGCGCCGTCGGGCGCGCCGCCTGCAGGAACGCGCCAAGGCAGCCGAGCGTCGCGCATCCGCGCCCGCACCCGAGCCGCTCGCTCCTGTCCACGCCGCGGTCGAGGGCACACGTCGCGTTCGCCAGGGCGTCGTCGTCTCAGACAAGGCCGCCAAGACGATCACCGTGCGCATCGACGTTGCCCGCCGGCACCGTCGCTACGAGAAGATCGTTCGCAGCTCGAGCACCGTGCACGCGCACGACGAGAACAACGACGCCAACGAGGGCGACGTGGTTCGTGTGATCGAGAGCAGGCCGCTTTCGCGCACCAAGCGCTGGGCGCTCGTCGACGTGGTGGAGCGCGCCCGATGATCCAGAACGAGACCCGCTTGCGTGTGGCCGACAACTCCGGCGCACGCGAAATCCTCTGCATCCGCGTGAAGGGTGGCTCCAAGCGCCGCTACGCGTTCGTGGGCGATGTGATCACAGCCACCGTCAAGCAGGCCAACCCACAGGGCACCGTCAAAAAGGGCGAGGTGGTGACCGCTGTGGTGGTCCGCACGAAGAAGCCCATCGGCCGCGACGACGGCACCTACATTGCCTTCGACGAGAACGCCGCTGTGATCATCGACGACCAGAACAACCCGCGGGGCACCCGTGTGTTTGGTCCGGTGGCGCGCGAACTACGCGAGCGCAACTTCATGAAGATCGTCTCGCTCGCGCCGGAGGTGCTGTGATGGCTCGCAAACCAGCCAAAGCAACTACCAAGCGCCGCCACATGAAGATCCGCTCCGGCGACAACGTCGAGGTGATCTCGGGCAAGGACCGCGGCAAGTCCGGACGCGTCCTGCGCGTCGACCCAGACCGTGAACGTGTGTTCGTGGAGGGTCTGGCCATGATCAAGCGCCACACCCGCCCCTCCCAGGTCGCCGGCGCCCAGAGCGAGGCGGCGATGGGCGGCGTGATCGAGCGCGAGGGTCCCATCCACGTATCCAACGTCATGCTGCTCGACGCCAAAGGCAAGCGCACTCGCGTGCGAATCGAGCGCGAGGACGGCAACCGCTACCGCGTGGCCAAGAGCTCCGGCGCGAGGCTCGACTGACCTCATGGCCGCAGCTACAGACACAGCCCCCACGGCGCGCCTGAAGACGCGCTACCTCGAGGAGATCCGCCCAGCGCTGATGGAGCGGTTCGGCTACTCCTCGGTCATGCAGGCGCCCAAGCTCGAGAAGATCACGCTCAACATGGGCGTGGGCCTCGCCAAGCAGGACTCCAAAGTGCTCAAGGCGGCAACCGAACAGCTCGCGACGATCGCCGGGCAGCAGCCGAACGTGCGCCGTGCGCGCAAGTCCATCGCCGCCTTCAAATTGCGCGAGGGCATGCCCGTCGGGGTCACCGTGACGCTGCGCGCGGAGCGCGGCTATGAGTTCCTCGACCGCCTCGTCTCGATCGCCATCCCTCGTATTCGCGATTTCCGCGGCTTGAACCCGCGCTCCTTCGACGGTCGCGGCAACTACTCCATGGGCGTCAAAGAGCAGATCATCTTCCCGGAGATCGACTACGACGCGATCGACGCTGTGCGCGGGCTGGACATCACCATTACAACCTCCGCGGCCAGCGACCTGGAGGCATACGCCCTGCTAGCAGCCTTCGGAATGCCGTTCTCGGCCGACCGTCGCCCCAAGGGCTACGACCCCGAGGCCGACGCCGCCGCCGAACGCGCCCACGAGCAGGCCGAAGTCGAGAGCGCAGCAGCTGCGGTCACGGCAGCTGCCGATGCGACAGCAGCAGCAGAGGCCAAAGCAGCAGCGGCAGAGGCCAAGGCCGCCAAGGCCGCCGCCGGGAAGTCCGCGAAGAGCCAGCCCGAGCCTGAGGCTGCCGCCGAGGCCGAGGCCGACACACAATCAGAGGCCTCCGCTGAGCCTGAGGCCACAAGTGAGACTGAGCCCGAGGCAGCCGCTGAGGCTGAGCCCGAGACCGCGCAGACCGACGGGGATGCGCAGACTACCGAGAAAGAGAGCACCGACTGATGGCTAAGACTTCTCAGCGCGTCAAGCAGGCGCGGACTCCCAAGTTCAAGACACGTGCCTATACTCGCTGCACCCGTTGCGGCCGTCCGCGTGCGGTGTACAAGAAGTTCGGGGTGTGCCGCATCTGCCTTCGCGAGCTCGCCCACAACGGCCAGATCCCCGGGATGACCAAGTCCTCCTGGTAGAGGTCTGAAAGAGAGCCAGCAAACCATGTCAATGACCGATCCGATAGCCGACTTCCTGACGCGCGTTCGCAATGCGATCCACGCTGCGCATGAGACAGTCGAGCTACCCGCCTCAAAACTGAAGAGCGAGCTTGCGCGCATCCTCGACGAGCAGGGCTACATTGACTCGTGGTCCGTCATCGACACCCCCGAGGGGGCTGCCGGCCAGCTGATCCAGATTCGCCTCAAGTACACCGAGGATCGTCGCTCGGCGATCTCGGGCCTGCGGCGCGTTTCGCGACCGGGACGGCGCACATATGTGGACGCCAAGCACATCCCCAAGGTGCTCGGCGGCATGGGCACCTCGATCATCTCCACCTCCCACGGCGTAATGACCGGCCACGACGCACGCGCTGCCGGCGTTGGCGGCGAGGTCCTGGCACAGGTGTGGTGATGTCGAGAATCGGTAGACAGCCCATCCCCGTGCCTTCCGGCGTGACCGTTTCGATTGAGCCTGAGGAGGTCCGTGTGAATGGACCCAAAGGCGAACTCGCCGAGCGCGTGCACCGCGACATCGTCGTGACGCAAGACGGCGATCAGCTGGTGGTCACGCGTCCGACGGACCGCGGCGAACACCGTGCGCTTCACGGACTGACGCGCTCGCTGGTGGCGAACATGGTCCAGGGCGTCACAGCGGGCTATGAGAAGCGCCTCGAGATCCAGGGCGTCGGCTACCGCGCAGCGCTCAAGGGCAAGAATCTCGAGCTGGCGGTCGGCTACTCGCACCCCGTTCCCATCCCCGCGCCCGACGGCATCGAATTCGAGGTTCCCCAGCCCACCCGTGTGGTCGTCAAGGGCATCTCCAAGCAGCTCGTCGGCGAGACCGCGGCGATCATCCGCAAGCAGCGCCCACCCGAGCCCTACAAGGGCAAGGGCATCCGCTACGAGGGCGAGCATGTGGTCCGCAAGGTGGGCAAGCGCGCATGAGCCCGCATGCCTGCGCCGGATCGGCGTCCTCGCTCGCTCGCGTGCTGGCCGATCGGCGATCCCGTCGATCGACGATCGGTACGCCACGCTCACTGCGTCCTTGCCGGCTTGGCCTGCGGGCTCATGCGGGGCTGCGTGGCAGAACCCGGAGGCCGTGAGATGAGCGTCATCACGAAGGAGAACCGCCGTCTCAAGCGCCGTCGCCGGGTGCGCGCCAAGATCTCTGGCACGGCTACGCGGCCGCGCATCTCGGTGTTCCGCTCCAACCGCGGCCTGTCGGCTCAGCTAATCGACGACGTCTCCGGTCACACACTGGCGGCGGTCAACTGGTTCGAGTCTGGGCTGAGCTCGGCCAGCAAAGCCGAGCGCGCCGCACAGGCCGGCAAGCTGCTCGCCGAACGCGCCAAGGCAGCGGGCATTTCTGAGGCTGTGTTCGACCGCGGCGGCTACCGCTACCACGGCCACGTTCGCACGTTCGCAGAGGCCATCCGCGAAGCCGAAATTACTGTCTAGGCTGCCAACAGGGCAGCTACCGCTACTCTCTCCCCCTTATGTCAATTTCAATAGATCGCTCAGTCAACCAAGCTGGCCTGGACCTCCAGGAGCGCGTCGTCGAGATCAACCGCGTTGCCAAGGTCGTCAAGGGTGGCCGGCGCTTCTCGTTCACGGCCCTGGTCGTCGTGGGCGACGAACGCGACGTGGTGGGCGTGGGCTATGGCAAGGCCAACGAGGTTCCCCTGGCCATCCAGAAGGGTGTGGAGCGCGCCAAGAAGGACCTCTTCCGCGTGCCCAAGCACGGCTCGACGATCACCCACCAGACGACAGGCGTCTTTGGCGCGGGCCGCGTGTTCCTCAAGCCGGCAGCCCCCGGTACCGGCGTCATCGCCGGCGGTGGCGTGCGCGCGGTGCTCGAGCTCGCCGGCATCCACGACATCCTCTCCAAGAGCCTTGGCACCCAGAACCCGATCAACCTGGTCAAGGCCACCGTGGCGGGACTGCGCGGACTGCGCACCCCCGAGGAGACGGCCAAGCTGCGCGGACTGACCATCAACCAGGTGCTCGGTATCGGCGGCGGCGAGGCCGCCAACGGCACGATCCACGCCGACGAGGCCCAGACAGAGACAGCGCCGAGCGCCGAGCCGGCCGTTGCGGCAGCTGACGGAGCTTCCTGATGAGCGAGCTGAGCGTCACCCAGCGCCGCTCAAAGAACGGCGCCAACGCCAAACAGCTCGACACGCTGCGCTCGCTCGGGCTGCGCCGGATCGGCCACACGGTGGCGGTCAAGGACACTGAGCAGGCCCGTGGCATGCTGCACGCGGTGCGCCACCTGGTCGAGGTCGAGGAGGGCAAGTGAGTCCTTCACGCAAAGACGACGAGCAGCCGATCGGCTTGCACAGCCTGGCGCCCGCACCGGGCAGCCGCCGCCCGCGCAAGCGTGTGGGACGCGGCGAAGGCTCGGGAACCGGCAAGACCTCAGGGCGTGGGCAGAAGGGCGCCGGATCGCGCTCGGGCTCCAAGCGCAGGGCTGCCTTCGAGGGTGGTCAGATGCCGATCCACATGCGCATGCGAAAGCTGCGCGGGCCGCACATGAAGAAGTCGATGCCCTTCGAGCCCTTCCGCACGCACACCCAGCCGGTCAACGTGTCCTCGCTCGAGAGTCGCTTCGAGGCAGGCACAGAGGTCACGATCGAGCTGATGAAGGCCAATGGGCTTGCCACTCGCAGGGACATCCCGGTCAAGGTGCTCGCCAAGGGCGAGCTCTCCAAGGCCCTCACCGTGCACGCCCACGCGTTCAGCGCCGGCGCGCGCGAGCGCATCGAGGCGGCCGGCGGCACCTGCACCATCGTCGAGGGCTAGTGAGCCTCGGCCGTGCAAACGGCTTCTCGCCAGCGCGCATCCACTAGAATCGACCGCCCGTGTGCACAGGGCCAATCGGCCTGAGCGCCGCGGGCTAAAGCCATGCTCTCCACGATTCTCAACGCCTTCCAGGTCGCGGACATCCGCAAGAAGATCGCCATCACGGCGGGTCTTCTGCTCGTCTACCGCCTCGGCTCGCACATCCCCGTCCCGGGCGTCAACCTGACGGCCGTCAACAACATCCAGAAGCAGTTCGGCGGCTCCAACATCCTCGGCCTGCTGAACCTCTTCTCCGGGGGCGGCCTTTCGCGGATCGCGATCTTCGCGCTGGGCATCATGCCCTACATCACCTCCTCGATCATCCTGCAGCTGCTGCAGGTTGCGGTTCCTTCGCTCGAGAAGCTATCCAAGGAAGGCGAGGTCGGGCAGGCGCGCATCACCCAGTACACGCGCTACCTGACCGTAGGGCTGGCCTTTGCCCAGTCGATCGGCTACGTCTTCCTCTTCCACAGCCTCCAGGCCAAAGCCGGCGAATCGGTCGTCACCCACTTCGACGCGCCGCACATCTTCCTGATCGTCGTCTGTCTGACCACCGGCTGCGTGCTTTTGATGTGGATAGGCGAGCTCATCACCCAGCGCGGCATCGGCAACGGGATCTCGCTGTTGATCTTCTCTTCGATCGTCTCGCGCCTGCCGAGCGGCATTCAGGCCTGGTGGACCTCCCAGGACCAGGTCTTCAAGGTGATGATGCCGTTCCTGGTGCTCGCCGTGGTGGCCGGGATCGTGTTCGTGCAGGAAGGCCAGCGGCGGATCCCCGTCCAGTACGCCAAGCGCGTGATCGGGCGGCGCATGTCCGAGGGTGGGCAGACCTACCTGCCGCTGCGCGTGAACATGGCCGGCGTGATTCCCGTGATCTTCGCCGCCAGCCTGATGGCCTTCCCGCCGACTGTCGGCCAGCTGGTCAAAACCAAATGGGGCCAGTCGCTGTCTGACTTCTTCACGCCCAACGGCTGGCACTACGTGTTGGGCGAGTCGCTGCTGATCATCGTCTTCACCTACTTCTACACGGCCGTGACGTTCAACCCGGTCGACCAGGCCGACAACCTCAAGAAGTACGGCGGCTTCATCCCCGGCGTGCGCCCGGGGCGACCCACGGCTGAATTCCTCGATCGCATCCTGGCTCGCCTGACCTTCCCCGGCGCGCTGTTCCTGGCCGCCGTGGCGGCGCTGCCCGCGATCCTGATCGCGCGCACCCATCAGAACTTCTTCTTCGGCGGAACCTCCATCCTGATCGTGATCGGGGTGGCGCTTGAAACGATGAAGCAGCTCGAGGCACAGCTGATGATGCGCAGCTATGAGGGCTTCCTGAAGTAGCGCTACGTCGGGTCCACCTGACGGTCGCGACTTCGCGGCGACCGTCATGCGGACCGACTTCGCTTGGCCGAGGGGCTTGCGCGTGGTCACCCACGCATTGTGAGCCTCCGCACTGGCAACTGCACCCCCTGAGCGGGTAGGCTGCCTCGGTTGTGTCTGAGCTGAATCTGATCCTCCTCGGTCCGCCGGGCGCCGGCAAGGGCACCCAGGCCGACCGCCTGCGCGATGACTTCGCGCTGCCGCACATCTCCACCGGCGACATCCTCCGCGCGCAGGTGAGCGAGGGCACCGAGTTGGGGCAGGAGGCAAAGCGCTACATGGACGCCGGCGATCTGGTGCCCGACGAGATCATCGTCGGCATGATCACGCTTCGGGTGGCCGCCGGTGATGCCCGCGACGGCTTCCTGCTGGATGGATTCCCCCGCAACGTCGAGCAGGCCGACGCTCTCGGCAAGGCACTGGCCGGCCTCGAGCGCCATCTCACTGCGGGTCTGTTGATCGACGTGCCAGACGAGGAGGTCGTGCGCCGCCTGGCCGGGCGCCGCGTCTGCGTCAAGAACTCCAGCCACATCTACCACCTGGACTTCGATCCGCCCAAGCACGAAGGCGTCTGCGATCAGGATGGCTCGCGCCTGATTCAGCGCGACGACGATCGCGAGGACACGATCCGTCATCGCCTCGAGGTCTACCACTCGCTGACAGAGCCATTGATCGACTACTACGACGCCAAGGGACTGCTGCGCCGCTTCGACGGACGACGCGGCGCCGATGAGGTCCACGCGCACATCAGGGCCACGGTCGCCACACTGCGCCTCGAGGAGAACCTCTAACCGGGGCAAGCTAAGCTCCTCTAGATGGTTGATTCCACGGTTCTGCACCGTCGGCTGGCACGCCTGGCCTGCGCTGTCCTTTGTCCTCGGCCTCGCCCTTGGCACCACCAAGGGCTTCGGCCTGCGTCCGCGGCCAGCTTGACCATCCGCACCCCCGAAACACGGCACACAACCGTGGAATCAACCATCTCGTGATCATCAAGAAGTCCCCTGAGGAGATCGACAAGATGGCCCAGGCGGGGGCAGTCCTCGCGGCCACCCAGGATCTGATGGCCGCCAACGTGAGAGCGGGAATCACCACCGGGGAGCTGGACAAGCTCGCCGAGCGCTTCATCCGCTCGCAAGGCGCCACGCCGACGTTCAAGGGCTACCGCGGCTTCCCGGGGTCGATCTGCGCCTCGCCCAACGCCATGATCGTCCATGGCATCCCCGGCAAGTACAAGCTGAAGGGCGGCGACATCATCTCGATCGACGTGGGCGTCACGCTCGACGGCTGGGTGGCCGATGCGGCGCGCACGTTCTCAGTAGAGAAGGTGGGCGCCGCCGAGGAGAACCTGCTGAGCGCCACCGCCGAGTCGCTGCACGCCGGCGTCGCTCAGTGCCGCCCCGGAAATCGCATGGGTGATGTCTCCAACGCGATCCAACGGGTGGCCGAGGGCGCCGGCCTGTCGGTCGTGCGCTCGCTCGTCGGCCACGGCGTGGGGCGCAGCATGCACGAGGATCCGCAGGTCCCCAACTACGGCAAGCCCGGCAAGGGGCCGCTGCTTGAGGAGGGGATGGTGCTGGCGATCGAGCCGATGACCACAGCCGGGCGCCCGGCGGTTCGCGTTGGCGGCGACAACTGGGCGATCTACTCCCAGGACGGCTCCCCGGCCGCGCACTTCGAGTTCACGGTGGCCATCACCGGGGAGGGCCCGCGAGTGCTGACGCCGTGGCACCTGACGCCCGAGGAGCGCACGGCTGAGACGGTCGCGGAGGGCGTGGGCAGCGCCTGAGTCCTCTGTTTGCCTCCGCGCGGGCGCAATCGTCGCGTCGGGAGGAATTGAGGAGGCGAAGTTGCTACCATCACGAGTCCTGCCCGTGTGCGAGCGTTTCGCCTGCCCGGGTGGTCATCCACGACTCGGTAGCGGCGGCCGCAACGGCAGCCAGAGCCGCGTCGCCGGAACACAGCCGCTGAAAGGGATCATGAAGGTAAGACCGTCGGTCAAGCCGATGTGCGAGAAGTGCAAGATCATCCGCCGCCACGGGGTGGTGCTGGTCATTTGCCAGAACAAGCGCCACAAGCAGCGCCAGGGGTGATCGGTTAGATGGCACGTATAGCCGGCGTCAACCTGCCTCTGAACAAGCGTTCTGAGATCGGCCTCACCTACATCTACGGCATTGGCCGCTCGACCTCCAACAAGGTCCTCAGCCAGGTCGGCGTGAGCCCCGACACCTACATCCGCGACCTCACCGAGGACGAGGTCTCCAAGCTGCGCGACGCGATCGACGACGGGCTGACGGTCGAGGGCGATCTGCGGCGCGAGCGCTCCCAGGACATCAAGCGCCTGCAGGAGATCGGCTGCTACCGTGGCCTGCGTCATCGCCGAGGACTTCCGGTACGCGGTCAGAAGACCAAGACCAATGCCCGCACTCGCAAGGGCCCCAAGCGCATGCAGGTGGCCGGCAAGAAGAAAGCGGGTAAGAAGTAGTGCCCCCAGCACCCAAACGCGCCCGCGGCCGGCGCAAGCCGAAAAAGAACATCCCGGTCGGCCAAGCGCACATCAAGACTTCGTTCAACAATACGATCGTCTCGCTGACAGACACCCAGGGCAACGTCATTGCCTGGGAGTCAGCAGGCGGCGCCGGCTTCAAGGGCTCGCGCAAGTCGACCCCGTTCGCCGCTCAGGTGACCGCCGATGCGGCCGCCCGCAAGGGCCTCGAACAGGGCCTGCAGAAGGTGGAGGTCTACGTCA
>JASLDD010000056.1 GCA_030151725.1 Solirubrobacteraceae bacterium
GCCCCTCTCCCACCTAGCCTGAGCTGGCATATATCCTCGTTCGGTCGACCATCTTGCGGCGGTGGCGGAACGGTAGACGCGGGGGCCTCAAAAGCCCCTGTCCGAAAGGGCGTGTGGGTTCGACTCCCACCCGCCGCATCAATCAGATGACGTCTATAGCTAGCTGACCAGCTCCAGCAGCTGCTCCGCGAGCTCCGCTCGCGCGACGAGGATCCCCCAGGGAAGGTTCTCGTGCACCGGCAGCTCCAGCACCTGCAGGCCTGCTTGTTCGCAGATGAGAGCACCGGCGGCGATGTCCCACTGCTTGACCGTGCGCTCGAAGTACGCGTCATAGCGCCCGGCTGCCGTCCAACAGAGGTCCAGCGCCGCACTGCCCAGCCGCCGGATGTCGCGCACACGGGGAGCCAGCCGTGCCAGGACCTTGCCCTGCGCGCCCCGCACGCCGGCGTCGTAGGCAAGACCCGTGGCCACCATGGCGCTTGAGAGCACGTCATCGCCGGCGCCGTCGCGCCTGGCCGCCGGGCCGGCCGCGGCCTCGTGGGCCAGATCGAGCGTCCCCTGCGTGCCCAGCAGCTGCGCGCCGCCATCGCGCGTGGCGGTGAACAGCTCGTCGCGGTTGGGGTCATAGACCGCGCCCGCCAGCGCGCCCTCGGCGTCCTCCACGGCCACGCTCACACACCACTGCGGGATGCCAAACAGGAAGTTGACAGTGCCGTCGAGCGGGTCCACGACCCAGCGCAGACCGCTCGAGCCCTCGCTGCTACCGCCCTCCTCCCCCACGAAGCCGTCGTGGGGACGTCTTGCAGCGAGCATCTCCCGGATCGCCTGCTCGGCGGCGAGGTCCGCTTCGCTGACGAGGTCCGTGGGCGTGCTCTTGCTGCTCACCGTCGACTCCATGCCCCCGTGCACACGCTCGAGTAGCAGCGCGCCCGCCGTGCGGGCCGCGTCCATGGCCACCTCGAGCAGCGCCTGGGAGTCGCTCACGCGAACTCTGCAGGCCGACGATCGGCCCACGGGCGCTCCGCCTCGAGCTGTGCTGCCAGCGACAGCAGCGTGGCCTCGTCGTTGGCCCGTCCCACGATCTGCACGGCTCGCGGCAGCCCATCCGCACCGAAGCCCGCGGGAACCGACGCGGCGGGTTGGCCGGTGACGTTCCACATGCCGTTGTAGGGCACCCAGCCGGCGACAACGTTGAGCGTCCACAGGGCGCCTCGTCCCTGTAGCTGCCCGATCCGTGGAGGGGGCGCGGCTGTGGCGGGCGTGAGCAGCACGTCGTGGCTCTCCAGCACCCTGTTCAGCCTGCCGGCCAGCGCCGTCTCGCCCGCCAGCGAGCGCTCGAGCGCCGCCCTGGGGATCAGGCCGCCCAGGCGCGCCATCCCCCGGGTGCGCCTTTCCAGGCGCTCTGGGTGGGGCAGCGCTGCGGCGTCGTCGTGGGTGCCGCGCAGGTAGCGCGCCAGAAGCGCAGGTATGGAGTCAAAGCCATAGTCGGGGTCGTGCTCGCTCACGTCGTGCCCCAGCGAGCGCAGCAACTCGACCGTCTCCTGCAGCGCCTTGGCGGCATCGGCGTCGAGCTTTGAGATTAGGCCCAAGGGCACGCGCGTCGAGTACGCGATGCGCAGACGCCCGGGACTAGTCGCCGCGGACTGGGCGAAGGGGACAGCCGGGGTTGGCGCGCTGTCGCTGTCGCTGTCGATGGCGCCGGAGGCCACGTCGTAGAAGAGCGCCGAGTCGGCCACCCCGCGCGTCAACACACCATTGACCGACAGCCCATGCCAGGGGCGCGGACGGGGCGCCATCGAGACGCGCCCGCGCTGGGGCTTCAGACCGAAGAGGCCGCACCATGCGGCCGGGATCCGGATCGAGCCCGCGCCATCGGAGCCTAGGGCGGCGCCGATGAGCCCGGCGGCCACGGCCGCGGCGCTGCCTCCGCTGGAGCCGCCTGGAGCGCGCTGCATGTCCCAGGGGTTGCGCGTGGCGCCGAAGGTGGCCGTCTCCGTGAACGGCCACAGCATGAGCTCGGGCACGGTGGTCTTGCCGATGATCACTGCGCCCGCCTCGCGCAGCTTTCGCACTACCTCGGCATCCGCTTTGGCGGGACCGCCGTGCGCGTTGGTGCCGTACGTCGTGACCTCGCCGGCCACGTCAATGTCGTCCTTCACGGCGATCGGCACTCCGAGCAGCGGTCGCTCGCCGCCTGCGCCGCGGCGCGCGTCGGCCTGACTGGCCTCCAAGCGAGCGCGCTCGGCCAGCACGACTCGAAAGGACTTCAGCTGCGTGTCATAGCGGGCGATCCGCTCCAGGTACAAGTCGAGCAGCTCGACCGCCGAGATCTCACCGTCGGCGATCAGCCCTGCCTGGCGGGCAATTCCGGCGTAGGCGATCTCCGCGGCGTCCATCTGCAACAGCAATCTATTGAAAACCCGGGTGGCCGTCCGCCGTCGTCAGACCTAGGATTCGCTCGACAGCTGGCCGACCGGGACAGCTTTTAAGGGGGAGAGCAAAGTGTCATACCCAGTGGCTTTCGA
>JASLDD010000190.1 GCA_030151725.1 Solirubrobacteraceae bacterium
CGCGGACGGCCGGCGCGGTTTTCCGGATAGACACAGACGAAGGGCGTGCGGCCGGGCATGATCTTGGCCTAGGCAGCGACGCACACAAAACGCGAAGGGGCCCCCGAGATTGCTCTCGAGGACCCCTGGCGGTGAGACGAAGCGCCGCGCTCGGGGAGCCGCGCTTCGTCTCCTTGCACTGGCACCATCTGTGGGGATGATTCGTGCAGTAGGGAAGCATACACGGCTTTTGAGCCTAGGCGTTGACTCCCTGGACTCCGACCCTGGTACTGAGGCATGTTGCTCGCGTGCGCGAGCTGCCAGACCCCGCCTTTGCGGCGCTGCTAAAGCGCCTGCGGGAGGAGCGGAAGATCACACAAGAACAGCTGGCCTTCGACGCTGGCATTACGGCATCGGCGCTGTCGCGGATCGAACGAGGACTCACAAGCCCCGGGTGGACCACGGTCAGACGGATCGCGGGGGCGCTTGGAGTTAGCCTTGTGGAGCTGGCGAACAGGGTGGAAGCGGCATCTCCACAAGGCGCTCGCTGACCTACGGGGCAGGGCGAGCGTCTGCTTCAGCCGCGCTGTTCGCGCCGGCGAAGCGACGGCCTGGAAGCTAAATCCTCGGCCCACAAACCCACGCCGATGTGCTAATCTCCATAAAACGGATCAACAATGTCATGAAGATCGACGTCCACCAACATCTCTGGAGCGAGCCACTCGTCGAGGCGCTGTCCTCTCGCAGCGAGTTCCCGTTCGTTCGTCGCGAGAGCGGCCTCACGGTGTTGTACCTGGCGGGAGAGCGCCCGTATGTGATCGATGTGGCCGGCGAGGCGCCTGCGGAGCGGGCTGGGTTGGTGCAGAGCGATGGCCTGGATGGCGCGCTGATCTGCCTGTCGAGCCCGCTGGGCATAGAGGGCCTGCCGAGAACGCATGCGCTGCCGCTGATCGAGGCCTACCACGAGGGGGCGCTGGAGTTGGAGCAACCTTTTGGGGTGTGGGCGGCGATTGCGCTCGATCGCGCCGATCCCGACGATGTGGACCGTGCGCTCGAGCGCGGTTGCGTTGGCCTTTCGCTGCCGGCGGGAGCGCTGGCGAGCGTGGATGGCATTGCGGGACTGCGGGCTGTGCTCGCACGCTTGGAGCTGCACGGTGCGCCGCTGATGGTGCATCCGGGTCCGCCCCCGCGCTCGGAGTCCGATGTGCCGGGGTGCGAGGGATCGCTGTCGGAGCCCCTGTGGTGGCCGGCGCTGACGACCTATGTGGCCTGCATGCAAGCCGCATGGCTGGCGTTCGTGGTTGCCGGAAGGCCCAGTCATCCGCGCCTGCGGGTGATCTTCACGATGCTGGCCGGCCTTGCGCCCCTGCAGGGCGAGCGGCTGGCTTCGCGTGGGGGGCCGACGCCGAGCCTCAAGGATCCGCTGGTCTTCTACGACACCTCCTCATACGGACCTACAGCTGTGCGGGCGATGGCAGAGGCAGTCGGTCTGGGACAGCTCGTGTATGGCTCCGATCGCCCTGTCGTCGAGCCCCGCATGCCGGCGCTGCTGGAGTGGGATCCGATCGAAGAGGCCACCAGGCGCGCCCTCGGCGCGACACGGATGGCGGGTGCACGATGAGCGCAAACGGCAGCACAGCGGTTGCAGCGGTGCCGCGTCCGCTGGGGCGCGATCTGTCGGGCCCCGAGCTGGAGCGCTTTGCGGCCGAGCTGGCCGACCGCCCGGAGCTGTGGATCGACCTGGTCAAGCACGACGCCACGCAGCGGGTCTACGAGGAGCTGCTCAGCGACGAGCACTTGACGGCGTGGCTGATCTGCTGGATGGACGATCACGACACGGGATTTCACGACCATGACGTCTCGGCGGGCGGGGTGGCGGTGGTCAGCGGCGCTGTGCGCGAGGAGCGACTGACGATCGACGGGCCTCCGGCAAAGCGGGTCTTCGAGACCGGGTCGAGCTTTCACTTCTCGCCCGTGGACATCCACCGTGTGCGCCACGCGGGTAGCGATCCGGCGGTGACGCTCCACGTGTACTCGCCGCCGCTGCTGCGGATGGGGGCGTATGTGATTGGCGATGACGGCGTGCTTGCGCGGCACACGAAGTCATACAGCGAGGAGCTGCGACCGCTGGAGTCAAACGTCGTTTAGTTGGAGTGCTGCTTGGCACCCTCGCGCAGCTCGACGCCGTTCTGGCCGGCGATCAGCACGGTGCTGATGAGCTCGGGCGCAAACAGCCCGTGATCCACAACGCCGGGTGTGGCGCTGAGCCTCCCGGACAGCTCGCGAGGATCGGCGATCGGACCGAGGTAGTCGGCGATGAGACCGCCGTCGGGGCTCTCGGGAACATCGCGCAGGCTGCTTGGGGCGAGGGTGAGCAGTGTGCGCTTGAGGCCGAAGCGAAGCAGCTCCAGGGGGATGGGCGCGTGCAGCTCTGGCACGACCTTCTCGGCGGAGGCGATGACGACGAAGCGGCGCGCGGCGCAGGCCACGATCTTCTCGCGCGTGTGGGCGCCGCCGCCGCCCTTGACGAGCCATCCCTGCGGGTCGATCTGATCGGTGCCGTCGATCGCGATGTCGAGCTCGCCGACCTCGTCCAATGTCTCTACATGCAGCCCCAGCGCGCTCGCGGCGGCGGCCGTTGCCGGCGAGGTCGCCACGCAGCGCAGCCCCACGCAGCGGCGGGCGGCGATTGCGGGAAGCAGGTAGGCGACGGTGGAGCCCGTGCCCAGCCCTACACGCATCCCGTCTTCGATCAGCTCGGCCGCGGCCCTGGCAGCGGCGTCCTTCTGCAGCTCGCTGATCGCGCTGTCGCTCAGCGGCGGTCGCTGCCGCCCAGTCTCACCAGGGGACGCCATGGGGCGGACGTTACCGACCCGACAGCCTCCCTGAGACGCACCTCCTGTGGGGCGGTTGGTCCGTGCAGCAGGAACCCCTGCCCGACCGCGCAGTCGAGCTCGCGCGCCAGCGCCAGCTGACGCTGGGTCTCGATTCCCACCGCGACGACCGTCAGACCGGCCTCCTTGGCAAGCGCGATCGTGGCCGCGAACACCGCGCGGCGCTCCTTGTCGCGGTCGAAGCTCGCGATCAGGGCCCGATCGAGCTTGACCATGTCGAGCGGAAGGTTGCTGGGCAGGCTGAGCGAGAACTGACCTGAGCCGAATTTGTCCAAGGCGATGGAAACGCCCAGCCGCTTTACGTCCTTGAGCGCGGCGCGTGCTCGCTCGGGGTCGCGCTGCACGGCATCCTCACTTACCTCCAGGCACAGGGCGTATCCGGGCAGACGACAGTAGGCAAGCTCCTCGCGCACCCTCTCTGCCAGATCCATCTCGGTCAGCTCGCGTGCTGAGATGTTCACCGAGATCGGGATCGCGATGCCGCTGCGCCGCCAGATCTCGGCCTGGGCGCAGGCAGAGTGGAGCACCCAGTTGCCGATCTGCACGATCAGGTCGCTTTCCTCGGCCGGCCCCAGGAACATGGCTGGGAGCATGTCCTCGCTGGAGGCGCCGTCGCCTCCCTGAGGGCGCCAGCGCACGAGCGCCTCGCAGCCCACAGCCTGGCCACCGGCGAGCGGCAGGATCGGCTGATAGGCGAGCGTCAGCTCGTGGCGGGGCAGCGCCTGGCGTAGGCGTCCCTCGATCTTCAGATTGGCGCTGACCTCGTGACGCAACCGCTCGCCGAACAGCTCCAGGCGCTGGCCGCCGCCTGCCTTGGCTCGATACATGGCCAGGTCGGCCTCACGCAACATCGCCTCGGGATCGGCGTCGGGGCTGTGGGCAACCGATATCCCGACGCTTGCCAGCATGGCGACTTCCGCGTTGCCGACGGCGAACGGCTTCTGCAGAGCCTCGAGCACGCGCTCACCGAGGGCCACGGCCTCGGCGTCGTTCTCGATTTCCTCGGCCAGGATCACGAACTCATCGCCACCGAGGCGTGCCACGGTGTCGCTGTCGCGCATCAGCTCGGCAAGGCGCCCAGAGACGCCGACGAGCAGGCTGTCGCCGACGCTGTGGCCGAGGTTGTCATTGACCGCCTTGAACTTGTCGAGGTCGATGAACAGCATCGCCACGACGCCGTTGCTGCGGTTCAGGCGCGTAAGGGCCTGGCAGGCACGATCCATCAGCAGCAGACGGTTGGGAAGCTTGGTGAGGGGATCGTGGAGGGCTTGACGCTCGAGCCACAGACGATCGGTCACATCCTTGACAGCCGCATACCAGCTGTCTCCGTCGCGGCGGGCGCTCCACAGAAGCCAGCGCCAGGAGCCGTCGCGGTGGCGATAGCGGTTGGTGAAGTTCTCGAGCTGCGCCGTGCGCTGCTCGCCGGAGGCACGCATCACGGCGAGCGTCGGCTCGACGTCGTCTGGATGCATCAGCTCGTGCATGGGCTTGGACTGCAGCTCCTCTCGGGTCCAGCCCAACAGCTGCTCCCAGGCCGGGTTCAGGAGGGTGAAGCGGCCGTCGAGGGAGATGGTCGCCAGCAGGTCGCTGGTCATCTCGAACAGGCGAGCGATCCGCGCCTCATCCCCGAGCGCGGACTCAAAGCTCGTATTCGGAGCAGTGCTCGTCGAGTGAAAGCCCATTCCTGCCTACCCCGTCGGCTTTCGAGGACGTCTGCCCGGACGCGGCAGCCGCCCGCTGGACGTATTTACTACTGGCTAGGAGGCGCTGCCGAGCGGAGCGCTCGGCTCGTGGCCGTTGCTCTGGCCGGTCAGTCCCACTGCGCCGGGGAGCGGGAGGGGATCGCCGCGCAGGAAGCGCCAGATCGAGCCGCACACCAGGATCGTCATGATCCCGGCGCTCGTTGCGCACCACTCGCAGATGGCGTGGATGGAGAAGAGCTCGCGGTAGGTCAGGTAGGCGCTGAATCCGAAGCCGACAACCGTGAAGGACATGGTTGCGAGGCGGCTGTTCTCGCCCTGAGGCACGAGCAGCGATCCCACGATCGCTATGTAGCCGAGCAGACCGATCAGCGCGACGGGCACGCCGGCGAGCTTGGAGTAGATCGAGGTCTGCACCTTGGTGCAGCTTTCCCCGGCCGTGCATGCGGGCTTGATGCCCGCGTAGTGCACGTAGGTCAGGTAGCTGGCGATGCCCAGTCCGATCACCGCGAGGATGAGCAGCGTGATCCTCAGGGTGCGGGCACTCATGCGCAGCCCTATGCCTTGAGCAGCTTTTCCATGGCTTCGTCAAACGACGAAGCGTCGCTCAGGGAACTGAATTCGAACTTGGATAGCGTGCTACCAGTCTTGCCGAGCAGGAAAGAGGGGGTGCCGTTGAAGCCCGCGTTGTTGGCCGCCTGGCCATCGCTTTCGACTTGGTTGAGCAGGCCGGGAGTGTTGCGATCGGTGGTCCATTTCGCAAGGTTCAGGCCCTGAATCTGCTGGGCAAGGCCCTGGAGGTATTTTTCGTTGACGTAGCCGCTGTCCTCTTCTCCCTGCTCGTGGTAGAAGAGCTCGACGAAGTTCCACATCTTGTTCTGCTTGCCCGCGGCCAGGGCTGCGACCTGCTGGGTCTTGAATGTTTCTGGTTCGCGTGTAGCGGTCTCAAGTGAGCGGTATTCGATCTTCAGCTTGTTGGAGCGCACCCACTTCTGAATGACCGCGGGCAGGGCGCCGAGCGTGAATTCCTTGCAGACGGGGCACTCGAGGTCGCCGAAGTACTGGAGGGTGACGGGAGCAGAGGGGGAGCCCAGGACGTTGCCCTTCTGAGGAATGCCGGCGACGAGCGCCGTCACGACCTGGGCTTGTTTGTTGGCGATCTTCGTTCCAACAACCGGTGGTTTCGATTTGCTGCCGCCGCCCGTGGCCACGAGGATGATCACGATCACCACCACCACCAAGCCGGCGATCATGCCGAGCTGCGTGAGTCGTTTGCGCCGGGCGGCATTGGCGGCCTCGGCTTCCTCCATCTCCCTGCGCCCGGCGCGCGCCTGCTCACGGCGCTGCTTGCGGGTCAGGTCCTCCTCGTCACTCTCCACTGGGCTCATGACGCAACTTTTACACGTTTCTGCTCAATCGTGCCTAAGTATCGTTTGACCGCTCTTTCGCATTGCGCCGCTGCGGCAGTCGGGTTCGGTCCAGAACAGGTGTCACGATTGGAAACGTCCCGTCAACGCGCGCCGCTTGCGGGCAGACTGTGTCGACGATGCGATCGCGCCCCCGTAGCTCAGCTGGATAGAGCATCGGACTTCTAATCCGAGGGTCGCTGGTTCGAATCCAGCCGGGGGCATCGTGGGAGAGCGCTGCTCGCGCCTCTCAGGCGGAGGCGGGATGACTCTTGGCCCAGGCCACGATCTGCTCGCTGCCGATGACCGTGGAGCGGTCATCGAGAAGGAGCACCGGGACATCCTGCTGGCCGGTCAGCTCGATGATCTCCTTGCGCTTGCCCATGCGGCTGAAGGGGAGGTTTTTGAAGCCGCCGACGACCTTCACGGTGAAGGGATGGCCCGCTGTGTCGAGGGCCTGG
>JASLDD010000269.1 GCA_030151725.1 Solirubrobacteraceae bacterium
CGGACTTGAACCGATGACCCCAACCTTGGGTTTGGGGGGAGCGGGCTCCCCCCAGAGACCCCCCGTAGAGAGCCCTCCATCGGACTTGAACCGATGACCCCTTCCTTACCATGGAAGTGCTCTACCAACTGAGCTAGCTGGGCGTGGCCAGCATCGTAGCGCCGGGAGCCTGCGTCTTCCCTGCGGCCCGATCATGCCCCCCAAATGGCGAGCCTTGTGCTCGCCAGGCCCGCCCGGGCCACGAGCGTCAGCTCAACTGATGCCCTCGAGCAGCTCGCCGGGAGATGACAGCTTGAGGCCTCGCGAGAGGATCACGATGGTCTCCAGGCGTGGCGAGCGCTTGCAGCGCTCGAGCAGGCTGATCTCGGTGCGGTGCAGGTCGCACAGGTCCGCCAGAGCCTCCTGAGAAAGCCCCGCCTGATCGCGGTGATAGCGGAGGTTTGCGGCGAATTGCGTGCGGACATTCTCCATGGTTCCAACTCTCGCGTTGTGCAGACGAAAGTTCCACAGACAACTGTCAGACGGTGGACATATGGTCTGGTGGTCGCCTCGAACGAGAAACGAGACTGTACCGTGAAGACATATCTACACACGCGCGCGAGTGATCGATGGCGTCCTTGGACGCCGCTGTGGCTGGCATCGGAGCTGCTTACGCCGAGGGCTTCTCACGCAGCGGGGCGGGGCGAAATGTTGCCCGGGGCGCTACTGGTCGTCGGCCGGCGTGACAGTGGTCACCGGGAGACCCATGCCGGAGACCTTGCTCGGCAAGTCCAGCTTCAGCCAGCGCGACACTTTGGGCGACAGGGTCGAGATGATGATCTCGTCGAAGCCGCGTAGGTTGATCGCGTCCTGAACAGCTGCCGAGGGATCTGGGTCGCCGACGATGCCCTCGACTTCGGTCCCGGCTGCCTTGCTCAGCGCCGGCAGCGCCTCGTCGAGCACATGCTGGGCCTCCCCGGCGCCCTGGTCCTCGGCATCGACCACCTTGTGCAATCCATGGGCAGCGTTGGGCACGAGCAGTGAGAACTTGCTCGGGCCGCGCTGCGCGCGCTCACGCACCGCCTCCAGCAGCGGCTCTGTGGCCGCGGTCTTGTGCGCCACGACGAGGATTCTGACCGGCTGCGAGGACTCCATGAGCGGCACTCCCTTCTAGCTGAATGGCCGAGCATCTCGCGCTTTGGCGTTGAGTGCTCCTCTCTGTTCTACCCCAATTGGCCGCAGCTATGTTCGAAGGGCGAGCCCGAGGACACCGGCCAACGCCGGTCATACGTGCCAGCGAGCGGTGCAGCCTCGTGCAATCAACCATCTAGGCTGCGCTCATGCGCGTGATCGTCACCCCCGAAGCCGTCGAAGTGCGCCTTGCCCGCTGGGAGAAGGTCCTGGGTCTGCTCAAAGACATCCGGGTGGCGCGTTCGGACATCAGCGACGTGCGCGTCGTCGAGAAGCCGGTGCGTGAGGCGATGGGCGCGGGGATGAAGGCTGGGCTACGCCTGCCGTGGCTGCTGTTCATCGCCCGCACCATCCGCCTCGATCAAGCGTTCGTCGTTCGCCGCGGCCAGCCCGGCCTGTCCTTTGCGGTCGAGAACCACGGGGCGCTCAAGAGGGTGCTGGTGAGCACGCCGCAGGCAGAAGAGCTCGCGCGCGAGCTGGGCGGCGAGAGCGCGCCCACTGCCTGATCAGCCGGAGGTTTCGGCGTTGCGCAGGCCGGTGAGCATCCACACGGAGAACAGCAGGATCAGGGCCACCGCGCAGATGAACGCCAGGCCTGTGTGGTCGTGAACGCCTGAGATCAACCCTCTGCCGGCCTCCAGGAAAGCGGTTGCCGGGTTCAAGCTGGCGACACTGTGAATCCAGCCCTTGAGTAGGTTCAGCGGCACGTACACCGGCGCGAGGAAGATGATCAGGAACACCGGAGTCTGCATCAGGGGACCGGCCTGGATCGAACGGAAGCGAAAGGCCACGCCGGCCGCCCAGGCGTAGCCGACGAGCACGAGCAGCGCCGCCAGGCCATACAGGCCGACCATGTCCACGCCGTCGCCCGTGATCCGCATTCCCGTCACCACCGCCACAGCCGTCACCACGCTCAGCGTGATCGCGGCGCGCGACAGTGCCACCAGGGCATATCCCAGCGCTATGCCGCGACGATCCTCGGCCGCGAGCATGAGTCGTCGCGCAAACCCGCTCTCGAAATCGAACGCCAGGCTGAACCCCGTGAACAGGCCCGCGAACATCGAGGACTGACACAGCACGAACACAAACTGAAAAGCCGTATAGCCGGCCGGGAAGCTGAAGCCGGGTACTTTGCCGAGCGCCTGCAGGCCGCCGGCAAAGCTCGCCAAGAACACCAGCGGGAAGACCAGCGAGGGCACGAACAGATCGGGCCTGCGCACGTACGTGTAGAGGCTGCGCCAGGCGATCGTCCAGGCGACGCGCCACAGGCCCCCACCGGCCGGAGGGATGGGCACGGGGGCCGAGTTGGATTGGGCGCTCATGTTCGCTGCAGCCTTGTACGCAGGGCGCCTGCAACGGCGAAGAGCGAGACGATCGTCAGGCCGATCGCCACCGCAAAGCCACGCCAGATCGCCGTGCCGTCCCAGCCGAAGATGAACAGGCTGCGAAAGCCCTCGATCAAGTAGGAGATCGGGTTCCAGTCGGCCACGCCGTGAAACCAGCCGTTGCCCAGCAGGTTGCGCGGCAGGTTGCTGGAGGACAGGAAGATGAACACGAAGAACAGCGGGAAGAGGCCCTGTACCGCCTCGCCCGAGCCGGTCTGCAGGGCCGCCGCGCAGCCCAATGCGCCGAACCCCATGGCGGTGATGGAGCCCAGCACGAGGATCACGAGCGCCCCCCCGAAGCCCGCCTGCAGATGCGCGCCGGCCACTAGGGACATCAGGATGTAGACCCCTGACTGCAGCACTCCCAGCACGCCCACGCCGACGAGCAGCCCGGCGATCAGCGACACGCGATGCAAGGGGGTCAGCGCGAGGCGGTTGAAGAAGCCGCTCTCGATGTCCTCCGCAAGGTTGGTGCCGGTGTTGATCAGCGCGAACATGCCGCCCTGGATGAAGGCCACGGCGATCGCAAACGACACATAGGAGTGCGTCGGGAAACCCGGCAGTCGGGTCGCCGCCTTCAGCCCGCTCGCGTTGACCGCCAACAGGATCAGCGGGAAGAACACGATCGGGAACATCTGAAATGGCTGGCGCAGCGTCTTCAGCATCGAGCGCCTGGCCAGCACAGCGATCTGTGTGAAGTGCCCTTCGCTCATGATGCCTGGAGCTCTGCCTGCTGTGGCTCTGCCTGCTCGCCGTCGTCCTCGTCGCCTGCGCCCTCCAGCGAGCGCCCCGTCTTGGCGAGGAAGACATCGTCGAGCGTGGGCGAGTGCAGGCGCAGATCGGCGATCTTCAAGCCCTCCGAGTCCAGCGTGCGCACGATCTCCGCCAGGTCGCTCACGCCCTCCGGCAGTCGTGCCGCCACGCCGCTCTGGGAGGCGGCGGCGGCGTCGCCAAAGCGATGCAGCACTTCCTCCAGCCGTCCGCGTTCGCCCGGGTCCTGCGGAATTGCTTCCACTGACGGTCGTCCAATCGCAGCCTTGAGCTCAGTCGGTGTGCCCTCCGCCACGATCCTGCCGCGATCGATGATGCCCACGCGGTCGGCCAGCACGTCGGCCTCCTCGAGGTACTGCGTGGTCAAGAACACCGTCACCCCGTCGTCGGCCAGGCGCCTGACCTCGTCCCACAGCGCCGCCCTGCTCTGCGGGTCAAGGCCCGTGGTGGGCTCGTCGAGGAACAGCAGCCGCGGGCGGTGCACGAGCGCCAGGCCCAGATCCAAACGTCGCTTCATGCCGCCCGAGTAGCCGCCCACCTTGCGGTCGGCGGCATCGGTCAGCCCGACGCGCTCCAACAATTCAGTGCCGCGCTGTTCGCGGTCGGCCTTGCTCAGGCCGTGCAGTGCGCTCTGCAGGCGCATGTGCTCGCGTCCTGTCAAGAAGGGGTCAAGCGCCGACTCCTGCAGCGAGGCCCCGATCGCCCGGCGCACCTCCGCGCCTTGGTGGACCACGTCCAGGCCCGCCACCAACGCCTTGCCGGCGGTCGGTGGGAGCAGCGTCGTGAGCACCAGCACGGTCGTCGACTTGCCGGCGCCGTTGGGACCGAGGAAGCCATAGATCTCGCCCAGGGCCACATGCAGGTCGATCCCGTCCACGGCACGCACGCCGCCCTTGAAGTCACGGATCAGCCCCTCTACCTCGATGCCGTTGTCGGCCATCGCGCCGCCGCTCACAGGGCTGCCCTCCCGTTTGTCGATTCTGTTGAGAATGATTCCATCGGAAAACCGTTTATACCACAAGTCTTTTCAAGTGGATATGATCGGCTACGACATGAGCACATCTGGTTCGACCGGCCTGCCGCGCAAAAATCATCGGAGCGGCTTCCCTGATGGTCAGTTGCGGGCCGATGTCGGCGAATCGGCAGGCCTGGCAGGCGGAGCCGAGGGCGAGCCCAAAGTCGAGGGGGCCGTCGCGCTCACGCCGGACTCAACTGTGCCATTCCGGTCAGTCGGATTCACGGTATCGACGATTGGCTTCGCGGTCGCTGAGCGCTTTCGCGAGATCCTAGCTCCCGTGGGCCTCGAGCCGCGTGAGTTCGCGCTTCTGCGATCTGTGCAGGCCAACGAGGGGCGCTCACAGCAGGCGGTCGGCGAGCGGCTGCGGATCCCGGCGAGCCGGATGGTCGCCTTTGTGGATGCCCTGGAAGCGCGAGGGCTGCTCGAACGCCGACACAACCCCGATGACAGACGCACGCGTGCGCTTCATCTGACCGACAGCGGGCGCGAGCTGCTTGGGCGTGCCTTCTCTGAGGCGGTAGCCCACGAGCAGAACGTGTGCGCGGACCTGAGCGCCGAGGAGCGCGAGCAGTTGCTGGGTCTCCTGGGAAAGGTGTCCGTGCGGCTCGGGCTCGCGCCGGGAGTGCATTCGGCGATGGCCCATTCGAGGCCTGCCGAGAAGTAGATACCGGTCGAGGATCTCCCGCAAACCTCAAGACGGGCGCGTGTGAGGCCGACCCTCGGAGATGGCGCTCAGTGGCGGGCGGGTCCCAATCGAGACAGATGGGCACGTCCTGCGCGCGCGCCGGACGGCTGCGCTGAGCCGAATCGCGATGGGCGGCACCGGTGTGGCACTGCTGGCGGTGCAACCGTCACTGCTTCCGCACCCGATCCTTGGACTGATCGGGTTCTGCATCATCACGCTCACCGCCGGCGTGCAGCTTGCGGCGCCACGCATGGCCTGGCTGAGCGTGGAGGAGTCGCTGGCGGGAACAGCCGGGCTGCTGATCATCGGCCTGGGTCCCCAGCACGTGGGGGTGCTCACCGTCCTGTGGCTGGCGGCTGTGGCCAGCGGTGTGTTGGCGCGCGGCGGACGCGTGCACTGGATCGGGCGCACCATCGTGCTGCTATCGCTGCTCGCGCCGATCGTTCGCGAGCAGGCGTTGAGCGCTGAATACGCGGCTCTTTGTGCGGCCACGGTGGGCCTGCTGCTCACCAGCGGGCGCCTCACACGCGAGCTCAACCTGCTGCTAAGGCAGGCTCGCCTGGATGCGGAAAATGCAGAGACGCTCCTGTTCGCCGGCGATCTATCGGCGCGGATGACCGATCTGGGTGAGCATGGCCGAGCCCAGCGCGACGCCGCAACAACGGAACGACGCACGGGATCGCGAGCGGCGGAGCGCAAGGCGCTCACACGCGTGATTGGCGGCGAGGGCTTGACGATGGCGGTGCAGCCGATCGTGGACATACGCACCGACATCATCCATGCCTATGAGGCGCTCGCACGCTTCGCCATCGCCATCGATGATGGAAGCCCTCTGCACTGGTTCGCTCTGGCTGAGGAACTGGGTGAGCGCGCCGCGCTGGAGCTAGCCTGCTTGGGCAAGGCGCTTGAGCTGTTCGTAGAGCGTCCATTGGGCACCAGCCTGTCGGTGAACCTCTCTGCACCGGTGTTGCTCGACCCCCGAGCCGCCAAGCTCCTGCACGCAGCCGGGGGCGCTCGCCCGGATGGTCTGTCGGGGCTGATCGTCGAGATCACCGAGGAGACGCTCGTCTACCACGACAAGGAGCTCGCGAGCGCGGTCGAGCCGCTGCGGGAGCGGGGAGCGGTGCTGGCGGTGGATGACATGGGGGCGGGCTACTCGGGCCTGCGCCAGATCACGAGCGTGCTGCCCGGCTACCTCAAGCTGGACCGTTCGCTGGTCTGCGGGATCGACAGCGACAGCGAGCGCTCGGCCCTGGTTGGCGCCCTGGTGGGCTACTCGAATCAGGTTGGCTGCATGCTGGTGGCCGAGGGCGTCGAGAACGAGGCGGAGCTGCGTGCCGTGCGGCGCCTGGGGGTGCCGCTGGTGCAGGGCTTCTACCTCAGTCGCCCGGGCGCACCCTGGCCGAAGGTGTGCGCCGATGCGACCACTGTCGTGCCCAACCCGGCGATAGCCGAGCTGATCGCTGCTGAAGTGGGCGCCCAGGAGATGCTGCAGCGGGTCTGAGGCGCGTGCAGGTCGCTCGCAGCGACTAGAGCATGAACGCGGAGGGCGCCGCCGCGAAGAACACGTACCAGATGACCAGCGCCGCAAAGGCGAAGTAGACGTTGAGCACCACGATGCCCTCCAGCGTGGATGCCCTGCGGGGGCTGGTGCTCAGCTCGGACTCGGCGCGCATGCGCACCCCGATTTCGCGCTTGGCCGTGGGCGGCAGGCCGGCGAGCTCGCGGTAAAGGTTGTTGAGCCACGTGAGCGCCATCGTCAGGCTGAAGTCGAGAGCGGCGAGCGCCACCACGACGGTGCAGACGCCGAGCATGCTCAAGGGGTGCGCGCCGGCGACCTTCGAGCCGATCCACATCGCCGCCAGGGGGGCACCGGTCCAGATGTTGAATGTCAGCACCGCTGTGGCGGCTGCGATCCCCACTCTCTTGCCTGCCGCGGTGCGCATCCAAATGCCTCCCTCAAGTCGCCGGCAAGCTGGATCATAACCCCGTATGTCACCTCTGGGGGACCAACACATTTGAGTAATTTTCGGTTTATGGAAGTGAGAGATTTAGGCGATGCCAGCCCAGGGCTTGCGAATTAAAAAAGTGTTTGCAACTAAAGGTCAATGGGGTACGATCCTTCCCGGCAGGCTGTCGATAGACCTCGCGGGAGGGAGCGCAAATGGTGCTGAGAGGGATCGTGAAGGGCGTATGGATGCGGGCGTCTCAGCTGCGTCGGTGGGCGCTCGCCATGGCTGTGGCCGTTGGCGCCCCGCTCGGAGTTGTGCTGGTGGGTGCTGCGCCTGCGCAGGCAGGGCTGCAGCAGGAATTCTCCGTGTTCGACGACTGCCCTGTGAACACCCCGGGAGTGGTCGGGTGCATCGTGTCCTACACGACCAGCGGGGAATTTCATCTCGGCTCAAAGACTGTGCCGATCAACAAGACGATCACGTTGCAGGGCGGCACGAGCTCCACATCGCCCTACCTCATCCCGGCGGCCGACGGAAACACGCTGTCAAAGACGCCGCTGCAGCTTCCGGGCGGGCTGATCGGAGTCGAATTCCTGCCGCCGCTCACCGAAGTCACCACCACTGCCGAACTGGCCGGCCCCGTGGCACTCAACGTGGGCAACCTGTTTGCCGGCAGCGGCACAGCGGTCTCGCTGCCGATCAAGGCCAAACTGGACAACCCCTCGCTGGGGAGCTCCTGCTACATCGGCTCTGAAAGCACGCCCATCGATCCTCAGCTCACGGCCGGCACCACCAATCCACCGGCGCCCGGCAAACCGATCACTGGTGGCAAGGGGACGCTCGAATTTGCCGGCGACGGCAACATCGTGATCGTCAAAGGCGCATCGCTGGTCGACAACACCTTCTCGGTGCCCGGCGCGAGCGGATGCGCTGGCCTGCTCTCGCTGCTGGTGGACCCGTCTGTGGACCTGATCGCCGGTGTGCCTGCGGCCGCGGGCCACAACACGGCAATCCTCAACAGCACTTTCGAGAACGTATCCTCGGCTCTGGTCAAGGCGCAGCGTGAAATCCCCGAGTTGGGACGCTGCGTGAAGCTGGCGGGGGTCAAGGAAGGCAAAGAAAAGATCTACGGCGGCAGCTACAACGACTCTGGCTGCCTGAGCCCATCCAAGGGCGGCGAGTACGAATGGACGACCGGACCTGGGGCCGACCCGTCGTTCACGGCCAGCGCAGGCAAGAGCACCCTCGAAGCCGTGGGGGGAGCCTCGACGCTGACGTGTGCGCACGCGGCGACAGCCGGCTCCTACACGGGCGCCAAAACGGCCACCGCCACGATCACGTTCACCGGCTGCAAGCTGGCCACGAACAAAGAACCTTGCCAGAGCGCCGGAGCGGCAAGCGGCGAAATCGTTACGGGATCGCTGCAGGGCTCGCTGGGCTTCGTCAAGGACGCCGTCGAAGGCGGCCAGCTCAACGTCTCTGTCGGCCTAGATCTGGCGGGCACGCCGAACGTGCTGACGGCGGAATGCGCTGGCACGAAACTGGCGGTGACGGGCTCGGTGATCGCGCCGTTCGGCAAGATCGACAAGACCACTTCCAGCAACACGCTGTCCTTCAAAGCCACCGCAGGCAAACAGGCGTCCGAACAGTTTGAAGGGGGTGCCAAGGACACGCTTGCGACGGCGCTCGGGACGGCCTCTGCGGTGCAGTCTGGGCTGACGAGCAAGGCAAAGCTCAAGAGCGCCGAACCGATTGAGGTCAAGGCCGAAGCGCGATAGCGGACGGGTCGGGCGCCTGAGGCGCTCGCGGGCGCTGTGGGACGATCAACGCAGCGGGAACGGTTGCTGCGCAGACGCCGGGCTTGCCGAGCGCAAGGCTCCGGTCTATGGATAGGCTGCGCGTGTCGTGGCGGAGACACTCGACATAGCGATCTCGACCGCCCCTCCGCACGCCTCGGTGAGAGAGGCTGACGTCGAGGAGCTGGAAGAGCTCAAGCACGCTTTGGAGGCCGAGTTCGTAGACGTGCGTGTCCAGTTCACGGTGCGTGCGCTACCGCCGGGCAGTATCGGCCTTTTCGTCTCACCGGATGAGTTCCTCGTAAAGGTCCTCGAGGGTGCCGCGGGGGCGGCGGGAGGCTATGCGATGAGGCGCACGCTCGAAACGGTCGATCGCTGGCGCGCAGCCCGGCGCAACCCCGTGCCGGTCAAGGTCCTCGACGAGGAGGGGCGGGAGATCGGGCTGGAGGACGAGGACCTGACGCCCGGCGACCCTGCGTCGCAGCCGTAGTGCCACGCTGACTCCGCGCGCTGTGCACGGTCGGCGAGCGCGTCAGGCGCCCGTTTCGGTGGCCCGCTCTTTCCTCCAGGCCGCCTGGCGGGCACGCAGCGATCGAGTCAAATTCAGACACCAACTGACGATCTGCTGGCCCGCCTTGGGTTCCGTGAGTTCCCCAGGTTGTACGTAGGAGAGCCCCTCACGATCGAACCACGGCTCTTCGCTTGCGAGACGGGCCATCACCGCCGAGGTGGGGGCGATGGAGGATGTGAGTAGATCAGGCTCCTCGGCTTTGACTGCGTGCTGCTTGGCGAGCGTAGCGGCGAGCGGGCCGATCATCCCGGGACTGCCGAAGAGCACCGTCCAGCGGTCCATCATTCCGTGCGCCTCCGCCAGCTCGATCGCTATTGCCGCCAGGGCATCCACGTGGACGAGGTCATATCCCGGAGGTGGGTGCAGTTCGGTGATGGCGAAGCTCAGGCCGGAGTTGTCCTCCGACGCTGTCAACCTCCGAAGCCATTGTGACGGCAGCACATCGCACAACGTGACGGGAGTTGTCAGCATCTGCATGAGCAGCACCCAGTATTCGCCCCACGCTGGCACCAGCATGCACGAAAACGATGTGTTGGACACTACGTACGGAGGGCACTGCTCGGGCTCGGTCGGAAGCTGAGTCAACAAACCGAGGTGTGCGTGCTCGGTGAGCAGTGCCATGACTGTGAGGAGTTCGCCGGGGCGCGGCACGGTCGTGACCCGCGCGGCCGTCAGCACTCCTCCGCGAGCTGCACCGCGCAGCAGCTCGACCGTGCGCTCATCCGGCGCGTACTGTTCGATCACGAGCTCGACGGGCCGAACAACGACCAGTATGTGAGGGACGGGCTCATCGACAATGAAGTCGACCAGAGCCCAGTCGGACACGCTCTGCACAGGGAAGTCGGTGATGGGGCGCACGTGGAGAGGGCCGGCAGGTTCGCGCCTGACGAGACGCTCCTGCTCGTGCAGTTCCAACTGGGGAAGTGGGTTGATCGCCAGCAGGGTCTCGCGCACAGCCTCAGCGGCGTAGTCGGAGGTCCCGTCGATCGCCTCGCTCAACAGCAAGGGCGGATCAACCAGCTCTGAGATGCGGGCGCCTGCGTACTTGCAGTGACCGTCCCACTCGAGCACGGGCATCCCCAACTCTTCGAGGAGTTGCCCGTACTGCAGGTAGAGCCTCACCGAGAGCGTTGTCGTCCGCTCGACGAAGGAGCTGTCAGCGGATGCCAGCCCCTCCCTCGATATGTCGATCGCGCGACCCGTCAGCCACTCCTGCGGAACGGCGTCGGGAATCCAGGTGAAGTCCAGGGACTCGCGTCGGTCGAGCAACGCCTGTAGACGCACGTCGGGTCTGAGCATCTCCGGGATCGCAGCAATGTCGTCCTCGTCATAAGTCTTCAACTCTGAGTGCAGGGGAACCTGCATCGCGACCCAGCAAGCCGCAACCACCAGGTACTCGGCTGCCATCGAGTCCTCTTTGAAGTCGCCGCACAGCATCCGGCCAAGCTCCAGGTATCTCCGGTAGCGGGGGTAGTCCTGCAAGGCCTTGTCCGCCGATTGCGTTGTGTGCCAGAGGGAGGGCCCAGTCGCGCATACCTCGTGCGTCGTGCGGCAGAGGTCGACGAGAGCTGCCAGGCGCGCACGCGCCCGGCGACTCGTCTCCTGGTCCGTCCCGTTGACGCAAGCACCCACGCGGGCCAGCAGGTGACCGAACGCCGAATGCCCGTTGAGGTCAACGTGCAGGCGCTCGTGGTCGGCAACCATCGCACGCATCTCGTGAGGGCCGCCGGGGTAGAGCATGCTTCCCCCGCCCGGGAGCGTGAAGCCGCTGGGAGCGTGCAGGCTCGATGTACTCGCGCGGAGCACATCGTCGTCCTGGAGCCGAACGGAGTCATGTGAAGGTCCCATGCTTACTCAGCTCTCGGCGCATGGCGCATAGATCTACCGTCCGTGAGTTGCTCTAACGGACATGGCGGGGGCAGGATTCGAACCTGCGAAGGCAGAGCCAACGCGTTTACAGCGCGTCCCCTTTGACCGCTCGGGAACCCCGCCGGGGGCTCGTCAGTTTAGGGATTGAGCCTGAGTGCCGGCGGGAGCCGTGTTGGCCGGCGGGGGTTGTTGTTACTCTCGCCGTCAGCTGTATAACCATCGTTACACAGCTGACGACGAAAAGAGAATAACTCCAGCCCAGCCGCCGCCCAAAACGGAGCGGCGGCCCTCAGGATGCCTCGCGCAGCTGTTGGGCTTCGGGCAGCGTCTGCAGCTTTTTCAATGTCCTGTTCTCGATCTGGCGGACGCGCTCGCGGGTGATGTTGAAGGCGCGACCGACCTCCTCCAGCGTGCGGGAGCGTCCGCCGACGATGCCGTAGCGCATCTCGATGACCTCGCGCTCACGACGCGGCAGGCAGGCGAGCACCCGCATGACGTTCTCCCGGCGTAGCGCCTCAGAGGCGATCTCGAAGGGAGACTCGGCCGAGACGTCCTCGACGAAGTCTGCGAGCGCGGAGTCGTCCTCCTCGCCCACAGGCTTCTCCAGTGAGATCGGCTGCTGGGTGATGCGCATGATGTCTCGCACCTCACGGACGGTGCACTCGAGCTCGTCTGCGAGCTCTGTGGGGCTGGGCTCGCGGCCGAGCTGTTGGATGAGCCGACGTTCGGCGTGGATGAGCTTGTTGAGTCGCTCGACCATGTGCACGGGTATGCGGATCGTGCGGCCCTTGTCGGCGAGCGAACGGGTGACCGCCTGGCGAATCCACCAGGTGGCGTATGTGGAGAACTTGTAGCCCCTGCGGTAGTCGAACTTCTCGACCGCCCTGATCAGCCCGAGAGATCCCTCTTGGATCAGATCGAGCAGCGTCAGGCCACGTCCCACGTAGCCCTTGGCGATTGAGACGACCAGTCGCAAATTCGCCTCGACCATGTGCTGCTTGGCGGCGACGTCGCCGCGCTCGATGCGCTTGGCCAGGGACACCTCCTCTTCGGCGCTGAGCAGTGGCACACGCCCGATGGAGCGCAGGTACAGACGCAAGGAGTCCAGGCTTGGCTCCACGGTGAGATCGACCTCGGGACGCTTGAGCTCATCCATGCGGGCATGAAGCCCCTGGATCTGCTCATCGCGCTCCTCGGCCTCCGACTCCTCATCGTCCAGAGCCGGCTCGCTTGCGACCTCAGACAGCGGATCCCGGGCAGTCACTCGGGCCACATCTGCGCCCTGTCCGTGGGGGTGCAGCTCGGAGGCGGCGTCGCTGGAACCGATGATGTCGATCCCGTGCTCCTCCAGATAACTGAACAGATCCTGCAACTGCTGGGGAGAGAGCTCTGCCTCCTCCAGCGCCGTGTCTAGGGCCTCGGCCGCCAGGAACCCCTTGTCCTGACCTTCGGCTATGACCCCCTGCAACTCCTCGATCTCTACCACGGCCGTAGCCGGGGCAATCAACAGACCATCAAGCTTCTCGCTCAATTGGACTCCCAAGGACTTACTACTCCCCTCGAAGCGGGCATCCGCTTCGACCTCCCCTCACCTACGCTAAGCCTCCTGTGCGTTGCGTTTGCATTGGCAGTTGCTTTGCTTCTCGCCGCTGCCCTCGAACCGTGGCCCCGTGATTCCCCTGGGCGGCTCGACGGGCTAAGTGCGGAGTGATACCAGAATCCCGACCGGAGGAACACGCCTACCGACGGATGGCAACATCTGCTCCCCTGGCGCTACGCTAGCGACGGTGCAGGCGACAAGGGCGACCCTCACTCTGTCTCCAACCCGGGGCGCGGGCGATGATGTGCAGGCGCGCACGCCGACGATCGCCGTTGGGCTCTCGCGGGTGGGCGTGGTTGGTGTGGAGAAGGTGGTGCGAATCCGCGAGGAGCTGTTCCTGGCGAGCTTCGATTGCTACGTGGATCTGAGCGGCGAGCAGAAGGGCGCGCACATGTCTCGCTTCGACGAGGTGGTCAATGAGACGATCGGCGCGGTGGTGCTCAGCGAGGCGCCGTTTCGTGCGGAGACGCTTGCTCAGAAAATCGCCGAGCTGGTGCGCGCGCGACAGGGCGCCGAGCGCGCGGAGGTCACGATCGCGGCGCGTTATCCGGAGCACAAGCCGGCGCCTGTATCGGGCATCCAGACGCAGGAGATCTACACGCTGCACGGTCGTGCTGTGGCCTTCGAGCACGGCACCAGGCGTACGGTCGGGGTGTCCGCCACGGGCATTACTGCGTGTCCTTGTGCGCAGGAGCTGGTCGCGGCGCGGGCACGCGAGCGGCTGGCCGCCCAGGACTTCTCGGCTGAGCAGATAGACGCGATCCTTGCGACTGTGCCGATCGCGACGCACAACCAGCGCGGTCTGGCGACGCTTCAGATCGGCTGCACGGAGGACTGCTCCAGTGAGATCGATGCGACGACGCTGCTGGAGATAGCCGAGTCGAGCATGTCGTCTGAGATATATGAGCTGATGAAGCGTTCAGATGAGCTCGAGGTCGTTGAAAAGGCACACCGTCGTCCCCGCTTTGTCGAGGATTGCGTGCGCGAGATGATCGCCGGAGCGGTGGCAACGTTCGGGGATCTGGACGGGGCTAGCTTTGTGTCGGCGCGCCAAGAGAACCTCGAGACGATCCACCAGCACAACGTGGTCGCCGAACGTCACGGCACGCTGTCTGAGCTGCGCGATGAGATCGCATCGGGTGTCCGCGTCGCTCACCAGACGAGCCTCGAGGAGTGGCTGAACGAAGGCGGCCGCGGGGCTTAGCTGCCGGCGCCGGCGTGTTCGCTCTGCTGCATCCGCCGACGGATGCCAAAGAAGTAGTCAAGGCCCGAGAGCACAGTCACGGCGACGGCCACATACAGCAGCGCTGAGACCCACAGGGGCATGCCGTGGACGGCGATGACCGCGAGGATGGCCGCTATCTGAAGGCAGGTCTTGACCTTGCCGAACATGCTCGCTGCCATCACCACACCCGCCTGGGTTGCCGCCAGGCGCAGCATCGTGACGGCTAGCTCGCGCGTGATGATCACCATGGCCACCCACGCTGCCAGTCGGTGCAGTGACACGAGCGACACGAGCGCGGCCACAATCAGCAGCTTGTCTGCCAGCGGGTCCATGAGCTTGCCGAACGTGGTGATGGAGCCGCGTGCTCGAGCCAGGTAGCCGTCCACGAAGTCCGTGAGGGATGCCAGCGCGAAGACGACCGCCGCGAGCACATCGCCTGCGGGGGTATTGCCGAGCAGCGCCACCACCAGGACGGGCACGAGCATGATCCGCAGGACGGTCAGAAGGTTAGGCAGGTTCAGCGCAAACATCAGCCGACATTATGGCTGCCGAGCGGGCGCTCGCGCCAGGGCGTGGCTGGAGCGCGCCTCGCTCGGCTGAGCGAGCCGCGCGTGAGGCGCCGAGCGCTCGCAGATCGCCGGTGGGCGATTGCTATACCGAGTGGACGGACCCCGACAGGAAGGCAGCCCCAGCATGAAGACACGCACACTCGGACCACAAGGCCCTGAGGTCTCTGCCATCGGCCTCGGCTGCATGGGGATGTCGGCGTTCTACGGCGCCACCGATGAGGCGGAGTCGACGCGCACGATCCACCGGGCGCTGGACCTTGGCTGCAACTTCCTGGACACCTCGGACATGTATGGGCCGCACACCAACGAGCGCCTCGTGGGAGCGGCCATTGCAGAGCGCCGCGAGGAGGTCTTCCTGGCGACCAAGTTCGGCATCAAGCTCGAGCTTGGCGAGGGCGACAGCCCGCCCAAGCGCTCTGTTGACGGCAGTCCCGACTACGTGCGCAGCGCCTGTGAGGGCTCGCTGCAGCGCCTTGGCGTGGATCACATCGACCTCTACTATCAGCACCGGGTCGACCCGAACACGCCGATCGAGGACACGGTGGGAGCGATGGCAGAGCTGGTGAGGGCCGGCAAGGTCCGCCATCTGGGGCTCTCGGAGGCGAGCGCCGAGACGATCCGCCGCGCCCATGCAGTGCATCCGATCGCCGCTGTGCAGACCGAGTACTCGCTGTGGACGCGCGACGTGGAGGCCGAGATCCTGCCGACGCTGGAAGAGCTTGGAATCGCGCTAGTGGCATACTCGCCGCTGGGGCGAGGCTTCCTCTCGGGGCGCTTCTCATCGCCTGAGGAGCTCGACGAAGGCGACTTCCGTCGTCACGGCCCGCGCTTCACCGGCGAGAACCTGCAGCAGAACCTCAAGCTGGCCGAGCGCATCAAGGAGCTGGCTGAGGAGAAGGGCATCACCACAGGTCAGCTGGCGCTCGCCTGGGTGCTTCATCGCGGCGAGCACATCGTGCCCATCCCGGGCACCAAGCGGGTGTCCTATCTGGAGGAGAACGTCGCCGCCGCCGAGGTCGATCTCAGCGATGAGGACGTGGAGCGGATCGCTGAGGCCGTGCCCGAGGCCGCCGGCGAGCGCTACGACGAGGCTGGTATGCGCTCGGTCAGCCTCTGATCCAAAGATGCGGCGGAGGAGCTATCTCTCTCTGCGGTCGCTGTATCACGATGGCTATACCGCAGCCGCAGAGAGACTTGTGTTGGACAGAGGCTTAGTAGCCGACTGAGTAGAAGCTGATGTGTCGGCAGCCGTCGAGCTTGTAGTGGGGGAGGGCATGGTGGCTGGTGAACACCACGATGCCAGGGCTTTCGCAGTGGATGACCCCTGAGCCGGAGTGTGCGTGCACGACGGTGGCGGGGTTGGTGCCCGTCCACACGTAATTGACGGTGTCGTTTGAGTAGATGAAGTTCTTGCCGTTGCCAGCGTGGATGATCGCCGTCTGGCGCGACTCGCCGCTGGGGTGATAGTCGCCCCAGATCACATCGCCGGCCGAGCCGCCGATGATGGTGTCGTTGCCGTAGCCGCCCAGCAGGTAGTTGTGGACGTTCGCAAGACCCGTGAGCGTGTTGGCCTGTCCGGCCGGCCCCTTGTCCATGACCAGGTGCTGATTGGGCGGCCAGCCTGCGTGGCTGGTCATGGCTGCCACGGGGGCCGCGAGTGCGAGCGCCGCCAGTGCTGCACCGAAGCAGACCCGGAGCGGGCGTGCGTTGGCAGGGCGTTTACGTGAGGGGCGAAAGCTCATTGGCGACTCCAAGCATGGTTTGCGCGGCGTTCTTTGTACATCGTCGTCAACATTCCTACCCCTACAGCTTGAGAGAGAACTCGGACATGCGGCCAGTGCGGGCTTCCGAGGAATGGTGTCCAGCCGCCATGCCGGCAGTCCCGGGAGCCCGAGCGCTAGGGTGGGGCCATGCCGCTGATTCCAATGGTCATCGAGCGCACCGCCCGAGGCGAGCGCGAGTTCGACATCTACTCGAGGCTCCTCAACGAGCGCATCATCTTCCTGGGCACGCCCATCGACGACCAGGTGGCAAACCTGGTGGTGGCGCAACTGCTGCACCTCGAGAGCGACGATCCCGACAAGGACATCTCGATCTACATCAACTCGCCCGGCGGATCCATCTACTCGGGCCTGGCGATCTACGACACCATGAACTTCATCAAACCCGACGTCGCCACCATGTGCGTCGGGGTGGCCATGTCGATGGGCTCGCTGCTGCTGGCCGCGGGCGCCAAGGGCAAGCGCGCCGCGCTGCCCAACTCGCGGATCCTCATCCACCAGCCCTCCGCCGGCTTCGAGGGTCAGTCCACCGACATCGAGATCCACGCGCGCGAGATTCTCAACATGCGCAAACAGATCGACGCCATCTACGCCAAGCACACCGGCAAGCCCGACGAGGAGGTGCGCCGCGACATGGAGCGCGATCGCTTCTTCACAGCCGAGCAGGCGCTCGACTACGGTCTCATCGACCGCGTCCTCGACAGCCACTAGCCACATCCGGTGCGGCTCCGCCGGTAGCGGATGTCAAAGCTGACCCCCATCGAGCGCTCGGCGCTGGCAGCCATCACGCTGCTCACCGCGCTGGCCGGCGTGGCCGACTACGGCGCCTGGGCGCCCGTCCCGCGCTTCCTGCTCGCCACGCTCGCACTGGCCGGCCTGGCCTGGGTGGTGTCGTTTGCGACCGAGCAGCTGGGCGAGCGCTTCGGCCCGGGGGTCACGGGGATGATGCAGTCCACGCTCGGCAACCTGCCCGAGCTGTTCGTGGTGATCTTCGCCCTGCAGAAGGGCGAGCTGATCGTCGCCCAGACGGCCATCGTGGGCTCGATCCTCGCCAACGCCCTGCTCGTGCTCGGCCTCGTGATCGTCGTCGGCGCTCGCCACTCGGAGGATTCGCTGATGCGCTTCTCAAAGCGCCTGCCCCGCGACACCGCCACCCTGCTCCAGGTCACCGTCTTCATCATCGTGCTGCTCGGCCTGTCGCTCGCCTCCCACGACCCCGCCAGCCACCACGTCAAGGCGATCTCAGCCGTGGGCGCCGTGTGCCTGCTGATCGTGTACCTCGCCTGGGTGATCCCCTACCTGCGCTCCGATGAGGCACCCGGCGCGGCGCCGTCCAGCGAGAAGGACCCTGCCGCCGAGCCATCCTCCAACGAGGCGCCTGACGACGAGCGACCAGGTCCGCGGCTGGGGCTCGGTGTAACGCTCACCCTGCTGATCGTCGCCGGCGGCGCATCTGCGTTCGTGTCCGACTGGTTCGTCGCGGGCCTCGAGCCGGCGATCCAGCAGCTGCACATCTCCCAGGCCTTCGCCGGCCTCGTGATCGTGGCCATCGCCGGCAACGCCGTCGAGAACACAGCCGGGCTGGTGCTCGCCTGGAAGGGACAGGCCGACCTGGCCATCTCGGTGGTCAAAAACTCCGTCGCCCAGATCGCGGCATTCCTGTTCCCGCTGCTGGTGCTCGTCTCCTTCCTGCTCTCCACCCAGCTCACCTTTGCCCTCGCGCCCGTCTACATCGGCGCACTCGCGCTGACTGCGCTGGCGCTCTGGCAGGTCACAGGCGACGGCGAGGCAGCCGAGTTCGAGGGCTGGGCGCTCGTGGCCATCTACGTGATCCTCGGCACTCTCACGCTGTACGAGTAGGCGCAGGGGAACAAATTCGCTCTCACCGCGAGCTACGCCCTGCACCCCACTGCGAACTCCTCCTAAAACGAGCTCTAACCACGCACGATCCCCGAGATCAACGCGCCCGCTACGCCCCCCGCGCCGGCGGCGGCAGCCGGACTCTCCACGCCCTCCAGCGGAGCGATGAACATCGTCTGGATGGCCAGCCGCCCGGGGCCCGTGAAGCGGTTCCACGTCAGCTTTCCGCCGCCGCCGAAGATGCCCGTCTTCAGCCCCATCGTGACCGCTTCTAGCTTCACCGTCGGGTCCTTGTAGAGCCACCCGCCCGCCTCCACGTCGAGCTGCTCGCCCTCCTGTAGCTGCACCAGAAACACGTTCCCGTGACCGTGCAGCCACACCAGCGCGTCGCCGTCGGTCGCGCGGAACTTGTCCATGAAGAAGCCAGATCCCCCCAGCAGCATGTTCTGCACGCCCTTGATCCGTTCGAAGCTGTAGTCCAGGTTGTCCGTCGCCGCAATGAACTGGTGCTCGCGCACATCCAGCCCCTCGCCCTGGCGCAGGTGCAGCGGTACGCACTGGCCGGGAGAGTCGCGCGAGAAGGCGATGCGCCCCGAGCCCGACGTGCGCGTCACGAAGAACTCAAGACCCGCGATCTTGCGCTTGATGGCGCCCTTCAGTTTCTTCAGCTCGATGTTCAGCTGCGTCTCCTTCCACAGCAGCACATGGTGCTCGAACATCACCGCCTGACCACCGCCTCCGGCGGCGGTGCCCCCAACCTCGATCTGCAGCTCGGGAACCAGCTCGCCCCGTATGTGGTAGGTCACGCCCGCGAACGTCTCATCGTGGACAGCGGCTGGAATCGGCTCAGGCAGATGCATGGAGCGTGTCTCCTTCTATAGATGGGCGGATCGGCGGGCCGAGCTTGTCGCTTTGGGCTGCCTGCGTCAAGGTCTTCCGGGACGCTCGCCCTGGGGGCGCAAGCGCGCTAGACTGCTTGGACCTCGCGCCTGGGCGGGGTTTTTCTTCGCCCAAGGCCGCTGTCCACAACGACGCAGGGATTTCTGATCATGGCCCGCGGAGACGTTCGAATTGCTATCACCCTCGCCTGCGAGGAGTGCAAGCATCGCAACTACCAAACAAACAAGAGCAAGCGCAACAACCCCGACAGGGTGACCCTGCGCAAGTACTGCCGCTGGTGTCGTAAGCACACCAGCCATCGGGAGACCCGTTAGCGCGGGAGCGCTGCTGTGGCTCGTGACCGTAAACGTGCAAAGCAGCGCCGCCAGCGCGGTGCCGGAGCGGCTGTCCGTCCCGGTGGCTCCTCCGTGCCCGACTCCGCTCAGGCCACCACGCCGAGTCAGCCCATCCGCTCCGACCTTCCCGGTGCGCTCGACCATGCCGCCGCGGAGGTCGATGAGTTCGACGCAGCGCTCGTGCGCGGCGCCGGCGGCGTGCCGCTCGAGGAGGATCTCGACGCCGGCACCGAAGATCAGCTGCAAGAGCTTCCAGCCCCCGGAGGCCCATCCGGCGGTCGTGGCGCGGGCTCAGGTGGAGGCGGGGGCGGCGCAGGCGAGAACGGCAGCGGCGGCACGTCGTCCTCCGGTGCTCCCATTCGCGGCGGAAATCGCGCCGTCGGCTTCCTTGGGGCGAGCTGGGCGGAGCTACAACGCGTACAGTGGCCCGACCGGCGTCAGGTCACTCAGGCCACAGCGGTGGTCATCGGCTTTGTGGCAATCGCCGGCGCCTACCTCGGCTTGGCCGACTACGTCGCCAAAGAAATCGTTGAATTCATCCTTTAGTGCCGTGCCAAAGTCGTGATCGCATCGCCCACCGGCCGGCCGCACCAATCTGTCACCGAATCTGTCTCTAAGGAACTCTGAATGTTTCGCTGGTACGTAGTCAACACATACTCCGGGCACGAGAACAAGGTCAAGCACAACCTCGAGCACCGGCTCATCTCCCTTGGCCAGCAACGGGCCGTGCGCAGCGTGGTCGTCCCCACTGAAGCTGTCTCCGAGATGAAGGACAACCAGAAGGTCACCGTCGAGAAGCGCACCATGCCCGGCTACGTGCTCGTCAACATGGAGCTCAACGAGGACTCCTGGGGCGTCGTCAAGGGGACCCCCGGCGTCACCGGCTTCGTCGGTGCCTCCCAGGAGCCCGTGCCGCTCACCCAGGGCGAGGTCGATCGCCTGCTGCACAAGGAGGTCGCCACCGCCACCCGCACACGTGCCCAGTTCACGATCGGCGAGTCCGTCAAGGTGGTCTCCGGACCCCTCTCCGACTTCTCCGGCGAGATCTCCGAGATCAACGAGGACGCCTCCAGGCTCAAGGTGCTGGTATCAATCTTCGGGCGGGAGACGCCCGTGGAGGTTCAATTCGACCAAGTCAAGAAGCTCTGAGCGAGCCGATGACCTGCGCGATACTGCGTCCTCGATCGCTCATGTACGAAGCACATTTCGCTCACTGCGTCCTTGTCTCGCTTGATCCTCGACCCGCTCAGACGCGTAGCGCCCAATAAGCTTTCAGAACGACTACTAGAACGAAGAAGACGAGAACATGGCTAAGAAGGTCCTCACCACAATCAAGCTGCAGGCCAATGCTGGGCAGGCCAGTCCCGCCCCGCCGGTTGGTCCTGCGCTGGGGCAGCACGGGATCAACATCATGGAGTTCTGCAAGGCGTTCAACGCCCAGACCCAAAGCGAAACCGGCACCGTCATCCCGGTCGTGATCACGGTCTATGAGGACCGCTCGTTCACCTTCATCACCAAGACCCCGCCCGCTGCCGTGCTGATTCGCCAGGCGATCAAAATCAACAAGGGCTCTGGCGAGCCCAACCGTGTGAAGGTCGGCACCATCACCCAGGGTCAGTTGCGCGAGATCGCAGAGCGCAAGCTCGACGACCTCAACGCCCACGATGTCGACCAGGCCGCCAAGATCATCGCCGGGACCGCCCGCTCGATGGGCGTGGATGTGAGCTCATGAGCGCCAAGCACGGTCGTCGCTATGTGGAGACGCTCGCCCGCGTGGACCGCGAGCGCGAATACGAGCCCGCCGAGGCCATCGCCCTCGTCCGTGGCCTGACAGCTGCCAAGTTCGACGAGTCGATCGAGGTTCACGTGCGCACCGGTCTCAACGTGCGGCACGCCGACGAGCAGCTGCGCGGCACCATCGCCCTGCCCAACGGGCTCGGCAAAGACGTCAAGATCGCCGTGTTTGCCCAGGGCGAGAAGGTCCGCGAGGCCGAAGAGGCAGGAGCAGATCACGTCGGCGGGGATGATCTGGCCAAACGCATCGAGGAGGGCTTTGACGACTTCGACGTCACCATCGCCACTCCCGACATGATGTCCGTGGTCGGGCGCCTGGGGCGCATCCTCGGGCCTTCAGGCAAGATGCCGAACCCCAAAGTCGGCACCGTGACCATGGACGTCGCCAAAGCTGTCGAAGAGTCGAAGTCGGGCAAGGTCGAATACCGCACCGACCGCACTGCAATCGTGCACCTCGTGATCGGCAAGGCCAGCTTCGACGACCGCAAGCTGCTCGAGAACTACGCAGCCGTCATCGAAGAGCTCGTCCGCGCGAAGCCCTCGGCCGCCAAAGGCCGCTATCTGCGCTCCATCACCATCGCCTCCACCATGGGTCCAGGCGTGAAGGTGGATTCGAGTCGTACACGTGAAATCGTCGAGGAGGCGCCCGCGGCCGCAGTCGCCGCTTAGCGTCACCCACCAGGCCACCAGAGACCCCCGGCGGCAGGCCACCAGGCCGCGCAAGACCG
>JASLDD010000199.1 GCA_030151725.1 Solirubrobacteraceae bacterium
GTCATCCCGGCCAACGAGCTTTCGATCCGCAAGTCCGTCGATCCGAACGAGGAGGTCCACCTCGGCGAGGAGGTCGACGCGATCGTCATGACGAAGGAGGATCAGGACGGCCGCCTGATCATGTCCAAGAAGCGCGCCCGCTTCGAGAAGGCCTGGCGCCGCATCGAAACCGCCGCCGAGTCCGGTGAGCCGGTCGAGGGCACGGTCATCGAGGTCGTAAAGGGCGGTCTGATCATCGATCTCGGCGTACGCGGATTCCTGCCTGCCTCGCTGGTGGACATCCGCCGCGTGCCCAACCTCGACGAGTACATGGGCACGAAGATCGAGACCAAGGTCATCGAGCTGAACCGTTCGCGCAACAACGTGGTGCTCTCTCGCCGCGCGGTGCTCGAGGAGGAGCGCAAGGAGGTTCGCCAGCAGATCCTCGACCGCCTCCAGCCCGGCCTGGTCGTGGAGGGGCAGATCTCCAACATCGTCGACTTCGGCGCGTTCGTCGACCTCGACGGCATCGATGGCCTGATCCACATCTCCGAGCTTTCTTGGTCGCACGTCAACCACCCCAGTGAGATCCTCAACATCGGCGACACCGTCAAGGTCAAGGTCTTGGACATCGACCGCGACCGCCAGCGCATCTCCCTTGGTCTCAAGCAGACCCAGGAGGATCCGTGGCAGCGCATCGTCGACACCTACAACGTAGGCGACGAGCTCGAGGGCAAGGTCACGAAGGTGGTCACGTTCGGCGCGTTCGTCGAGATCCTCGACGGGGTGGAGGGGCTCGTGCACATCTCAGAGCTCGCTCCTCATCACGTGGAGAGCCCGCGCGAGATCGTGCATCCCGGCGATGAGATTCGCGTCAAGATCCTCGAGATCGACTCCGAGCGCAGGCGCCTGTCGCTGTCGGCCAAGCGGGTTGAGGACCAGATCCTGCCCGTCACCCGCCCCGGTGAACCGGAGCGTGCGCCCATTGCCCCAGGCGAGGAGCCGCTGGTCGTCGAGGGTGAGGCTGAGGAGACTACGGCCGAGGTTGCCGTTGAGGCCGCACCCGAGGCAGAGGTCGAGGCGGAGCCGACGGCTGAGGTTGCCGTCGAGGCCGCACCCGAGGCAGAGGTTGAGGTGGCGCCCGAGGCAGAGGCCGCACCCGAGGCAGTCGCGGAGTCCGAGCCGGCCGCTGAGGCGCCTGCGGTGGATGAGGCCGAGGACGACAGCGTGTTGCGGGCCGTGGACACGGCGGACGCCGCACCAAGCGAGCAGACGGCTGAGCCGGAGCTGGCAGCCGAGCCCGTTCAGCAGGACTGACGCGGACTGAGCTGGTCCGAGTCGTGACGGCGGTGCCGTTCGTTGGGCTGACCGGCGGTCTTGGCGCCGGCAAGTCAACGGCGCTGGCGGCGCTGGAGCGCCTTGGAGCGGATGCGATCTCCAGCGACGCGGTGGTCCACGAGCTCTACGAGGGCGATGAGCTGCGCGATGCGGTTGTGGAGCGCTTCGGGGACGAGGTCGCACCCGGCGGAGTGGTCGACCGCGCTGCGGTCGCCAGGCATGCCTTTGCCACGCCCGAGGATCGCGCTTGGCTCGAGGGCCTCGTATGGCCGCTGGTGGGTGCACGGGTTGCGAGCTGGCTCGAGCACGCTCGCAGCCGCGAACCGGCGCCACGCGCCGCCGTGGTCGAGGTTCCGCTGCTGTTCGAGGCGGGATTGCAGGATCTCTACGACGCCACCATCGCGGTCGTCTCCGATGAGGCCGTGCGTAGCGAGCGGGCGGCCTCGCGGGGGCATGAGCTCGTGGATGAGCGCACCACACGTCAGCTCTCGCAGGATGAGAAGGCTGCGCGTGCGAGCTATGTGGTGCGCAACGATGGCAGCGTGGCCGATCTCGAGCTGGCACTGTCGGCGGTGCTTGACAAGCTTGGAGGATGAGACAGCACACGCTTGGAACGGGTGTTGGGATCGCGGTGGTGCTCGTGTGCGCCGCGGTGGTGATCTCCGGGCTCAAACAGGCCGAGCATCATGCCGGCCTGCCGCTCACCGACGTGAGCATCATCCGCGAACAGGCGGCCGCCAAGCATCTCGATCCGGCGTTGATCGCGGCTGTCATCTACGCCGAGAGCAAATTCGAACCGCGCCCCTCCTCAGCGGGCGCCGAGGGCCTCATGCAGATCCTGCCCGCGACCGCCTATTACCTGGCGCACCTGTCGGGAGGTAGCCGCTTCACCGCCAGTGACCTGGCTACGCCGAGCGTGAACGTGGCCTACGGCAGCTACTACCTGCGCTATCTGCTCAACCACTACAACGGCAACGAGATGCTCGCCGTGGCGGCTTACAACGGTGGCTTGGCGAATGTGGACCGGTGGGTGGCCCAAGCCGAGAGTGCCGGCCACGCGCTGAGCGCGCATGCGATCCCGTTCCCCGAGACGCGTGAATACGTCCAGCGCGTGCTCGGTGCGCAGCGCGCCTACCGCTCGACCTATCCGCGTGAGCTAGATGGTTGATTGCACGGGGGTGTGCCGTTTTCTGGGGGTGCGGAGGGCCAAGTCGGCCTAGGACGCAGGGCGAAGTCCTTGCTGGTGGCAAGGGCGAGGCCGAGGACACCGGCCGACGCCGGTCATACGTGCCAGCCAGCGGTGCAGCCCCGTGCAATCAACCATCTCGACGTTTCCTGAACCCCCGGACGGCTCGCTACGGTAGAGGGAATGCCTGCTTTCAAGCTCGACAACGTCTTCACACCGACGGCTGACCAGCCGAAGGCGATTGAGTCGATCGCCGAGGGGATCGTCAAGGGGGAACGCTTCCAGACGCTGCTCGGGGCCACCGGAACGGGTAAGACGATGACGATGGCGGGCGTGATCGAGGCGGTTCAGCGCCCAACGCTCGTCATCGCCCACAACAAGACGCTTGCGGCGCAGCTGTGCAACGAGTTCCGCACCTTCTTCCCGGACAACGCGGTCGAGTACTTCGTGTCCTATTACGACTACTACCAGCCCGAGGCCTACGTCCCCAGCCGCGACCTCTACATCGAGAAGGACTCGGCGATCAACCAGGAGGTCGATCGCCTGCGCCATGCGGCCACCGCCGCCGTGTTCGCCCGCCGCGATGTGATCGTGGTGGCGTCGGTGTCCTGCATCTATGGCTTGGGATCGCCGGAAACGTATGAGATGAACATGCAGATCCTCAGGCGCGGCGAGGAGATCGATCGCGACAAGCTCCTGCACAAACTCGTCTCGATCCAATACACGCGCAACGACAGTGTGCTTTCGCGGGGTAGCTTCCGCGTCCGCGGCGACACGCTCGAGGTCTTCCCCGCGTACGCCGAGACGGCCTTCCGGGCGACGATGTTCGGCGATGAAGTCGAACGACTACAGCACTTCGACCCGCTTACGGGCGAGCTGATCGCCGACGACCTCGAGCACGTGGCGATCTGGCCGGCCACGCACTACAACGTCAAGGAGGGCACGATCGAGGCCGGCGTGGCGGAGATCGGACGGGAGCTGAACGAGCGTTGCGAACAGCTCGAGTCCGAAGGCAAGCAGCTCGAGTCCCACCGCCTGCGCCAGCGCACCCAGTACGACATGGAGATGCTCAGAGAGGTGGGCTTCTGCTCGGGGATCGAGAACTACTCGCGGATCCTCGACGGTAGGCCGCCGGGCTCACGGCCGTACTGCCTGATCGACTACTTCCCCAAGGATTTCGTGTGCTTCTGCGACGAGTCCCACCAGACGGTGCCGCAGATCGGCGGCATGTTCGAGGGCGACCGCTCGCGTAAGCAGACCCTGGTCGACTACGGCTTCAGGCTGCCGAGCGCGATGGACAACCGCCCGCAGACCTTTACCGAGTTTCTCTCGATCACCCCGCAGCTGCTGTTCGTATCAGCCACGCCGGGGGAGTACGAGCGCACGAAATCGACGCGGATCATCGAGCAGATCGTGCGCCCCACGGGAATCGTGGACCCGATGGTGGAGGTCCGCGAGACGAAGAACCAGATCGACGATTTGATGAACGAAGTGCGGGTGCGGGTGGACCGCAACGAGCGCGTGCTCGTGACCACGCTGACGAAGAAGATGAGCGAGGACCTCTCCCAATACCTGCTCGAGATGGGCTTCAAGACACGCTACCTGCACTCGGAGATCGACACGCTCGAACGCATCCAGATAATCCGCGACCTGCGCCTAGGGGAGTACGACGTGCTCGTCGGGGTGAACCTGCTGCGCGAGGGCTTGGACTTGCCGGAGGTTTCGCTGGTGGCGATCCTGGACGCCGACAAGGAGGGCTTCCTGCGCGGGGAGACGTCGCTGATTCAGACGATCGGTCGCGCGGCGCGCAACGTGGACGGCAAGGTCCTGATGTATGCCGACAAAGAGACCCGAGCGATGCGCGCAGCGATCTCCGAGACCGACCGCAGGCGCGAGATCCAGCTTGCCTACAACATCGAGCATGGGATCACGGCGGCCACGATCGTCAAGGGGATCTCGGACATAGCCGAGTTCCTGCAGGCCGAGTCGAAGGTTCCGCGTGGGCGCAAACGGCGCACGGCCAAGCGCGGGGCGGGCAAGGAGATGCCTACTCATGAGCTCGAGCGGATGGTCGTGGAGCTCGAGGAGGAGATGATCGCGGCGGCCGATGACCTGCGCTTCGAGTACGCGGCACAGCTGCGCGATGAGCTGCGAGAGCTGCGCAGAGACCTGCAGGAGATACGTACTGAGGAGGCACCTGCGACGAGCGAGACCCCGACGGGCGACATCGCCTAGGATGCCCGCCGTGGAGTTCGATCGCCAGGCAATCGAACGTAGGGACTTCCCGGTCGCTCGACGCGGCTATGACCCCGCGACGGTCGATGCCCACCTGCGTGCCTTGGCGGCTGAGTTCGATGAACTCCAACGTGCGGCGATCAACGGTGGCGGCGGCGACATCTCGCTCGCCTCCACGGCCGGCAATCAGGTGCAGAGCATCCTCGAGGCCGCTGAGACAGCCGCAGCCGAAATCGAGCGCCATGCCCTGGATGGGGCTCGGCAGGTGCGCGAGGCGGCCGACCGGGATGCCGAACGGACCCGTGAAGAGGCCGTCGAGAAGGCCCGTGCCCAGGTCTCCGGCGTAGCCCAGGTGGCCGCAACTCTGCTCGAGCGCGTGGGCTCGATGGACGGCGAGGTCAGCGGCCTAATCGAAAGCCTGCGCTCCGGCGCCGGCCGTCTGGCGGCGGACCTCTCAGCAGTGGAGGCCGGGATGGGGGAGCTGTATGACGCGGCGTCCGGGCGCAACCTCCCCGAGTCCGAACGCCCAGGCAGCTTCGACGACGAGCTCGACGACGCGCTGGCCGCCGCGCCCGCAGCGGTGAGCGTGCCCGCTCAGATCTCGATGCCCGTGTCCAGCCCCGCTCCTGAGCCGGCCAGTCAGCCCGAGGCGGCCCCCGCGGATCTCGATGGAGCGCGGCTGATCGCGCTCAACATGGCCCTCAACGGCGAGTCGCGAGCCGACACTGAGCGCTACCTCGCTGAGAACTTCGAGCTGCCCGACCGTTTGAAGCTGATCGACGAGGTTTACGCAGCGATCGAGGGCTGACCAAGGTTGCTTCGGCTCATGCTACGTCCTCGCTCGGATCGAGGATCTCCAGACCATCGAAGTAGTTGCGATAGAAGCCGCGGCGGTCGCGTGTCAGGAGGCGGTCCGCCTGCAGGAGCGCGTGAGCACCGATCAGGAAGTCTTGGATCACCCGGTCCCGCGTCCCGCCACGGCTCCGGTACAGGTTCCACATGCGCCCGGCCTTCAGCGCCGCCTCCTCGTCCAGTGCGCGGTAGGTGACCCGCAGCCTCTCGAGCCGATCCAATGTCGTCTCGGTGTCGGGGAGACCGGCGGCGCACTCAGCCCACACCACCTCGCATGCGACCAGTTGCCCCTCGTGCAGGCACCGCCTCACACCGGCGGCAGAGCTGGGACCAAAGGTGGGGTCGGCGCCGATGACGTCGAGCAGGATGCTCGTATCGACAGCGGTGATCAAGCCAGGTGCGCGTCGCCGCGCAGATCGCTGATGATCTCGTGCGTGGGGCGGCCGAGGTCAACGCTTCCGTACACGGCGTCGACAGGATCCTCAGGCGTCGCCTTGAGGGCGACCAGCCGCCCGCCCTCGGAGTTGAAGTCGAGCTCGTCGCCCGGGCGGATGTCCAGACGCTCGCGCAGTTGCTTGGGCACCGTCACCTGACCCTTCTCGGATACCGTTGCCTTCATGCCTACTAACGTAGCACTACTTTCCAACTACAGATTCCTACCAGCCAGTGAGCTATCGAACGTCTGTTCGTCGTCATAGAATGACCGGGCATGCCGGCCGGTAACCAAATCGTCGTCTCGGGAGCGCGCGAGCACAACCTCAAGGACGTCTCCCTGACGCTGCCCCGCGACGCCCTCGTGGTGATCACCGGACTGTCCGGATCGGGCAAGTCGAGCCTTGCATTCGACACGATCTACGCGGAGGGCCAGCGGCGCTATGTGGAGTCGCTTTCGGCCTATGCGCGCCAGTTCCTGGGCCAGATGGACAAGCCGGACGTGGACTCGATCGAGGGTCTGTCGCCGGCGATCTCGATCGACCAG
>JASLDD010000033.1 GCA_030151725.1 Solirubrobacteraceae bacterium
GCCCCGGTGACTTGCCGGATAGCTGACCACCACGATTGCAAGCGCCGCCGGGAACAGCAGAGCCGCGCTTGCCCCCTGAAGCACCCGGAAGACGATCATCCACGCCTCGCCGATCGAGCCCGTGGGTGTGGCGCCGCACAGAGCTGAGAACAGGGCGAACGTGCTCACCCCGATCAGCACAATGCGGCGGGGCCCGTATACGTCGGCGAGGCGTGGATGATCGTCTTCCGGGTGCTTCAGGGGGCAAGCGCGGCTCTGCTGTTCCCGGCGGCGCTTGCAATCGTGGTGGTCAGCTATCCGGCAAGTCACCGGGGCAAAGCGCTTGCGATCTTCTTCTCCATATCAGGCGGCCTCACGGCAATCGGCCCGATCGCAGGCGGCTACCTGACGGAGTGGACCTGGCGGGCTATCTTCTGGATCAATGTGCCCGTGGCACTGGTGGCGATCGTGCTGACGGTGATCTCAAAGCCCCCCGATGAACGTCACCCAACGCGCATCGACACCAAGGGCGCAGCGCTTGTGTGTGCGGGCATGGGCCTGGCGGTACTCGGGCTGCAGCAGGCAAGCGTTTGGGGTTGGGGCAGCGCCGCCACGTGGATCTGCCTGCTCGTGGGTCTTGCCCTGCTTGGGGCGTTCGCGCGCTTGGAGCTCGCCACCGATGAGCCGCTGGTGCCGCTGCGCCTGTTCGCCGACCGCGGTTTCCGTGTCGACAACATCGTGCTGTTCCTGATGTCGATCTGCTTTGTGCCGCTGTTCTTCTTCGCCAGCCTCTACGCGCAGATAGCGCTTGGGGAAAGCGCGTCCAACGCGGGCCTGTTCCTACTTGTGTTCTTCGGCGGCTTCACCATCGCGGCGCAGCGCGGCGGGCGCATCCTCGACAGCCGCGGCGCACGTCCGGCCGTCGTCCCAGGCTGCGCTGTGGCGGCACTGGGCTTCTATCTGTGGGGGGCGCACCTCGACGGCCTGGACTTTGGCTCGCAGTGGTACTACCTGGCGCTTGCCGGCGCCGGCATCGGGTTGGTCCTGGGGCCTGTCAGCACAGATGCCCTCAACCGCGCCTCCCGCGCCACCTACGGGGCGGTCACGGGTGTGACCCAGACGGTGCGCAACTTCGGTGGGAGCCTCGGACTGGCGGTGCTGGGCTCGATCCTGATCACCGAAAACGTGTCCCGCATCGAGCGCACGCTCGGTGGTGTGGGGGTGCCGAAGGCGCAGGCCGACGGCGTCGCCCGCGCCATATCGGGTGCCTCCAAGGGTTCCAGCGGAGGTCTTTCGAGCGGGCGAGGGGCATCGCCGTCGGTGCTCCACGCGGTGCAGTTGGACTTCGCGCACTCCACACGTACTGTCGTCTACGGCATGGCCGCCGCGATGGCGGTCGCATTCGTGGTGGCGCTGCGGGCGATGCCGGGCGGTCGTGCCGAGCAGGCGGTTGAAGCCGCCGAGGGTGACATGGCTTCGGCTTCCGCCGTGGGGGCTTCCTAGGCTCCGGCGCCCTCGGTCGCCACTGCGCCCCGAGCCGTCCCTCCCGGCTCCACAGCCTGTGAAGTGTGCGTCTTCGGCACAAGGAAGCCCGCAATCAGGCAGACCACGAGAAAGCCGGTGGCCATCAGGAACGTCTCGCTGAAGCCGGTCACTGCGGGCAGACCGTGCGCGGTGTGAGCTGCGATGAACGTCGCCGAGAGCTGCCCCCCGAGCGCCCCGCCCAGCGTGCGCATGACGGTGTTCATGCCGCTGGCCACCCCTGTCTGGTGGTTCGAGACGGCCTGCACGATCAGGTTGCCGAGCGCCGCGAACGCCAGGCCGATGCCCACGCCGAGCAGGCCGGCGGAGATCAGCAGGTCGTATGGGTGACCGTGCGCCAACGCCAGCAGTGCGAATGCGGCTGTGGTGAAGGCCGTGCCGAGAAGCAGCGCCGCGCGCGAACCAAAGCGGGCAGAGATGCGCCCGGCAAAGATGCCGAGGATGGTCATCCCGATGGTGGACGGGAGCAGGTAGAGACCCGAGACGACCACCGAGGCGCCAAAGCCAAAGCCGGTGCTCTTGGGCAGCTGCGCGAACTGGGGCAGGATGATGAACGACGCGTACATGCCCGCGCCCAGCAGGAAGGCCGCCAGGTTGGTTGTCCACACGCCACGAATGCGCATCATGGTCATGTCGATCAGTGGGTTCTCCGCGCGCACCTCCACCGCGATCCAAACCGCCGAGACGGCCAGCCCGGCGGCGATCAGGCCGAGTGTCTTGGAGGAGCCCCAGCCCCAGGTGGTGGTCTCGCTGATCGCCAGCAGCACAGTCGAGATGCCGATCGTCATCAGTGCTGCTGCCAGCCAGTTGATGCGCCCGGGGACCCGAACGGGGGATTCGGGTATGAACCGCCAAGTGGCTGCCGCGGCGATCAGGGTCGCCACGAGCGGGATCCAGAACAGCCAGTGGTAGTTGAGGTGCTCGACGATCACGCCCGAGAGCACGATCCCGATGCCCGCGCCTACTCCGAGGATCGCCGACAGCAGGCCGATCGACCCAGCGACCTTATCGCGGGGGAACTCGTCACGGACGATGCCAAACGCCAGCGGAAAAATGCCCCCGCTGGCCCCTTGGATGAAGCGCGCAACGATGATCACGCCGAGGGAGCTAGAGACTGCGGCCAGCAGCGTGCCCGCCGCGAGGATCACGAGCGTCAACAGCAGCAGGCGCTCCTTGCCATACATGTCGCCCAGGCGTCCGAGGATGGCTGTGCCCACGGAGGCTGAAAGCAGGTAGGCGGTCAGCAGCCATGTGATGCCCGTCTCGTTGGTGTGCAGCGCGTGCTGCATGGTTGGCAGCGCGGGAACGACTGAGGAGCTGAGCATCGCGTAGGCCACTCCGCCGAGCGACAGCACGGCGAGGATCAGCGTCGGGTGGGTGCGCTCGGTTGAGGTCGAGTTCATGCGGAGAGGGACGGTTTGCAACGGCGGAATGGGGTTCCACTGCCGAAGCGCATACAGTAGCGGAATGAGCATTCCGTCCCAGGTCGGGGAGACAGGCTGGTCTGAGCTCGACGCAGCCGGCAAGCGAGCGAGGCTGCTGCATGCCGCCGGCGAGGTGTTTGCCCGGGAGGGCCTCGACGCGCCCATGCCGGCAATCGCCGCCGCTGCCGGGGCCGGCGTTGGCAGCGTGTACAGGCAGTTCCCCTCCAAGCACGATCTGCTGGCGGCGCTTGTGGTGGAGCGGCTGCAGGAAACCGAGGACGGAGCTACTGCCGCACTGGCCGGCTGCGCGGGCCCGTTCTCAGCGTTGGTGGGGCTGCTGTGGACGCTGGCCGAGCGCCAGGCCGACGACTACGTGCTGGGTGAGGCGATGGCCACCGTTTCAGAGCACCCCGCTGTGCAGGATGCGCTGCATGGCACCATGGTCGCGCTCGAGCGATTGCTAGATGCCGCGCGAGCTGAGGGACGTCTGCGCCCCGATGCCACGAGTCTTGACCTGCGCTTGCTGTTCGCCGCTACACGTGCTGCGGGCGCGCTGGAAGTGGGGGCGTGGCGACGGATGCTCGAGCTGGGGATAGATGCGCTCGAGGCGGGCGCGCCCGGCGCTCAAGTGCCCACGTAGCGGACGTGGCCGGCGTTGTCGATCTCGCGCACCGCAAAGGGTAGCGGCGGGGGGGTGCCGTGGATGACGGCGCTGCAGCGGAAGGACACGCCGGCTCGCTGCAGGACCTTGGCCGGGCAGAATGCCTTAGCACTCACATCAGCGCGAGCAGCACAGCAGCGAGACCGGCGAGCTCGAGGGCGCGCTTGGCCTCATGGGGGCCCGTCACGTCACCCCATCACCGTGATGCAGAGGAGCGCTTTGGCGGCAGGCGCTGTTGTGAACACGACTTCGACCGATTTGGCGCTGATGGCCTTGACTTTGTAATTGGCGCTGGGTTCGAGTTCGGTCGGTTCTTCAGCTTCGCTCGTTTGCACAGTCACCTGAACGAGCCGCGTTTCGAGGTTGTGTTCGATCACCCATCTTTTTTGGCGCCGTTGCCGAGGATGGCGGCGGAAACCTTACGAGACGGGGACGCCGCACCGACCGTGATCGCGCCTTCGGCAGGTTTTGCCGGCTTTGCGGTGGGGTGGCGAGTTTCTACGGAGATCGGTCGAGCCAGCGGCGCAGGCCGGCGGCGCTGGGCCCGGCGAGAGCGGTGAAGTTGTAGTTCTCGGCCTCCGCCTCGGGCACCCGCGCGCGCAGGTACTCGCTGAGGTGCTCCACGAACTGAGCCTCCCCTTCGCGAGCCCAGCGCTCGTGGCGGTAGAGAGCCTCGCGCAGCTGCGTCAGGTGCTCGGCTGGGTCGTCCACGAGGCCGAAGTGGGCGAGCGCCAGGCGCTCGGGATGCCAACTTTCGAGCAGGTCGAGCGATGCTCGCCAAGCCACCAGATCGATGTCCGGAGGGGGCGTCGGCGGGATCACGAGTCCCGGTGCCAGTCGCACGCCGGCCACATCGCCGGGAAAGGCCCACTGGCTTTGTTGGTCGAGGAAGGCGACATGGTGGGAGGCATGCCCGGGCGTGAACGCTGCACGGAAGCGCCCGATCTGCACCCCGTCGTCGATCACGCGGATGTTGGCCGCCGGCACCGGCACCACGTCGCCCAAGAGTCCGTCGAAGCGATCGCCGAACACGCGTCGTGCGCTTGCAACGAGACGTGAGGGATCGATCAGGTGGGGAGCGCCGCGCGGGTGCACGTACACGGTGAGCTCGGGCCAGCGCTCGACAAGGGCGCCGGCGGCGCCGGCGTGGTCGAAGTGGATGTGGGTGAGCAGCAGCGACTTAGGACAGCGCTCGCCCAGACCCTCCAGGAGCGCAGGCAGGCAGGCCGTGGGTCCGCAGTCGATCAGGAAGTCATCGCTCACCCATGCGCCGAGTGCGTTGCGGCGCCCGCCGTAATGAAGGTCGATGGTCTCCGCGACCATCTAAATGCCGTGTGCCTTGGCTCTCTGCAGCAGCAGCGTGTAGAGCTGCTGCTCGGTGGCAGCGGGGAATGGCTCGGGTAGGCCGAAGCTGACGAGCGTCACCTCAGTCGACTTGTAGACAAAGCCCAAGATGTCCATGTAGAAGGGGATCCGCACAGAGCGCACCGTGATCGAGCTGCTGACGCGCAGGCCGTACGAGCCGGCTGTGCCCGATGAAGGTGGGGTGCCGTGGGCGATCGACACAGGGCCAATCGAGGCTCCCCGGTTGGTCGGAAGGAGTAGATGGATAGCTTCGCTCAGACACGAGCGTGTGTGAGCGCTATCGAGCAGACCCAGTTCCTTGGCTGCGATCGTGGCTGTCCGCGCCACGGCCACACTCGAGCTGACGCTCTGTTCGGCTATGGAGGCGCTGCGCTTGAAGCTCAGCGAGCTCACTTCCGCCACTGGGCTCGTTTGCGTAGCGCCGCCCTCGCATTGCTGCATCTTGCGCCCGAAGCGTCCCCCTTCGTGGCTGGAGCTTTTTTCTGTGGGTTCCGCGTGAAAGCCCGGCAGATCGGCAGGGCGCAGGTTGATCGCCTGGGCCACAGCGAGCACGCGCTTCTTGGCGGCGCCATTCAAGCTGCTCTTGCCGGCGCCACTCTTACCGGGGGCGTTGGATGTCGCCGGGGCCTGCACGGTCACCGTCTTCGTGACGCCCTGGCCCTTGCCGCAGGCGGCCAGCGTGGTCGTGCCGGCGAGCAGAAGGAGGACGGGCGCAAGGCGATGCATGGCCGGCCATTGTGGCAGTGCGCGCCCGTCGACCTTCGCCTCCCGGTGGCCGGGAGGCAAAAGGCCGGACTGGCAAGCTGCGGCGGGCGCACATCCCCGCCGCGGCTTACGAGGTTGCTAGCCGCCCACCACCGGCAGCACCGGATAGCAGGCCGGATGCTGTGGATGTTCGGGATCGAGCGCCGTCAACACGTCCGCATCGGCGATGTGGTCGTATGGCATCGACAGGTGCTCGCCGGCGTCCAGGAAGCACTGGCTCTGCAGGTTCACGTTGTTCACTTTGGAACCCGACAGCCAAGCTGAGGTGTAGGGGGTGACGACCTCGTCATAGATCGACTCGATCACCGTGTAGTTGACACCCGCCACTGTGTCCCCGCCTGCATTGAGACCCGTGAGGAACGACGATCCCGCGGTCTGCTGTTCGCAGGCCGGGCACAGGATCCCGAGGAACGCGTCCGCTCCCGGGAAGTAGCCGGCGAGCGTCGCCAGCCCCAGCAGCGTGGTGCCGTGGTTGGAGGGCGCGAGTCCCACCAGCGTGTGCACCTTGGACGCTCCGCCCAGGTTCTTGAGGTAGTAGCGCGGCATCATGCCGCCTTGGGAGTGGCCCACGATGTCCACCTGGCTTGCGCCTGTGGATGTCAGCACTTTGTTGACGAAGCTCGAGAGTTCTTCAGCCGATTTCACGATGTTGCCCGTGGCGTATATCCCCAGGGCGCCCGCGCCGGCGTAGGAGCCGTAGTTGAGCGCGAACACGCAGTAGCCGTGGTTGTAGAGCAGCGGCGAGAGCGCCTGCCAGCTGTCGCTCATGTCGGCAAAGGTCCCGTGCACGAGGATCACCGGGCGCGGATGCGCGGCGGATGGTTTGCACGAGAAGTTGTTGGCTCCGGGCGGGCTGGCCGTGGAGCTGATGTGGGCGTAGCCGAGCGTGCCGTTGTAGATGACCGGCAGTTCCGATGCCTGGGCAGCGCCTGCTGCCAGCGCGATTGCCGCCACGCCGGCAATCGCGAATCCGAGAATGCGTCGCATACCTTCTCCCTCTTTCTGTTTGACGAGCCGTGGCGGCGCTCCCACACCGCCATGACCCGACCGCGCGTGTACGCGCAGTCACGCTCTTATAGCCGAAGACAGCCCGCCTACGCCAGGCAGTGGACGACGGTTCGGGCTTCCTCCTGCGCCCGAGCGCCATCGAGTTCCGGAGCCCCCCGGCGGCATGTCTCCAGCTAAGGCGCCCGCCGTGCGCCCGCCCGTTGAGAGCGGTTCGGCAGGCGGGGCGAGCTGGAGCCCATGTCCCCGGTTCGGCATATGGTGGGCGGCGATGGGAGACCTCGATCGCACCCTGCACCGCGTCCCGGGGCGCACGGGCCCGGCCACGCACCACCAGCTGTCGATCTTCGCCAAGCGCATCCTCACGCTGGCAGCGGTGGCGCTGGGACTGCTCGTGGCAGGCGCCATCGGGCTCGCGCTCAGCGAGGGAGTGGGGCTGTGGTACGCGTTTCGCTGGGCACTCGACACTGCAGCCACGGTGGGGGGCTTTCCCCAGCCGCACTCCACCGCCGGGCAGATCGTGCAGGTCGCGATCACAGTGCTGGGCGTCGGTACGCTCTTCTATGCGCTGGCCACAGTCACAGAGTTCTTCGTCGCGGGACACCTCGGCGATCTCCTGGCCGCCAGGCGCATGCAGAGGATGATCGACTCGCTCACCGACCACCACATCATCTGCGGCTTCGGCCGCGTGGGGCGACAGGTGGCGAGCGACCTCAACGCAGCGCGTGCCGACTACGTGGTCATCGACTCCGACGATCGCAACCGCCATCGCGCCGAGGGCTTGGGCATCAGCTTCATAGAGGGCGACGCAGCCGAGGACGAGGTGCTGCTGAACGCCGGCATCGAGCGTGCGCGATCGATCATCGCGTGCGCGGACTCCGACGCCGACAACGTCTTCATCACGCTCACCGCCCGCGAGCTTCGTGGCGACATCGCAATCGTGGCCAGGGCCGCCAACGAGGACACCGAGAAGAAGCTCAAGCGCGCAGGCGCCGATCGTGTGATCTCCCCCTACAAGGCCAGCGGCACCGAGATGGCCCGCTTGGCGCTCCACCCCCAGCTGAGCGGCGTGGTGGACGTCAACGCCGAATACCGCATGGAGGAGATCCGCCTCGACGAGGGTTGCGGCGCGGTTGGGCAGACCGTGGGCGACATCCGCGGCGGCTCCATGATCGTGGGCGTGCGCAGGGGCGTCGACTTCCAGCCCCAGCCGCCCGCCGAGACAGAGCTGAGCTCCGGCGATGTGATCCTCGCCATGGGCACCCCCGAGGCGCTCGAGCGTCTAGAGGAGCTCTCCGATGCGCGCTCCAGCCGGCGCTGAGAATCGCGCTCAGCTCGGCAGCCCATAGACTGGCCCGCGTGCGCGCCCACCACGTCCACATCGAGCACACCTTCGCCAAGGGGCCCGAGCAGATCTTCGCCCATCTGGCAGAGCACGAGAACCTGGCCGACGTGTTCGGCGCCAAGATCACCCGCCTGCGCGACGGCGACAGCGGCGAGCGCAACGGCGTGGGATCGGTGCGCAAGCTGCAGATCGGACCCCTCCCCCCATTCGAGGAGACCGTCACCGAGTTCGTCCCCTTCCAGCGGATCGTCTATCGCATCACCAAGGGCAGCCCCATGCGCGGCCACGAGGGCGTCATGACCTTTGCGCCTGCCGCCGGCGGGGGCACCGACTTCGTCTACGACATCCGCCTCGCCTCGCCTGTGCCTGGAGTGGCCTTGATCGTGCAGACGGTGCTCACCCGTTCGATCAACCAGAGCCTCGCCAAAGTCGAGCGCGAGGCCTGACCTGAGGGGCATCGACCGACTCACTCATTCACTCTCGGCGACTGCTGTATAGCGATGGTGCTACAGCGGCTGGTGTGGGAGTGACTGAGGGGCGTCCCCACTCCTATTCATTCACTCTTCGTGTGACTGCTGTATAGCCATGGTGTCACAGCAACCGCAGAGAGACATATGGCACCGGCGGTCGCTCCCGCCCCTAGCTCGCCGCCGCCGGGCTCACGCCCCCGTGGTGAGCACCATCCGAAAGCGCGCCTCGCCGCTCATCATGCGCTCGTAGGCCTCTTCGGCCTGCTCCAAGGGAAACGTCTCGATCATCGGACGCACCCCTGACAGGGAGCTGAAGTCGAGCGTGTCCTCCGAGTCGCCCGAGTGACCCGACGCGTGCCCTGCGATCGTTTTGCTGCCGCCGATCAGCATCGCCGGTGGGATCTCCATCGGCTCCATCGACGCGCCCACGATCAGCAGCTTTCCACGCACGCTCAACCCGCCCAGCACTGCCGTCACGGCCGCTGCGTTGGTGATCGTGGAGAGGATCACCTTGGCGCCGCCGAGCTTGGCCAGCTCCGCCGCCGGGTCCTGGGCGGTGCTGTCGATGTAATGGCGCGCGCCCAGCTTGCGCGCCAGCTCCTCCTTGGCGGTCCCCCTCGCGATCGCCACCGTGTCAAAGCCCAGCTTGGACGCGAACTGCACGCCCAGGTGGCCCAGTCCGCCCACGCCCAGGATCGCCACCAGATCGCCCGCATGCGCCCCGCTGTGACGCAGCGCGTTGTACGTGGTGATGCCCGCACACAGCAATGGCGCTGCCTCCTCAGCCGAGAGGTCCTCCGGGATCGCCGCCAGCGCGCTGGCCTTCACCAGCACATAGTCCGCATACCCGCCGTCCATCGTGATGCCCGGGATGTCCATGTGGGCGCAGTTGATCAAGTCGCCGCGGCGACACTGGCGGCAGTAGCCGCAGTTGCCGCCAAACCAGCCCACACCCACACGCTGGCCGACCTCCCATCCCTTCACGTCCTCCCCCAACGCAGCCACCTCGCCCGCTATCTCATGACCCGGCACATGCGGCCACGTGATGCCCGGGAAGCCGCCCGTTTTGGCAAACGAGTCGCTGTGGCAGATGCCGCACGCCTGCACACGCACCAGCGCCTCGCCGTGTCCCGGCTGCGGCACCTCGCGCTCAACCAGCTCAAACGGACCGCCCTGCTCTTTGACCTGAATCGCGCGCATGCTCGTCATCGTCTTGCTCCCTCGTTTGGTTGCTCCCCCGACAAACCACCACACTAGATGGTTGATTCCACGGGGCTGCACCGCTGGCTGGCACGTATGACCGGCGTCGGCCGGTGTCCTCGGGCTCGCCCTTGCCACCAGCAAGGGCTTCGCCCTGCGTCCTTGGCCGACTTGGCCCTCCGCACCCCCAGAAA
>JASLDD010000040.1 GCA_030151725.1 Solirubrobacteraceae bacterium
CCGACAAACACTGCATATCTCTCGCCCGGGATATCGACACGACCGACGTTCTCGAGGCCCGCGTCTTCAAGCAGAGTCGCGAACTTCGCGTGTGGGACGTAGTGCGATCTGCGTTCGAAGTCAACGCACCGATCGTCTATCTGAAGTGAAACCTGCCAACGCCGGATTCCGGCTGATGGATCGGCCGTCAGGTGCTCGCGCCACTCAACACGATGACCATCAATTGTGCGGGGAGGATATTCTGCGACTTGCGGATACTTCCCGCACAGCTCGCCCTCGGGGGTGGTGTCTACATACAGGCGACCACCGGGGCGAAGGCAGCGCGCAAAACTGTTAACGGAGTTTACGAGGGCGGACCAGTCGGGATCTTGGTCAGACTCGAACGTGCCGGCGTAGATCAGCGAGCAGCCTCGGCAAAGCACTACGTCAAACGTCTCTTGATAAAACTCGTGGAGCTCCTCCCAGCGTGCTTGCCGGGGCTCGAGCGGTACGCCTGCCAGAAGTGCATTGCGGCGGAATCGTTCGAGCATAAATGCGCTTCCGTCGGTGCAGCTCACTTTGTACCCAAGGCGATGCAGGTCCAGAGCGGGGAAGCCACTACCACAGGCACAATCGAGTACGCGTAGTGCGTCAGGAGGGCCGAGCCACTGGGCAATGCCACGTAGAAGTTGGGTGTGGTCGTATTCCGCGGAGAGGCAGAGATCCCACACGGTGCCAACCTCGGGCCCGGCGAGGTCTAGGGCGCCCAGCTCCCACGCATTCTCTGCCCGACTGCTCATGTGATTCTCGGTTGGTACATGTCGACGAGCTCCTGTGCTAGCGCAAAGGTAACCTGAAAAGCCAAGAGGCGATGAGCCTAGCGGCGAGATAGCCGAAAGTCCAACAGCTAGAAACATCCTGAGGAGCCTTCAGAGTGGGAGACATCCGCAGAGTCGGCCCAAGCCGTCTAGCGTCGCGCGTCGGATTGCTTCGCCCGGCATTCGGCGCCGCCGTGTAACCTTTCTGCGCATGGGGTCCGACATTGGTCTCATATATGAGGGCGAGTCTGGCGCGATATCAGCGTATTCACCGGACTCAGTGGAGGCGCGTTGGCGGGACGTCTGGCGGAGTAAGGGAGAGTTTTCCGTGTCCGGCCCGCAGGACAAACGTACACCCGCTTACGTGTTTGCAGAGTGCCCGGGTGTGTTGGGCGAGACGCGTCTTGACACCATTCGCACTGCCCTGATTGCGGACGCATGCGCACGGTTTCTGCGCGCGACCGACCGTTCGGTGCTGTTTTCGCTCGGCTTCGATACCTTCGGAGCGTTTTCGGGGTCCGACACGGAGCAAGAGAATCCCGCGCTTCCCGAGTTCGCCCAACGTTGGTACCTACGAATGCAGAGTCAGCTAGAGGATCTCGGCTGTTCGTGCGACTGGGAGCGGAGCTTTACTTCCTCGGAGCCTGAGTACTATCGCTGGACTCAGTGGCTCTTTCTCAAGCTGCTCGAGCGCGACTTGATCTACCAGCAAGGTGGTCGGTGGCTGTTGAGAATGGATCGCTATATCCACCGAGTTGAGGAGTCCGTGACTCTAGCGGGCTGGGATGACGCAGCGATGGCGCTGCAGCGCGCGGCGATGGGGTGCGTTCGCGGCGCAGAGCTGCACGCGAGCGTTGTCGGTGGCGGCGAGCTGGTCGTGTTCACGCCCTACCCGGATGCCATTGCGAAGGCCACATTTGTCGCGATTTCGCCGGCTGATGCGCGTATCGCCCAATGGACAACTGACCCCGGAGTCGTAGAGCAAGTTGTCGCGATGCGTGAGGTTGAGACTGACTTTGGCGATGGTGCCGCCGAGGATGTGCCAATGGTGATCACGGATGCGCTGGCAGTGGTTCCCGGCGTCCCTGGGTTGCTGCCGGTAGTGGTTTCACCCCTTGTTGATGCGCGCTTCGGGCCCACCGCAATACTTGGGATTCCCGAGAGCGACGCTACTGATCGAAGGATTGCTGAGCATTTGCCGCCGCCTGCGGGCACGGGGTGGAAGATGGCGAGCTCAGATGTAAGGCCGCAGCCTGCGGTGCGCTATCGGATGCGAGACTTTCCAGTCTCGCAGACACGCCGATGGGGAACACCTCTCCCTCTCATCAACTGCGACGTCTGTGGTGTCGTACCCGTGACACTAAAGGAACTTCCGGTGCGCTTGGCTTGCAAGGTGGCTGGGCGTGAAGGCGAGGATGCCACTTCAAACAGCGAATGCGAGGAGTGCATATGTCCTCGGTGCGATAACCCTGCGGTGCGTGAGACCGGGAGCGTCGATAACCGGTTGGACAAGATGTGGATGTGGATGGCGATGTGCGTACCTCTGGAGAATCGCGCGAGCGCGATGATGAGCGATTCCGAATATGCACGTTGGCTGCCGGTCGAGCAGGTTGTGACCCGGGCGGACATGGCGAGCCGAATGTTCGAGCGGCGCTTGTTCGCCGAGGCTTTGCGTGACGTCGGCGTCGCCCTGCCAGATCGCGAGCTATTTTCCAAAGCGTTCATGCACGAGGGCGTCGGAGCGAAAGAGGCCACGATTGAGGAAGGCATGGAGCGGGAGATCGCACTTGAGCAGCTGATCGATTGCGTTGGCAGTGACTCGGTGCGTCTGGCGATGTTCTATGCCGCTTCGCCCAGATGCAGGTTCACCTGGGGTCAACAGCCTTTGCGTTACAGCCATCGCTTCCTGCATAGGCTCTACGACTACGCGGAGCCGCGACTTCGGGCTTGGGCGCAACTAGCTAATCGGGTCGCCGGCAGCGAGAGTATTGATCCCTCAGACAAGACACGTAGGCGTTTGGCGCATTGGTCCGCAGTGGCCTGCGAACGGGTCACATTGAATCTCAGGGATCTCGAGTTGCAACGGGCTGCGCACAACGCGATGCGCCTGTTGACACGCATCCAAGATTTCGAGTCCATAGTGTCGGCTCGTGGCGAGATCAATGCACGCGACCGCGACGCGATAGTTTTTGCGTTGTTGCTGCTGGTGAGGCTCTTGGCTCCGCTCACCCCTTACATCTCCGAGGAGCTTTGGGCTGTAGCCGGAAACACGACGCTCGTGGGCGAGGCGGGTTGGCCCGACCTCCAACGGCCTAATATGGGTCGTGCCGATGCCAGCGCGTCGCAGATATAGGGGCGCTCAAGCTGCCAGCCATTGGTGGTCTGCAAGGGCCGCTAAGCCTGGGCCGCCGGCCGCAACCCTTCAAGCAGGCTGGTGAGCACGCCGGCCACCTCCTCTCGAGTCTGAACAGGATCCTCCGCCTCGGCGATCACCAGGCAGCCTTCGATGATCGCGCCCGTGAGCATTAGCGCGAGCGTCTTGAGGGGGAGGGGGCGCACGACGCCCGCCCGCATCGCGGCACGTAGAGCGCCGCGCAGCACGAC
>JASLDD010000055.1 GCA_030151725.1 Solirubrobacteraceae bacterium
ACCCCCCGTCGGGTCCTCCACCCATGAACCAGGACACCGTCGTCAACCTCGCCTCACAGGCCATGAGCCTCGCGCTCAAGGTCGCGGGCCCGCTGCTGCTCGTGGGGCTCGTCGTGGGGCTCGTCATCAGCATCTTCCAGGCCGTCACCCAGATCCAGGAGCAGAGCCTCACGCTGATCCCCAAGATCGTCGGCGTAGCCGTGGTGATCGTCCTGCTCGGCCCGTGGATGCTCGGGCAGCTCGTCTCCTACACCACCGCCCTCTACACGTCGATCCCGACGATGGTCGGCTCGTGAGCGCGCTGCTGAGCAAGCTCGAGGGCAACGAGCTCGCCGGGTTCATCCTCGTGCTCGCCCGCGTCACGCCTCTTTTCCTGGTCGCTCCGTTGTTCTCATCAGCTTTGATTCCGCCACGCGTACGCGGAATCATCGCCGTTGGAATCTCGATTGGTCTGACGCCGATCGCGATGCACGGCCAGCACATCCCGGGAGATGGGATCACGCTCGCCGAGCTGGTCATCGAGGGACTGCTCGTGGGGCTCGGCTTCGCCTTCACGCTCGCCGTGCTGCTCGCCGCCGTCGAAGCCGCGGGGTCGCTGATCGACGTGATCTCCGGCTTCTCCTATGGGAGTCTGATCAACCCCATGAACGGCGAGAACGGCGCTGTCATCTCCCGCTTCTACTCGCTCGTGGGGACGCTGATCTTCCTCGTGATCGGCGGCGACGCCTGGACGCTGAAGGGGCTCGATCGCACCTTCGAACTCGTGCCTCTCACGCGTGGACCGCGAATCGGCTCGATGATCGGTGGTGCCGAGCAGGTCTTCAGCACCGTCTTCACTGCCGCCCTCGAGATCGCCGCGCCGGTGCTCGTCGCGCTGCTCATCACCGACGTCGCGTTCGGTGTCGTCTCGCGCGTCGTGCCGCAGCTGAACGTGTTCGCGGTCGGGTTCCCGACCAAGGTCGCCGTCACCCTGCTCGTCGTCGGCGCCTCGCTGCCGTTCTTCGCCAACTGGATCTCCGAACAGCTGTCGGTGAGCGTGGGCGCGGCCCTCGGCGCGCTGCACGTGGCCTAGACCATGGCCAACGAGGAACGCACAGAGAAGGCAACACCCAAGCACCGCAAACGTGCGCGCGAGAAGGGGCAGGTTGCGCGCAGCAGCGACCTCGGAGGCTCGGTCGTCCTGATCGCCGGCCTGCTCGCGATCAGCGTCATGGGCCCCAGGATCGTCAACGCAGGGGCTGCCAGCTTCCGCGAGATCCTCGGCGACATCGCACACCCCGGACGCGCAACCACCGCAGCCGGGCTCAACGGCCTGATGCACTCGACGCTCTCCACGATCGCGCTGACCGTGGCGCCGATCGCCGGCGCGTGCATGGTGGCGGGCCTCGTGGCCGGCGTCGGACAGGTCGGCTTCGCGCCGAGCACCCACCCGCTGAAACCCGACTTCCGCCGCATCAACCCCGCATCCGGCCTGCGCCACCTACTCGGGCCGAACCTGCCCGTGGAGGTGCTCAAGGCGACCGCCAAGGTCGCCGTCGTGGGAGCTGTCGCCGCACTGGCGCTGCTGCCCGGCCTCACGACGCTCGCGTCGATCGTCGGCATCCAGCCGGCCGCCCTCGGCGTGATGTTCGGCCGGCGCGCCATGGGCATCGCCCAGCGCGCGGCCTTCGCCTATCTGGCCATCGGCCTGCTCGACTACGGCTGGAAGCGCTTTCGCCACGAGAAACAGCTGAAGATGACCAAGCAGCAGGTCCGCGACGAGACACGCCAGTACGGGGTCTCGGCCGAGGTCAAGATGGCTCTGCGCCGCCGCCAGATGCAGGCTGCACGCGCACGCATGATGGCCGCCGTGCCCGGCGCCGACGTCGTCGTGACCAACCCCACCCACTTCGCCGTCGCGCTGCGCTACGACGGCACGCGCACCGCCCCCGAGCTCGTCGCCAAGGGGCAGGACCTGATCGCCGCGCAGATCAGGCGCGTGGCCGAAGAGCACGACGTTCCGATCGTCGCCGACCCGCCGCTGGCGCGCGCCCTGCACCAGTCGGTCGAGATCGGACAGGTGATCCCCGAGGAGCTCTACGCCGCGGTCGCCCGCGTGCTCGCCTTCGTCTACCGCCTCGCCGGGCGCAGGAGGCTCGCGTCGTGAACAGCGCAGCCATGCGCCGGCTGATGCCGCGCGCAGACATGCTCGCGGCGGTCGCCGTGGTGCTCGTGGTCACGATGCTCGTCGTGCCGCTGCCCGCGGCTCTGCTCGACCTCTTGATCACGCTCAACATCGCGGTCGCGCTCACTGTGGTTGCGGCGACCATGTACCTCGGCAAGGCGCTCGACTTCGCGTCGTTCCCCAGCCTTCTGCTGCTGACAACGATGTTCCGCCTCGCCATCAACGTGTCGGTCACCCGTCTGATCCTCACTACGGGCGACGCCGGGAACGTGGTGAAGGCCTTCGGAGAATTCGTCGTCGGCGGCAACGTGGTCGTCGGCCTCGTGATCTTCCTGATTCTCGTGGTCATCCAGTTCGTGGTCGTCACCAACGGCGCCGGGCGCGTCGCCGAGGTCGGGGCGCGCTTCACCCTCGACGCGATGCCCGGCAAGCAGATGGCGATCGACGCCGACCTCAACGCCGGGCTGATCACCGACGAGCAGGCGCGCGGGCGGCGCAAGGAGATCGCCCAGGAGGCCGACTTCTACGGAGCCATGGACGGCGCCTCCAAGTTCGTCAAAGGCGACGCCATGGCCGCGCTGATCATCACCGCGATCAACCTCGTCGGCGGGATCATCGTCGGGATGCTCCAGCGCCACCTCGGCTTCAGCGAAGCCACCCACCAGTACTCGCTGCTGACCGTCGGAGACGGCCTCGCCGCCCAGATCCCCGCGCTCCTGATCTCCGTCGCCGCCGGGATCATCGTCACCCGCGCCGCCTCCGACCGCGATCTCGGAAGCGACATCGCCAAGCAGGTCCTCAACCAGCGCAAGGCGCCGCTCGTGGCGGCCGGCGCGATCGGCGGCTTCGCGCTTATCCCCGGGCTGCCCAAGCTGCCCTTCCTGTTCATCGCCGGCATCTTCGCCGCCGTCGGATGGGTCGTGCGCGACGGGCTCCCCGGAGTCAAGGCCAAGAAGGCCCAAGATGCCGCAGCCGCCAAGGCGGCGCTGCCCGGCCCCGCCGAGCAGCCGCTGGGGGAGATGGGAGTCGATGCGCTCGAGCTGGCGATCGGCTTCGGGCTGGTGCCGCTCGTCGAAGGGGGACCGACCGGCTCCGGCAGCTCGCTGCTGCGCCGTGTGAGCATGATCCGCCGCCAGATCGCAGGTGAGCTCGGGTTGGTCATCCCGCCGGTGCGCATCCACGACGAACTCGGGATGGAGTCCCACGAGTACGTCTTGAAGGTGCGCGGCTCGGAGGTCACGCGCGGACGCATCATGCCCGGCCACCTGCTGGCCATGGACCCGGGCGATGCCAGCGGCACCCTGCAGGGCATACCCACGCGCGAGCCCGCCTTTGGCCTGGAGGCGATGTGGGTGCACGAGTCCGGGCGCGCCGAGGCCGAGTCGCTCGGCTACACGGTCGTTGACCCCGAGTCGGTGATCGTCACCCACCTTACAGAGACCATCCGCTCGCACGCCGCCGAGCTGCTCACACGCCAGGACGTGCGGGCGCTGCTGGACCGGCTCAAGGAGACCAACGCCGCCGTCGTCGAGGAGATCGTCCCCGACGCGCTCTCGCTTGGAGAGATCCAGAGGGTGCTGCAGTCGCTGCTCGGCGAGGGTGTGCCGATCCGCGATCTGGGCACGATCGTGGAGGCAATCGGCGACAAGGCGCGAACAACACGTGACACAAGTCTCCTATCCGAGTACGCTCGCCAGGCATTGGGCCGGGCGATCACGGCTCCACACCTGGACGAGCAGTTGCGCCTGCAAGCCATCACACTTGACCCCGCAATCGAGCAGGAGGTCTCCACGTCGATCACCCAGACCACCGATGGTGAGTATCTGGCCCTGGATCCGCCGCGCGCCCAGGCGATCGTGACCGCGCTTCGCACCCAGGTCGAGCACGCCACAGGATTGGGCGCGAGGCCGGTATTGCTCTGCTCGGCGCGCATACGCAGGCACCTACGGCGCCTGATCGCACAGGCCCAGCCCCATCTCGCGGTCTGCTCTTACAACGAGATCTCCCCCGGCATCAACGTCGAAACAATCGGCGTGATCCACGCATGAGCACCCCCACGCGCACATATCGAGGGAGGGCCGTCGATGAGCTGATCCCGCGCATCCAGCAGGAGCTCGGCTCCGAGGCGATCATCGTGCGTCGTCGTGAGGGTCTCACGGGCGGCATCCTCGGCTTCTTCCAGCACCCGTTCGTGGAGCTCGAGGCGATGCCCGGCACGGCACGGATCGACATCTACGACGAAGCCGACAGCGTCGTCCCGCCCGCGCTCGCCCCGCCGATGGTGCCAGCCCCGAGTCCGCCCCCGCCCCCCACGTTCGAGAGTCCCCCGCAGCAGCAGGCTCCTCCGCCGGCCGCCACGCCGCCTCCGTTCTTCGTGCGCGAGCCTGCCGCCGCGCCGGGCGGCGCCTATGTGACCGCCCATCTTGCCGCCCTGGCGCGCGCCGAGCGCTCCCAGCGTCCACCCGTGGCGCGCCAGCCGCGGCCGCAGAGCGCGGGCGTCGACTTCCAGGAGCTGATCCCGCGGCGGCGCGTGAGTCCCGCGCCCGAATACGTCCCCACCCCGCCGCCCGAGCGGCGCACTGTGCCGAGCGGCTCTCACGCGCGCGCTCGTGCGGGCGTGGAGCGGGGTCTGCGGCGGCTTGGGATAAGCGAGGAGCTGGCGTGCGAGCTGATCGACGGGGCGACCGCGCACACGCTGGCGTTGGCACCGCGGCAGGGACTGGCCCAGGCCGTGCGCGCCACGTTGGCTCAGCGCATACCGGTGGCGCCGTCGCTGCCCACAAAGGGGGCGGCGATCGTGGTTGTGGGGGCCGGCGGCGCCGGCAAGACCACAGTCTGCGCGGCGCTGCTCGGCGCCTACCGCGCCGGATCCACCTTGCCCGCGAGCTTTGCCACGCTCACCCGCCCATCTGAGCGGGGCGAGCTCGAGCTGCTGCTGAGCCCGCAGATCATGAAGCCCACCCCCGCGAGCGCCCCCCGAGCGGTTCGAGCATTGGGCGCAGTCCGCAAGGACGGACTGGCGGTGATCGATACGCCGCGTCTCTCGCCCGGCGACCGCGCGGGGATCCGCGAGCTGAGTCGCCTGCTCGGAGCGCTCGAGCCCGAGCGTGTGGTCGTGGCGTTGCCCGCCACGCTCGGCGCGGCCGCCGCCTCCCAATTGCTCGAGGCATTGAAGCCGCTCGGCGCAAACGCGCTGGCGGTCACCCACGCGGATGAGACCGACCAGATCGGCGTGGCGGTCGAGGTCGCGTGCCGCTTCGGGCTCGCGCCCGAGTACCTGCTCGACCGCTCGCGCTCCGGCTGGCGGCTCAGCCGGATCGATCCGACAGGCCTGGCGGCGAAGCTATTGCCATGAGGCTCAGGCGCGCAAAGAGCGAGGCGTCCAAGCCGGTGGAGCTCCCGGGACGCGCCGAGACGGTGACCGTCAGCACGGCCGCCGGCGGGCGCATCCCCGCGCGCGTGATCGAGCGCGGACCCAACACGCTGCTGCTCGCAATCCTCGTCCCCACCAAGCCCTTCAGCGCGAGCGACCTCGACGGGCTGGTGCTCGAATATCCGGGCCCCCGCGGTCGTGTGCGGCTGCGTGGCGCGGCTCGGATGGAGGACCCCAGAGAGCCCGATCTGCTGCGCATCGAATCGCCTCGTTCGATCGAGGTGCTGCAGGAACGGGAGTACGTGCGCATCCAGTCCGCCCGTCCTGTCGTCGTCTACGCGGGTGGGGATCGCCAGCAGGTCCAGAGCTACACCGTCGATCTCAGCGGCGGCGGCTTCCTGCTGGCCGGCCCCGACACGCTAAAGGTCGGCGAGGAGGTCAAGTTCCAGCTGACGATCGCCCAGGGCGTGCTGCCCATCACGGGCAAGGGCAAGGTCGTCCGCATCGACTCCCGGGGCCGCTTGGCGGTCTCCTTCCAGGACATCAGCGACCTCGACCGCAGGCGCCTGGTGCGCTTCATCTTCGAGTGTCAGCGAAGCGAACGCCGCCGCGGCCTGCAGACCGAGGAGCGCAATGGCAACTGAAGCCATAGCCGATGCGCCCACGCTCGCCGAGGAGCTCTCGACGGCCGCGCCCGTGAAAGCCCCCGAGGTCAAGGCGGCGGCCGAGAGCGCCGCGAGCGGTGGGAAGGCCGCGAAGGGCAAGAAGGGCAAGGAGGAGAAGGGCAAGGAGGAGAAGGGCAAGGGCAAGAAGGGCAAGGCGGACGTCGAGGGGGCGAGCGAGGACACCCCCAGCATCGTCGGGCACCCGCGGGCGGCCCGCGCGGTGGGGCGCGCAAAGGGCTGGGGCGGCCTGTTCGGCTTCCTGCTCGGCGGCTACCTGTCCCTGCCCACCGCCACGCCCGCCGATGCCGGCCTGCGCGCGCTGCTGGCGGGCATCGTCTGCTACGTGGTCGCGTGGGCGGGCGCCGTGTTTGCCTGGCGGCGAATCGTGGCGATCGAGATCAAGGCGCGCGAGCAGCAGCTTCACAGCACACGCGTGGAGCTCGAGGCGGGCGCTTCGGCGGGCTCCGAGCGTCCACAGGGGCGGTAGGCGATGGACCCGATCCACCCGATTGCACCTGGTCCTCCCGCGATCCCACGGGCGGCCGTGCCGCCCGTCGATCGATTGCAGCGGATCGCCCGCGAGCGCGATCGCCCGGCCCGCGATCGCGAGGAGCGCAGGCGGCGCGAGCAGGCTTCCGCCGAGCAGCCGTTTGACGACGAGGACGAGGACCGGCGGCGCATCGACGTGCGCGCCTAGCGGCCCCCGCAGGCAGCTCTGCGCGCGGTTGAAGGAGATCGCAAACGGGGCGGGAATACCGTCCAGGAGAGGAAGGCCTCCTCAAGTTTCCCGGTGCGCTGACGATAAACGGCGTGAGTTGACACGGAGTCGGCTCGGGACCCAACACAACACCGTCATCAAGGAGATGAACGCATGTCCCTAACAGTGAACACCAACCTGGAGGCGATGGACGCCGGCAGGAACCTGAACAGCACCGAGAACATGCTCGCTACGTCGATGCAGAGGCTCTCCTCGGGTCTGCGCATCAACTCGGCCGCCGACGACGTCGCCGGCTACGCCATCAGCACGCGTCTGCAGGGCCAGGTCAACGGCCTCAACCAGGCGACGCAGAACATCCAGGACGCCGTCTCGCTCGCGCAGACGGGCCAGGGCTCGCTCAACGACGTTGTGCAGATGCTCCAGCGGATTCGCGAGCTCGCGGTGCAGTACGCCAACGGCACGACCTCCGAAGAAGACCAGGAAGCGATCGAATCTGAGGCCGAACAGCTCAAAGAAGAGATCACACGCGTTGGTGAAACCACGACCTTCAACGGCGTGAAACTGCTCGAAGGTGGGGCCACCATCACCTTCCAGGTGGGCGCCAACGAAGAAGAATCGATCGCCGTCAAAACGGTCGAACTCGCAAAAGCGACCGAAAACGCTTCGGTCACCGAAATCAAGACGATCGACGAAGCGCTCAACGAAGTCACGAAAGCAGCCGGTGAATACGGTTCGGTCCAGAACCGCATTCAGTACACAGAGGCCAACCTGGAAGTCTACAGCCAGAACCTCGCGTCAGCTGTCAGTGGCATCGTCGACGTCAACATGGCTGCAGAAATGACGAACTTCACCAAGGAGCAAGTCCTTCAGCAGGCCGGTGTGGCGATTCTCGCGCAGGCCAACCACCTGCCGGAAGCTGTCCTGAAGCTTCTCCAGTAGTCCCTGATCTTCCTCAGCGGTGGCGTTTAGAGGACGCCACCGCTGCAGCGAAGCCCATCTGATCGCCGGCCGGTCTTTCGATCGGTCGGTTGCCAGGGGGTCATAACGCTTCGGCGGCCATGCAAATGGTCGCTCAGAAGCCATATACCGCCGCTTCATCGAGGGAACGGTGGTGAGACGGGCGACGACGGTCGCCCGTCTCTCTTTAAGCGTTTGGCACTGCGGAGGCCCTCGCGCCGCGGACGATCGTCATGTCGCCCTCGGTAGGCACCTCAAAGCAAGCCCGCTGCTGCCGATTACCTGGGGCGATGTCCATCGAAACCACGCTGGCGCGCATCGGCGCGATCAGGCAGGCGGTGAGCGATCCCTCGATGCTGGTCTCCTCGCGCGGAGCGCTCACAGGCGGCGTGGAGGCACCCGCGGCGAGCGCGACCGGTACCGGCACGGAATCCTCGTTTGCCGCGGCTCTCGACCAGGCCACGAGCACCCCGGCAACCACCACGGCGTCCGCGTCGTCCGCGGGGATGATGACGAGCGGCGCAGCGGGCAGCAGCGCATATGCCCCGCTGAGCAGTTCAGTCGGCTATGCGACAAGCCCTCTGCAGGGCATCGAAGGCCTGACGGGCGTCGCGCCCACAGCCACGCAGAGCGGAGGACTTGGCAGTCGGATAGTGGCGATCGCCGAAAGCCAGCTGGGTCAAAGTGAGCAGCCGTCCGGCTCCAACGAATCGCCGGCCATCGCGCAGTACCGGACGGCGACTGCCGGCGCAGAGCCCGGGGCGCCATGGTGTGCCTACTTCGCGTCCTGGGCCGCCAACCAGGCCGGTGAGCCGCTCGGCCCGCAGGGGCAGGGCCTGGGGTCGGTGTCGGAGATCTGGTCGTGGGCCCAGAGCAGCGGCCGCGCTGTGGTCAACGGCCCTGGCGTGGTCCCCAAGCCGGGCGATCTGATCGTCTTCGGCGGCGAGCACGTGGGGATCGTGCGCGGCGTGCTCCCCAACGGACAGATCGCGACAATCGAGGGCAACTACGAAAACAAGGTTTCCGCCAACGTGCGCAGTGCGAGCGAAGCGACCGGCTACGTGAGCATGAGCTGAGCCTCCGGCTGACGTAGACTCACGCCGGAGGGAAGTGTGATGAGCGAGCCCACCACCACTGCTCCGCGACTGTGGCCGAAGTTGGTGGCGCCGATGATCCTCCTGCTTGTGGTCGTGGCAGGCCTGTCGTTTCTGCTGTCCAAAGGCTCGAGCAAGCCCGCGCTACCGGGAGGTGTGGAGCAGCAGGCGGCCGGCAGCGGGTTCCTGGGCACGCTCACGCTTCCAGCGCGTCAAGCGCCCGCGATCGACCTTCGCAACTACCAGGGCAAGCAGGTGACGCTCTCGCAATACCGCGGCAAGGCGGTTCTGGTGACGTTTCTGTATGCCAACTGCCCGGATGTGTGCCCGCTGATCGCCTCCAACCTACGCGTGGCACTCAACCTGCTCGGCCCGCGTGCCGCCGACGTTCAGGTGATCGCCGTGTCGGTGGATCCGCACGGGGACACGCCGGCGGCTGTGGCGCACTTCCTGCATGCCCATGAGATGAGCGGTCGGATGCAGTATCTGATTGGTTCCGGGAGCGAACTGGCGCGAACGTGGTCGGCGTGGAGCGTGGGCTCCAAACGCGAAGTCGGCCAGCCCGACCTCGTGGCGCACTCGGCGCTCGTCTACGGCGTCAGCGCCAGCGGCAAGCTGACGACCGTATATCCGCCGACGTTCGAACCGAGCGAGATCGCCCACGACGTACCGAAGCTAGCGGCCAGGTAATTTTAGGCGAGCAAATGAACGCCACAGGATCAACCGTCAAGCCGGCTGCCGGAGCACGAGTGAGGTGGAACTGCCTCTGCGCCGTCGTCGCTTGCGCGTTTGGGCTGCTCGCCGCAACGACGTTGGCGGCACGCGCAGAAGCGAGGACCGATGTCTACTGGGTGGCGGCGGTGCCGGTGATGTGGAATGTCGTGCCGTTCGAGAAAGACCCAATGATGCCTCAGAGCTTCACTGCCGCCGAAACGATGTTCCAGACAGTCCTCTACCGCCGATACACGGCTGACTGGAAGCGGCCCCACCCGGGCGTCGCCGAACGTCCGGGGGACGAACAGGGCATCCAGGGCCCCCTCCTGCAAGCGCGCGTGGGCGATCACATCGTCGTTCATTTCAAGAACATGGACACGGCCTTCCACAACCCGCACTCGATGCACTTCCATGGAGTCGTCTACAGCCCGTCCTCTGACGGCTCCTACGTACCCGGCTTCTCGGGTCCCGGTGCGGACGTGCCACCCGGGGGCTCATACACATACCGACTTTTCGCCGGTCCGGACTCATGGGGCGTCTGGCCCTACCACGACCATTCGCCGTCGATGGAACAGTCGATTGCAGGCGGCCTCTACGGCGCCCTGTCGATCCTGCGCCCCCACGAACAGGCCCCCGATCGCGAGTTCGTCGTCTTCCTGACACCAATGCTCTCGTTCATGTCGATCGACGGCCGCTCCTTCTTGGGCAGCACGCCAATCTTTCACGCTCGGGTGGGGGACCTGGTGCAGTGGGACGTGCTCGCCCTCGGCGATGAATTCCACACCTTCCACGTGCACGGACACCGCTGGCTGGAAGACGGCGTGCCTCGAGACACGAAGACCGTGGGGCCCGCTGAGAGCTTTCGCATCCGCTGGCGAGAGGAATCGCCGGGGACCTGGCTCTACCACTGCCACGTGGAGAGCCACATGATGGACGGCATGATCGGTCTCTACAGGGTCTCGCGATGAGAGGCCCGGGAGACGCTCAACCGGCGATCGGGCGCCGTGTGGTGGTTCGATCCGCCGTCTCCGGCCTCGCAGTCCTGGTGGCCCTCACGGCGACCCTGTGCACACCCGCGCGATCCGGTGCAGCGGAAGAGACGGTCGCGATCGTCAACTCCCATTACAAACCGACCCCCATCACGGTGTCGCTCGGAGACACGGTCACGTGGGTCAACGAAGGCTTCCTCCAGCACACCGTCACCGCCGAAAACGGTGAATTCTCCTCGGGCAGACTGAGTGGCGGGCAGCGGTTCTCCGTCAAGTTCACCAAACCGGGGACCTTCAAATATGTCTGCACCATCCATCCTGGGATGAAAGGGGAGGTGATCGTAGGGCAGTCCTCTGGTCGAGGCGAACCATCGCCCTCGTCCCCGACCTCGAAGGCATCCGCGCCGACGGGCACAGCGCACGTGTCTTTGAAGCTCATCAAGGCAGGGAAGGGGAGTCGGCGCCTGACACGCATCGCGGTCACCACAAGTCGACCCCGCGGACAGGTGACCCTGCAGCTCTATTCGCGTGAGCACTTCGCGTGGATACAGGTCGCACACGCGACACTCGACGCCGAAGGGGGCGCGACCTTCGAGCTGCGCTCCCAGGTGCACCGCGAGGTGAGGGCGGTCGTGACGGGTGGGCCCGGCGAAGGCCCGTCGATCAGCAGCGTCCTGCGTTCTTAGTCGCTCGCATAAAGCGTGGGGGGCCGCCCGCTGAGAGGCAGCCCCCCGCTTTGCTCGCTACTTGGCGATGCGGATGATGCGCTCCATGCCGAGCCGCGTGTGCGGACGGCCGTCCTGCGTGCTCATGAAGCAGACCTGCACGTAAATCCCGGGGCGAGCCGTGATCACGCTCTGCTGATAGCCACCCGGCGAGACCGGGGCCTGAAAGCTCACGGGCGGACCCGCGACCAGCTTTTCGATCCCCTTTTCATGCCCGCTCTTCAGCCCAGCGATGACCTTCTTCGCCGCAGCCATGTTCTTGACGGGGAAGGCCAGGTTCATGTGCACCAGATATCCGCCGTCTTCCCATCCGACGAGCTCTCCGACTTTCAGGGTCGAGGGACCCTTGAAGCCGAAGTCGATCGTCTTCTCCTGAGCCTGCGCAGCAGGAAGCGTGGCAGGCGATGGAGAGGCAGCGACGGTGAACGACTGGTGCACCTTCGTGGGACCGTTTTCACCCGCCAGCACAGCCAGGTAGCTGCCCGGCTGCAGATCGGTCTGCGTTTCCTGCCCCTTGCCCGAGGTCGCTTCCGCGTCGAAGACGATCGAGCCGAACTTGCCGACGCTGTTGGGGTCGAGCTTCGGGTTCTCCAGCGCTGCGATCGCTTCGGCTTCGGTGGCGCCCGGCAGCAGCCGCACGAGGACGATCGACGGTTCCTTCAGTTTTCCAGTCGACGTCGCGATCACGTTCACCGCACCCGATGTCGGAGTGCCCGTGATCGTGATCGCCGACGAGGATGCCGACAGGGTGAGCGAGGGAAGCGTCGCCGCGTGCCCGGCTTGAGCTGTAACGGTCATAGCGAGTAGCGCGGTCAGTGCGACGATCACGCTCCTCGGCTTGGTTCGGGCAAGGCTGAGATGCATATGCGGCGTCCTTTCGGGTCTTTGACGAGTGTTCTTAAGCTTCGCATAAGAGACAGCGGAGGGTGTTCGTGTCATATAGGGAGGCTCCGTTTGACCGCAAGCACACAGCGTCGAGCAGTCAGCTGCGGTGGGACAGCGCTTGACCGCCGGCTGGTCGCAATATGCAGGACAGAGCCAGCAGCTGGATGGTGGCGAAGGCTTCGCATCGCCGGGCCAGCCTATGATCGACGCTGGATGGACGGCAGTCAGTCGATCAGAACCAGGACGCCGGAGTTCGCCGCGCTCTACGAGCGGGTCAAGGTGGCCACCCGCCTCTCCTCCAAGCTCAGCGAGCTCTGCTTGGACGAAGCGGAGGCGATCCAGAAGGCCTTCGAAGAGCTGATCGGCAAGCCCGTTGGCGACACCTTCACGCTCATCCCGCCCTTCTACACCGATCACGGGCTGAACATCACCGTCGGTCGAGCCGTTTTCATAGGTTCCCAGTGCGCGTTCACGGGCCACGCCGCGATCGACCTCGGCGACCAGGTCATGATCGCTCACAAGGTCAACCTGGTCACCGCCGGTCATCCCGTGGAGCCCGACAAACGGAAGGCGTACATCACCGCCGAGCCGATCGCTATCGAGACGAACGTATGGATCGGAGCAGCCGCCACGATCTTGCCAGGTGTGAGGATCGGAGCTGGCTCCGTCGTCGCAGCCGGCGCCGTCGTGACACATGACGTTCCACCGGCGACGCTCGTGGCGGGCGTCCCGGCGACGGTGATCAGACACCTGTGAGGGCCGATCGTCTCTCACGGGTTTGCAAATCATGGGCCCGGGGAATCAATGACATATGTCACTAACTCTCACAATCATCGTCTTGGTGGTGCTCGCCGTAGCGCTGCTCACGGGCCTCTCCTACGTGATGTCCCGAGCCAACAACCTGCGCCCGCACAGGCCCGGCTGGCGGCGTGTCGCGCGGTTCCGCCGCGCACGCACGCATGACCGCAGCCGTCTCTCCTAAATCGACCGAGGTGGCCCTCGGCCCATAGGCCGGGGGTCGCGCTCGAATCGGCGCCGAGGTGGTGCCGGCGCTCCCAGCTACTTCTCAGGAATGCAAGCCGAATGCCAGTTTCAGCGGATTCTCAGCCTCTTTCAGTTGATTCTCAGAAACGTCTCTAAGCCGCTCTAGCAAAGGGCGTTGGCGGGGCGCATACGGCGAGCATGAGGGAGCTCTCATGCAAGGGCACGTTTGGCCTCGGGTTTGCTGGGCACACTGCAAGGCATGACTCTCACACTCATGATTGTTCTCAACGTAGTGCTCGGTGTAGCTTTGCTGGCGGGACTTGCTCTCGCAATGGCTCACCCCCGGAAACTGACACCTCACCAACCGGGCGTGACCGGCAATGCATGGCGCCTGCGACGTAATCATCGCGAGCGTCGTCCGCGTGGCGAGCGTGCCCCCCGCCTCTCGCCCGCACTCGACTGACTCGACGGCGGCGGCTCAGGCGATCAGCGTTCGCCTGAGCCGTTTCGCCACAGGATCACGTACCAGATCGCCACCAGGATCAGCACACCCAGGGGCAGCACCAGCGTCAGGATCGAGCCGGTGAGAAAGCCCGAGGCGATGGGGATTACGTCTGGCATAACTCCTCCTAGTGCTCGCTCGCCAGTCGTGGAGCCCGGGACTGCCCGGCCTCCGCAGGCTTCAGCCAGCGGTTGACATAGACAAAGATCACGATCAAGAACGAGATCGACCCCGGGACCCACATTATCCCGGCGGCGAGTTGTTGATCGGCCATCGCCGATATGCCGCCCGGTCGCGAGACCTGATTGGCGTAGGCCGCATACAGCGGGTGTGGGGCCAGGGCGAGGACGACGGCGAGGATCCAGCTGACGATCATGGCCCCGACCAGGTAGAGCACGCGCTGGGGAGCCGCCAGCCGCGCGTGCAGCGGCGCCGAGGGGATCACCTGCTTCCAGAACAGGACTGCGGTCCCGAAGAACAGCGTGTGCTCGAGCGCGTGCAGCGTGCCTGAGCGCAGGGTCGCATCGAACATCGCCGGCACATGCCAGACCAGCAGCACACCCGAGAACAACACAAAGCTGGGGCCGGGGCTGCCGAGCATTCGACTGAGGACGCGCAGCGGCTCTGTGCGCTCACCGTGGCTGAGGCCGCGGCCGAGCCAGCGTCGGGCATCGAGCGGCAGGCAGCGCCACAGACGGATCCAGGGCTGGGAGAGCACCAGCAGCGGCGCCGCCACCATCAACAGCAGCACGTGCTGGACCATGTGCGCCCAGAAGAGCTGCGCGCTCAGCAGCTCGAGCGGCGAGCTCAGCGCGAGCAGCAGGACCGCGAGCGCGGCGTAGAAGCAGGCGCTGCGCCACCGCTGTGAGCTTCGCTTGCGCGCAGGGGTCACCGTGCGACGGTTGCCCAGCCAGTAGAAGACGGCGAGATCGACGACTAGGACCAGCGGCGGATTGAACGACCAGTCCCACAAGCCCGGCGTAGCTACCGCCGAGGCAAGCACTATAGGAGGTACAGCGTCACGTACGTCACGACCCCGATGCCGGCCAAGAAGCCCCAGTAGAAGACGGCCGCGTCCAGAGAGGGCGCTATCAGCCGGTCGGGATCCTTGATGTCGCCCTCGCGGCCGGCCGGTTCGCGCCGCGCCCTCATCTCCGTCGCGACGTTGGTCTCGAGCCAGTACATGGTCGCGAGCACGGCGATCAGGTAGAAGCCGCTCCACGCGCAGAACACGCTGGCGAAGGCGCCGTCGGTGGGGCCGAAGTGCTGGCTGGTGAACTCCACGCACTGGAGCGCCACCGCCACCAACCCCAGCAGCACGCCGCCGACCGCCGGGCCGACCCAGCTGCGAGAGCGGGCCTTCATCTGGCGTCCTGAGACGATCGTCAGCACTGCGCTCAGCACGACGCACACGATGAACGCCGCGCCCAGGCCCTGGTCGGGTTTGAGGTGAGCGGGCCGCCACATGTGGTTCTGGTTGATCGAGCGCAGGTAGAAGTAGGCGAACAGGAAAGCCAGGAAGAAGAACGTGGTCGCTCCGCACAGCAGCCGTGCAGCCACCGACAGCGCGCGTGCACCGACATCCGGCGGCTCGGGTGGGATCTCCACGCCGGCCGGGACCGGCGGGACCATCAGGCCGAGGGGGAGCTCTTCGCTGGGTGAGGACATCGATCAGGCCCCCGCGGTCGCCGGCTGGCCACCCGCCACGAGCGGTGTGCCGTAGTCGTAGGGGTCGGAGTCGAAGATCGGTATCTGCTCGAAGTTGTTGACCGGCACGGGCGTCGGCACCTGCCACTCGAGCGACTTGGAGCGCCATGGGTTGGACTCGGCCGGCTCGCGCACGAAGATCAGCGAGTAGACGGCGTTGGCCAGGAACACGAGCATCGAGAGCCCCAGCACGAACGCCGAGATCGACACCCACACGTTGAGCGTCTGCAGGTTCGGCGCGTAGGTGCTCACGCGCCTGGGCATGCCCTCCATACCGAGCACGAACAGCGGCATGAACGTCGAGTTGAACGCGATGAACATGCTCCAGAAGTGGATCTTGGAGAGGCGCTCGTTGAAGCGCAGGCCGGTCATCTTGGGCACCCAGTAGTAGATGGCGGCAAAGAACGTGAAGATCAGCCCGCCCATGATCGTGTAGTGGAAGTGGGCCATCACGAAGAAGCTGCCGTGCGTGTCGGTGTCGCTGGGCGTGTCTGACAGGAATACGCCCGACAGGCCGCCGATCAGGAAGTTGAACGTCCACGCCAGGCAGAACAGCATTGGCACGCTGAAGGACGTCCGCGACTTCCACAGGGTGCCCATGACGCACAGGAAGATGAAGCCCGTGGGGATCGAGATGATCTCCGTGGAGAGCATGTAGAAGGGCCGCAAATCGGCGTTGATGCCGCTGACGAACAGATGGTGCTGCCACACGAAGAAGCTCAGCAGGCTGACGCCGAGCATCCCTGACACGGCTAGGCGGTAGCCCCACAGAGGCTTGCGCGTGAAGACGGGGATCAGCTCGAGCACGATCCCGAAGCCGGGCAGCGCGAGGATGTAGACCTCGGGGTGCCCGAAGAACCAGAACAGGTTCTCGAACAGATA
>JASLDD010000073.1 GCA_030151725.1 Solirubrobacteraceae bacterium
TCCTCGTGCTCGAGCGCGCGCTTGTAGCCCGTGGCGCCTTGAAAGGTCGCGTCGAGGCCGTAGCGGCCATCGTCCATCGGCCAGATCGTCAGCCGGTCGGGCACAGGCCCGACGTGGATCGGGATCAGCTCTTCGGAGCTCACGCCGATCCCATCGGCAGCAGGTGCCTCAGCCCTGACCCTGCCCCTGGGCTTCCAGAGCCCGCTCCGCGAACCGCAGCATGCCGATGCCCACCCACGGAGGCGCGTTTGAGCGAACGCGAACCCCGGGCGTGCCTTCGGGATTTCTGACTTCCACGATCGTCACGATGGCGCCGATCTCGTAGTTGTCGCCGAAGTCGGCTTCTATGGCATCCATCTGCGACGCCACTTCCTCCATCAGCACAGCCCTCGGGTCAATGTGAGCGCCAGCGTCTGGATCGTTGCCTGCATCTGCCATTTGACCTCTCCTTTGGTGGGCTGTTTCGGATTTGAGACATCATGGCATGGGGGTGGGGTTTCGAACCTGAGTGCAACGCCAGAGACAATCCCCCTCCAATTGCACCTCGGCGGGCTGGACACCGAAACCCGCATTCTGATGCCATTTCCAGGGGTTTTCACCATTTCACCCATACGCTTGTGTGTTCCAGATCACACAACAACTGATCTGTAACCGGTTAAGGTACGAACGATTGTTCGACTCGCCGAGTCGTTCCCGTGGATGGGAGCGAACGGGGGAACCACTGCCGGATTGCATATCAGCGGTCTGGATGGGGCGAATCGGCCGCTGTTACGGCCGTAACGCCCGGCCCACACGCGTCCAGTCGCGTGCAGGGCCGGCCGTGAGCCCGACAGCTAACCCCGTAGGCGGACACGCAAGGAGGTTTACCCAAAAGATGTACGTCCCCGTGACGCCCGCGCAGCCTGCGCAGGCGCTGGCCCCGGTCGGAGTCTTCTCAGCCGCACCGGCAGCCGTCCCCGTGCCCGTGCACACCACCCTGTCGGTGCACAAGGCTCTACTCAACGTACTTGACGGCCACAGGGCCACAGTTGCCGGTGCCCTCCAAGAAGGCCACCACCAGGGACGCTCCGGCCGCGTTGTGGCGCTGCAAGAGCTCCGCGGCCACCACTGGCAAACGCTCTCCCGTACCCACACCGGCGCCGACGGCCGCTTCCGCTTGAGCTTCACCGCTCGCCACCTCGGTAGCGACCGTGTGCGACTGCGCTTCACCGGCGACGCCTACGGGCATCCCGCGCACCGCCCCCTTGGGCGCCTCAACGTCTATCGCCTGGCCGGAGCCTCCTGGTATGGCGGCGGCGGAGGAATGGCCTGTGGTGGGTCCTTGAGCAGCTCCACCATGGGAGTGGCAAACAAGACCCTTCCTTGCGGCACCCTCGTCACGCTCCGCTACGGCAATCGCTCCGTGCGCGTGCCCGTCGTCGACCGCGGCCCCTACGTGGCCGGACGCGAATTCGACCTCACCGAAGCCACCAAGCGTGCCCTCGGCTTCGGCGACACAGGTGATGTCTGGAGCACCAGCTGACCATTTGCTGGGCGCCTTCATGCAGGGGTTGGGTTCTGCGCGGTGCTGCCGTTCAATCACCTGAATGTCCGTCGCCGTAAAGCCCTCACGCACCCAAGTGTGGCTGGACAGCCTGGGCGAGTGGAGCTGGCCCGGTCAGGGCGCTGCGGTCGCCGAGGCGCTGCCGCCGCCCTGGGTGCCGGCCTTCCCGCCCCGGCTCGAGCCCGTCGCCTCACCGTTGGCACCAGCCGCCGGTGGGCGCGCTCGACGTTTGCTCATAGCCGTTCTGCTCGTCGGCCTGCTCGCCGTCATCGCAGCGCTTGCCCTGCAGGGCAAGCTGGGCATCGAGCGGCTGCTCGGCATCTCCAAGACCTCGCCTCCTGAGCAGGCCCTGTCGCTGAAGAGCTCCCTCGCCTCCGAGGCTCCGCCTCTGCCCACCCTCACAACCGTCAGCCAGGACGAAGCAGGCAGCAGCATCGACACCGCCGCCTACCTCTCGGTGGCGCTGCACAAAGAGGGCTCCTTCCACGTCTATCTGCCGCCCGGCTACGCCACCACCACGCGCCGCTACCCCGTGCTGTACCTGCTGCACGGCAACAGCCAGCCCGCCACCGCCTTCCTCGAAATCGGTCTCCAGGAAGAACTCGACCAGCTGATCGCCCGGCACGTGATCCCGCCCATGATCGCCGTCATGATCCAAGGAGGGCCCGGCGCCAACAACTGGCGCGACCTCAACGGCATGCACTACGAGAGCTATGTGCTCGAAGTGCAGGAACTGATCGATCGCATGCTCCCCACAATCGCCACCCGCGACGCTCGAGCCATTGCCGGCGATTCCATGGGCGGCTACGGCGCCATGAACGTCGCCCTCGGCAACCCCTACCGCTTCGGCACCGTCGAGAGCTGGCTCGGCTTCTTCAACGGGCTAGGTGGCGAGCTCCACAACGACAAGCCCATCATCTCCACCCTCGGTCTGCACGCCTTCATCTATGGCGGCGAATCCGATCACATCGCCGACCCCTCCGAGGACCCCGCCTTCGCCCGCGCCCTACGCTCCGAGGGAGCCCACGCCACCAGCGCCATCTATCCCGGCGGGCACACAATGGAAACACTCCAAGCGCATCTCGGCAGCATGCTCGCCTTCGCCGGACGGTCATTGCGCGAGGGAGAACACCCCGCCCCGGCAGCGCAAACCGTCTCCACCAAAGCCCATGCCCCGTCTCGGACGACCAGCGCAGGCTAAGCGCCTGCCCGTCCGCATCGGCCTCGCCGGCTCGCTCGGCACGGCCTCCATCGGGGCTCTCGCCATCGGCGCCTTCGCCGGCGGGGCAGTCGCCATCGGCGCCATGGCCATCGGGCGCCTTGCCATCCGCCGCGCAGCCATCGGATCGCTTGAAGTGGGGGAGCTCAACGTCAGGCGCCTCGTCGTCGGCGAGCTGGAGATCGAGAGCAGGACCTGAACCTCCAGACTGGCCAGCCAGCCAGTATTATCGCGGCGTCCGTCCAGCGATACACCGGAGGTCCACATGGCTGCCGTTGAAAGCAATCTCGAGAACGTGCTTGTCGGCGAGCGCGAGCTTTGGCAGGAGGGTCCACCGCACGAGCTCTTCAGCGAGCTGCGCAGCAAGTGCCCCGTTCACTGGACATCCCAGATCACCGAGTACCCCGACGAGGCCGGCTACTGGTCGGTCACCACTGCCGAGGACGTCCACGCCGTAAGTCGCGACTGGCGCACCTACTCCTCAGAACTGGGTGGCGTCACCGCCGTCTCCGAAGTCTTCCCCCTCGAGCTCACCCGCGCCATGTTCATTGGCATGGACCCTCCCAAGCACGACCGCGTCAAGGCTCTCTTTCAGGCCGGCTTCACGCCCAAGCGGATTGCCGCGCATGAGGATGCGATCAGGGCGATCGTGGTGAAGGTGTTGGATCGTCTGGAGGGTCGTGAGGAATGCGATCTGGTGAGCGATGTCGCGCAGCCCGTCGTGGCTCGCGTGATCGGCAGCTTCATGGGCATCCCCGAGCAAGACGACGCCATCTGGGCACGCCTCATGAACTCCTCACTGAGCGCCGGCGATCTCGACCTGAATCCCGGTGGCGTGGACGACGTCCTGCAGAAGGACTTGCCGGAGATCTTTGAGCGGTGTAGGAAGTTGATTGCTGAGCGTCTGGAGAACCCGACGGATGATTTGACGAGTGTGCTTGTGCATGCTGAGGTCGATGGATCGAAACTCGAGGAACATGAGATTGTGATGGGGTTCTTCTTGTTGATGGCTGCG
>JASLDD010000087.1 GCA_030151725.1 Solirubrobacteraceae bacterium
CCTCGCCAGCGAACTCGACGATCAGCGCGGCCGACTCCGGTGGCAGCTCACGCCAGTGCTCAGGCAGCCCGGGCAGACTCCACGCGGCCGCGATCAGCGCCGGTGCGACCATCAGCTCAGTCGCCCGCGCTCCAGCCGCCACGAGCGCCGGCACCGCCTCTGCGGCGCCGTCGATATCGGGGAAGTGCACCCAAGCGAGCGTCGTGTGGGGCGGCTCGGGGCGCGTCCGCATGACGGCTTCGGCGATGAACGCCAGCGTGCCCTCCGATCCCACCACCAGCCTGCGGAAGATCTCAAGCGGGGTCTCGCCATCGAGGAACGCGCACAGCCGGTAGCCGGTGACGTTCTTGATCTCATACTTGCGCCGCACCCGCTCCGCCAGCGGCTCGTCGGCTAGCAGAGCCTCGCGCAGCGCCAACAGCCCCTGCGCGAGCTCGGGCTCGGCGGCCGCGAAGCGCGTCTCGGCGTCGGCGTCGGCTGTGTCGATCACGGTGCCCGAGGCGAGCACCAACGTCATCGACTCGACCGTCGAGTAGGGATCCCAGCTCACGCCACAGCGCATCCCGCCGGAGTTGTTGGCGATCACGCCGCCGACCGTTGCGATGTCTTTGCTCGCGGGGTCCGGGCCGAGCTTGAAGCCATGGCGCGCGAGCAGCCTGTTGGCGAGGCCGAGCAGCGTCCCGGGCTTCAGCCGCACCCGCTCTCCCCGATCTTCGATCTTCACACCCGAGAACCAGCGCCTTACGTCGATCATGATCCCGTCGGTCTGAGCTTGCCCGCCGAGGCTCGTGCCGCCGCCGCGGAAGTTGACCGCGATCCCCGTCCGACGCGCGTACTCGAGCACCTTGCCGACGTCGTCGGCGTCGTGGGCCATGACGACCGCAGCGGGCAGGCGACGGTAGGGGCTGGCGTCCGACGCGTAGGCGATCAGGTCGATCGCGCGGGCGAGCACCCGCTCGCTGCCGAGCAAAGCGATGAGATCGTCGCGCAGCGGCTGCGGCGTGCCTGCGGCGAGGCTGTCGGGCGCGCCGTCGCTCGCCGGAGGGCCAGGCGGGCGACCGATGCGTCGCGTGTCCGGTGCCAGCAGTTGCGTCATTCAGGCGAGCGCCATGCCGGGGGCCACGTCGACCTGAACCAGTTGCGGCCCATCCGCCGCCAGGGCCTGCTCGAGCGCGCCGTGCAGCTCCTCGCTCCCGCTGACGGTCCTCGCCGGGACGTTGTAGCTGCGCGCCGTCGCCGCCACGTCCAGCTCCGGGAGGTCGAGCGCGGGCGCGCCCGTGACGCTCTCCAGCGTCGCGAACCACTTGAGGATCGAGTACTCGTGGTTGCGCAAGACCAGGAACTTGACGGGGATGTCGTAAACCGCCGCCGTCCAGAAGCCGGTGATGGCGTATTGGGCAGATCCCTCTCCGAGCACGCACACGACCTGACGATCGGGTTGGGCCAGCTGGACGCCAAGAGAGGCCGACAGGCCGAAGCCGAGTCCGCCGCCGGCGCTGAAGTAGTAGGAGCCAGGACGAGAGATCCGCAGGTTGTTGCGCAGGGCGACCGTGCTCGAAGGGGACTCGAGCACCACGATGCCGTCCTCGGGGAACAGCCCCGCGAGGACCGAGTGCACCTCGCCACCCGAGAGCTGCTCGCCACCGGGAGGCGCCTCGAGCTCGACGCGGGCAGGCGGCTGCTCGCGCTCGCAGGAAACGGTGCCGAGCTCATCCACGAGCGCTCGCAACGTGAGGGCCACGTCGGCCACGATCGCGTCGCCCATAGGTGCACGCGCCGCCTCGTCGGGGTCGCTCGTTATCGCCACCAGCGACGTGCCGTCGGCGAGGAAGTCACCGGGGATGTTGGGGTAGTAGGGGAAGATCGAGGAGCCCACCACGAGCACGAGGTCATGACCCTCGAGCGTCTGCGCGAGCGGGCCCACGGCGGGCGGGAGCACGCCCTGGAACGCCGGATGGCTCTCGGGGAAGCCGATGCGCCCGCCGCCCGTCGGCGGCGATGCCCACACGGGCAGCCTCTGTCCCTCGGCCAACTCGATCGCCGCATCCCATCCGCCCGCGGCATCAATGTCGGGACCCGCCACCAGCGCCGGCTTGGTTGCCGCGCGCAGCCGCTCGGCCAGCTCCGCGATCTCTGCGGGCGCAGGCTGCGCCCTGCCGCCCACCGACCTCGAGATCTGCGTGGAGTAGTCGACCGGGTCGATCTCCTGCAACCAGTCGTCCATCGGGATCGACACGAAGGCCGGACCCGCCGGCGGCAGGGCCGCGTGGTGGATGGCCTGCGCCAGCGCATGCGGTACGTCGGCCGCCCTGGGCGGCTCGTGGCTCCACTTGACATACGGCTTGGGCACCTCGACGGCATCGCGATTGGTGAGGTTGGCCTGCATCGTGATCAGCGACCGCGCCTGCTGCCCGGCGGTCACGAGCAGCGGCGCATGGTTGGCGCGAGCACCGAAGATCGCCCCCACGCCGTTGCCGAGCCCGGGCGCCGTGTGGAGGTTGACGTGGGCGACCGTCCCGCTCGCCTGCGCGAAGCCGTCTGCCATGCCGACCGCCACTGCCTCCTGCAGGCCGAGCACGTAGCGGAAGCCGTCGGGCAGCGGTCCCAGCATCGCCAGCTCGGTCGAGCCGGGGTTGCCGAAGATGGTGGTCATCCCGTGCCGTCTGAACAGCTCGAAGCTAGCCTCTCGGACAGTCGTCATCAGCGCCTCTCCCAGCTCTCGGATTCAACGCCCACGACATGCCGGGGGCCCCTGCAGCGCATCTTCGCGCGCGGGCCCTCCTGAGGTCAAGGCGAACGAAAATATTTGCTCGATCGCGGCCCACGACGGAGGCATTTTATGCGAACATATGTTCGTATGAGGAGTCGGGCACCACTGGACACGGATAGACGTCTGCCAGTCATAAAGCTGGCAGATGGACATCGGTCGCTTTTTGTTCTGGCAGTCGAGAAAGTGTGGCCATGAGCACTATGGAGGCCTACAAGGCCGAGCTTGCCCGCTATCTGGACGGCTTCGCCGCGAACGTCCGTCGCCTGCGCGCGGCCAAGGCGCCGGGCTTCTCCCAGGAGCGCCTGTCGAGCGCAACCAAACTTCACCGAACGGAGATCGGCAAAATCGAGCAGGGTCACGTCGAGCCACGACTGACGACGCTCGTAATCCTCGCGCATGGCCTCGGCGTCACGGTCGATGACCTCGTCGCCGACCTGCCGGTACCGGTCGAGCGCAAACCGTCGCCGCAGTCAAGGCCAGGGGACGGCCGCTAGCGCGGCTGCACGGCGCCTCACCGGCGGGTCGCGCTGTCCGCGCTCGGGCGGTCACGCGCGATCCGCCGCTGCTGGGAGCGCCGAGATGGCCTTTCCGCACAACCATGCGCCTTCGCGGGTACTGCGGAGAATCCGTCCGTCGCGTAGCGCAGCATGCCGGACTCTTTGACGCCCGCTCCCAAGACATTTCTGCGCGCCTGGCAGCGCCGCGCGCTGGAGCGCCTCGGCGACTGGCAGGAGGGCCCGTTCCTGATCTCCGCGGCACCCGGCGCCGGCAAGACCCGCCCGGCGCTGGAGCTGGCGAGGGACTGGCTCTCGCGGGGAGTGGTGCGGCGCGTCGTCGTGCTATGCCCGACGACCCCCCTCACTCGGCAGTGGGCCGCTGCGGCGGCGTTGCTCGGCGTGCAGCTTCAGCCCGACGCCCAGGGTCCCAACCCTCCGCGCGACTTCCATGGGGTCGCAGTGACCTATGCGCGGGTGGCAAGCGATCCAGGCGGATGGGCCGCGAAGGTGACGCCCGACACGCTGGTGGTGGTCGATGAGGCGCACCACCTGGGCGAGGATCTGGCATGGGGCACCAGCTTCCAGCGCGCGTTCGCCCCAACGCCACGCTGGCTGCTGCTCTCAGGGACGCCGTTTCGCTCGGATGCGACCCCGATACCGGGCGTTCGCTACGACAGCTCTGGGGTGGTCGTTCCGGACGTCTCCTACACATACGCAGAAGCCGTAAGCGAAGGGATCTGCCGGCCCGTCGCCTTCGTGACGTTCGACGGCACGCTGTCGTGGCGCAGCGGCGAGGATGTGATCGAATCGTCGTTTGAGACGGTGCTCAGCTCGCGGGAGGCGAGCCGCCGCTATCGAACGGCGATATCGACGGAGCTCCCCGATGGCCTGCCGCGGATCCTTCGCGAGGCGGACGCCAAGCTGCGCGCTTTGCGCAGCGAGGGCCACAGCGATGCCGGCGGCCTGGCGGTCGCCGCCGATGCGACCCACGCACGGCGCATCGCCAAGCTGCTCGCGGAGGTGACGGGCCGCACGCCGGTGGTGGTGTTGCACACCGAGACACAGGCCGCGCGCAAGCTCGCCCAGTTCCGCAGCTCGCGCGAGCCGTGGATCGTGGCCGTGAACATGGTCTCCGAGGGCGTGGACATCCCCCGCCTGCGCGTAGGGGTGTATGCGACGGCGGCAAAGACGCCGCTGATCTTCCGCCAGATCGTGGGGCGCTTCGTGCGCACTATTCCCGGCAAGGCGCCGGAGCCGAGCTGGGTATATCTCCCAGCTGACCAAGCACTGCGCGGTCACGCCTCACAGGTGGAAACAGAGCTGCGCCACGCGCTCCATGTCAAAGAGCTCGAGGAGGGCTGGGACGAGCCCACCGAGCGACGCGCAAGCGAGCCGTCCCCGAGCGCGGAGTTCGAGCCGCTGAGCGCCGAATTCGCCGCGCAGATGACGCTCTTCGGGCCCCCTCAACAGGCCAAGTCGCCTGTCGGTGCGCCAACACCCCCAACACCTCTTCCTTCCCCGGCGGCAGCTTTCGAGCGGCGCGAGGATCTGCGCCTGGAGCGCAGCCGCCTGGTGGCGGAACTGCACCGCCGCGACGGCCGCAGCCACCGTGAGATCAACGCCGCGATCAACAGGACGGTGGGCGTGGAGCGGGTGGAGAAGGCAAGCATCCAGCAGCTCGAGCGCTCGATCGAGGCGCTCGTCAAGGAGCTGACGCGCAGCAGCCGGCGCACGGCCACCGGGTGAGCCTGCACCGAGCTCCAGCGGGCGTCGCTACCGTCTGACAGATGGAGTGCAACACGCTGGCGGAGCCAGCCCACAGAGCATGAGCGCCACCGAGATCGGGCTCGCCCTGTCGGTATTCCTTGCCTGCACGGTGGAGGCGGTCGAGGCGCTAACGATCGTGCTGGCTGTGGGGACCACTCGCAGTTGGTCTTCGGCTTTGAGCGGCGTTGGCGCTGCGACGGTGACACTTGCAGCGCTCGTGGCTGCGCTCGGCCCGGCGTTGACGGCGCTGCCGATCGATGTCCTGCGCGTGGTAGTGGGCGGCCTGTTGTTGGTGTTCGGCCTGCAGTGGCTGCGCAAGGCGATCCTCCGTGCCGCGGGCCTGACGGCCAAGCACGATGAGCTGCAGAGCTTTGAGGAGGAGCGCGAGGCAGCGCGTGCGGCGGGCGCAAGGCATCCGGGCTTTGACGGCTACTCGTTTACGCTGTCCTTCAAGGGTGTCCTGCTCGAGGGTCTTGAGGTCGTGTTCATCGTGCTCACGTTCGGCGCCAACCAGCACCATGTCGGGCTGGCTGCAGCGGCTGCGGCGCTCGCGATCGTGATGGTCGTGGGGGTAGGAGCTGCAGCGAGGGCCCCGCTGGCGAGGGTCCCCGAGAACACGATGAAGTTCGCCGTGGGTGTGATGTTGAGCTCGTTTGGAATGTTCTGGGGAGCGGAGGGCGCGGGAGCTTCGTGGCCGGGCAGCGACGGGGCGCTGCTGGTGATCGTGCCGGGGGTGCTCCTCGCCGCAATCGCCATGGTCAGGGCCGTACAAGCGTCGACGCGCTCTCCCGCAGGAGGATGAGAGCGCTAAGCGGCGTGTGGGAGTTCGTGGTTGGCGACGACTGGCGCAGCGCCTTGGGTGTGGTGCTCGCGCTGTTCCTCACCGCGCTGGTCGCGGAGTCGTCGATCCCGGCCTGGTGGGTGATGCCACTGGCGGTGCTCGGCCTGCTCGGACTCTCGATCAGACGGGCGGCTCGGAGCGCCTTGAAGGGCGGTCGCTAACGACGCCGTGCTACTCGCCGTCGCTGCGGAACGGCAGCGAGTCGAGCAGCCCCGTCAGCTCGAATAGGCGTTGGACAGCCGGCGGCCCGGGAATCAGGTTGAACTCGTATCCCTCCTGCGTGCACAGCTTGTGGCCGGCGAGGACAGCCCTCAGGCCGGTGGAGTCGATGAAGAGCACCTCGCTGAGGTCGAGGGTTATCGCGGTCGTGGCCTGAGAGCGCAGTCCGTCGACAGCAGCTTCGAGCTCTCCGGCCGAGGCCATGTCCAATTCGCCGACGACCGTCAGGCGATGGTGTCCCGCGGTGACCACGTCTCGAATGTCTACCCGGCTCGGCAAGGCTTCAGATGACGTCGTCATGAATGCCCTGCCTCTCGGGGCCTCGCCCCCGCAGCGAATCCGCAACGAGGGCAGCTGATATCAGGCATCGAGATCTCTCCACACATGGGTCGAGCTGTGTGGCAGTCCGCCCCAGCACTTTCAGTGCCACAGGTCCCGCCTCCTTGTCGGCCTCTGGCCTCCGAGCTGAAGGCCAAACGCAGGGCAAACTCTAGCCTATGCGGTCGATCGTGCTATCCAAAACAATCGACTCGATTGCGACATCGGGCTCCATGTGGCTTGCGCCTAGGAACGCGTGCACCTTCTTGCCCGTGACTCCCTCGATGCCACGATCCAGCTAGACCTCACGTACATCGAGCATAACGGGGGATGTGTGGCCGGATATGGGGGTTTCTACGCATCGGACCTTGACAGCTGCACGGTCGGGGATACTCAGATGCAATGCCCGAGAGCACCTCGACACACGATGTGACCGACGCACGGATCAGTAAAACTTCTGGCCGTCGAGTCTTGCGCGTCACACCCCAGGTCTCGATCCTGTGGCGAGTGTTCACGGTCAACGCAGTCGTCTTCGGCGCAGCCGCGTTGACGCTGATCGTCAGTCCCGCAACAGTCCACAATCCCGTGCGTGCCACCGAGCTGGACATCCTGCTCGCGGGGCTAGCGGTGACGCTGATGCTCGACCTTGCGCTGCTGACGTTCGTGCTCTCCCCGGTGCGCAAGCTGGCGAGGCTGATGGCGAACATAGACCCGCTGCGGCCGGGTAAGCGCGCGGAAGTCGGGCCGTGGGCCAGCAGTGAGGCGGCCTCGCTGGCGCGGGCGCTCAACAACATGCTCGATCGTCTGGAGAGCGAGCGTCGCGAAAGCGCCCGGCGAGCACTAGCGGCGCAGGAGGCCGAGCGAGCGCGTGTTGCTCGCGATCTCCATGACGAGGTGGGACAAGCGCTCACCGCGATTGCGCTCCGCGCTGAAAGGGCGACTGGAGATCGCACCCTGAACTCACACGCGCTCGAGGAAATCGTGGATGTGGCACATGTGAGCCTCGCCGACATCCGGCGGATCGCGCGCGAACTGCGCCCCGAGGCCTTGGACGACCTCGGGCTCACGGGCGCGCTAATCGCCCTGTGCCTGCGGGTGGAGCAGCAGAGCTCCATGCGAGTCGCACGCGAGCTGGGCAGCGGCCTGCCTGAATTGGAGACGGAGGTGGAGCTTGTGATCTACCGAGTCGCGCAGGAGGCCCTGACGAACGCTGTCCGCCACTCGGATGCGACGGAGGTCAAGGTCGCACTCGTGTCCACGCCCACGGGGGTAAAGCTGACGGTCAGCGACGACGGATGCGGCATGGATGGGGAGCAGATCGCCGAGGGCGCCGGATTGGCGGGGATGCGCGAGCGAGCGCTGCTCGTGGATGCAAAGCTCGAAATCGACTCGTCGCCCGCAAACGGATTCACGGTGACGCTGGAGGCCGGCCCGCGATGAGCACGCCGTCCACAATCAGGGTGCTGCTGGCCGATGACCATGCGCTGGTGCGCGGCGGCCTGCGCATGGTGCTGGACGCGGAGAGCGACATCGACGTGGTGGCCGAGGCCGGCGACGGCGCTACCGCCCTCACGCGTGCTCTCGACAGCGATATCGACCTCGCGATCCTCGACGTGTCTATGCCCCGGATGACGGGGCTGCAGGCGGCGGCCGAGCTGCGCAGGCGCCGCCCCGAGCTACGCACGTTGATGCTCTCGATGCACGAGAACGAGCAGTACTTCTTCGAGGCGCTCAAGGCCGGGGCGTCGGGATATGTGCTGAAGACGGAAGCCAACAGAGATCTCGTGGACGCCTGCAGGGCGAGCATGCGCGGCGAGCCGTTCCTGTATCCACCGGCGGTGGCGGCGATCGTTCGCGACTACCTCGACGGACTGTCGCGGGGCGATGCTCCTCCCGCTGACCCCCTGACGCCGAGGGAGCTCGAGGTGGTGAAGCTGATCGCCGAAGGTCTCACGAGCGCCGAAGTCGCCGAGCAGCTCGTGCTGAGCCCGAAAACGGTGGAGCGCCATCGCACGAACGTCCTCGCCAAGCTCTCGCTGCGAAACCGCGTGGAGCTGACCCGCTATGCGATCCGGCGGGGGCTCGTGGAGCCCTGATCGCCGGGGCGATTACCAGCTTTTGGTCGCGCAGCCTTTGCTGCCCGTGGCCTGCGTACAGGTACGTTCGACGACGCCTTCGGCGTTGCGCTTGATCTTGAACGTGTCGCCGCTGGTCGAAGTGGTGGTCACTTCATAGCCTTTGTTGGTTTCGATCGGAGTCACGACACTGAGGTAGGCGTTGTTGCCCCCGGCGGCCGTCTGGATCGCAGGCTCATATTCGTGCAGCGTCGCAACGGTCATGCTCGTGTAAAGACCTTCGTGGTCAGTCGCATAGGTCTCGGCAGCCGTTTGAGAAGTGCGAGCCAGCTCCTTCGCCGAGGCGTCGCTGGCCTTGCTCTTCTGGCTGAGGAACGACGGGATCGCGATCGCGGCAAGAATGCCGATGATCAAGATCACCACAAGAAGCTCGATCAAGGTGAAGCCATCTTGATCGGCGAGTCTTGCTTTCGCTCTGCGCACCATAGGACTCCTATCGGCATCCGCCGGCGCTCCTTGAGCAGCAGGATAAGTATCTGAGAAGAGAGCCTGGAGTCGATGTCACGACGCAAACCACAAGAGGGGCCGCCCACAGGCCGCCCCTCTTGTGCATGCTTCGCGCCTGCCCCACTCCCGCGGAGTCGGTTACCGATTGCCGTTACCAGCTACCGGTTGCACAGCCTTTGCTGCCGGTCGCCTGGACGCACGTGCGTTCCACGACGCCTTCCGCGTTCCTTTTGATCTTGAACGTGTCACCACTGGTTGATTTGGCGGTGACTTCGTAGCCTTTGTTCGTTT
>JASLDD010000124.1 GCA_030151725.1 Solirubrobacteraceae bacterium
GGAGCGGGCGTGCAGGGCGGCTCACCGCCGGTGGCCCAGCCTTCCTAAAGGCACTCGGGCAAGAGCCTGACATTGACTTGTGGCGATCGGGGGCCCGCACGGTGCGGGTCCCCATCGGCGTCTGGTGTGTCGGCGAAGCTCACACGTCGAGTGAAGCCAGGCGCTCATCTGCCGCTGCCGCTGCCGCAAGACCGTTGTCGAGCGTGATCAGGTTCACGTCGAGTCTTTGTGCGAGGGCCAGGTAGGCGGCGTCATAAGCTGTCAATCCAGCGCGTAGCTCCCAGATGGTCTCGGCGAGCTCGATGACTGGATATGTCAGCGTGCGCAGAGCCGCGAGTGCGGCCAGCGCCTCGGCTGCACGCGATCCGCTGAGTTCATTGCGAATCGAGTAGCGCCGCAGGACCGAGAGAACCTCAACGTGAAAATGCTCAGGGACGTGCAACTCAGTGTGTTCTGAGAGTGCAACTCGGATTGCCTTTGCGCGTGGGCGCGCAAGGAGGAGCTCAGCGATTGCGCTGGCGTCGGCGACGATCACGCCGGAGTGCGCCGGCGCTCGGCCGCGAGTGCCTCTGACGGCGTCGCGTCGAGGCGAACTGGCTTCCAGGCTTCGCTGTGTGCGAGCCACTCCTGCATGGTGGGCCGGACTGCAAGCGCCTGAAGCTCGGCGAGCAGGTAGTCCGACAGGGTCATGCCGGAGCGCGCCGCGCGCGCCTTCAGGTCGCGATGCAGCTGCTCCGGAACGTTACGGATCTGAATCATCGATGACATGTGATTGCGATGGTAGCATGCTCATCACATGCAGCCAGGCATCTCCGCGCTGACCCTCATAGGCGCTCCCGGCTCCGGCAAGTCCTCGGTACTGGAGGCGCTGGCAACGCGCCTTGAGATCGCCAACTTTCCTCACGGGGCTATCGAGAGCGAGGAGCTCTCGCGCGGGTTCCCGCTGCTGGCCGGCGAAGTGTGGACGCATCAGCTCGCCGAGGTACTGAGGATCCAACGTAAGGCGGGCAGACGCCTGTTCCTCGTCGCCGCAACGACCGAGACAGATGACGAACTGCAAGCGCTCCTAGATGCGACCGGCGCGGAGCGCTCGCTGATCGTATGTCTGACCGCCGCGGTAGACATGCTGGCCGAGCGGCTGGAGCGCCGCGAGCCCGATCGCTGGCCCGGGAAGCAGCCCTTGATAGAGCACGCGCGCGAGCTGGCCGAGGCGATTCCGCGCCTGGCAGGCATCGAGCTGAGGGTCGAGACCGATGGGCGCGAAGCCGAGGACGTCGCCGAGCAGCTCGAGCGGGAGATGCGCGAGCGCGGGCTCCTGTTTTAACGCGTCCGGCTACCGGATCGGTCAGTCACCGTGGAACACGGCCTCGACGTTATGTCCGTCGGGGTCGAGGACGAACGCGCCGTAGTAGCCGTCGCTGTACTCGGGTCGTGTTCCGGGGGCCCCGTTTTCGCGGCCACCTGCCGCCAGGGCCGCTGCATGGAAGGCGTCCACCTGCTCAGGACTGTCGGCAGCGAAGGCGACATGGATGGGCGCTCCCACGGGATAGTCGGTCGAGATGGCGAAGTCGTTGGATCCGTCTGGACCGAACTCGACCTCGTTGGGCAGCACGTCGTGCCAATGACTGTCAGCGAAGCCGAGTGGCGCGAGCACCTGTTCGTAGAACTCCCGGCTGCGTTGAAGGTCGCTGACGCCGATGGTGACGTGGTCGACCATGAGCTTTCGGACGGGCATGGCGTAGGGATACCCGATTCAGGCGACCACACACCCGACATCCAACTCAAAGGAAGAAGGCACCCGTAAACAACGCAACAGCAACCCAGCTAATAACTACTATCGCTATACAGCACTCGCAAAGTAACACAACTGCACCAGCCCCCGCTAAAGCCAGCTGCGCCACCATGACCCGCCACCCGCCAACGAACCCCGAGGGAACAGCACTCACAGAGTCATAGACTCCATCCACGATGCGACGCCGGGTCACCTTCTCGCGCAATCTGACGCTGTCGCTGTCGAGGACATGCCAGTGCTACTGCAAGTACTGCTCGTTTGCGACCCACCAGGCGCACCTGTACAGCCCCGATGAGGTCACGAAGATCCTGGACGGCGCGGCAAAGCGCCAGATCAAGGAGCTGCTGGTCCTGACGGGCGAGAAACCGGAGGTCAACCCGGCGGTGGCGGGCAAACTCGCGGAGTACGGCCACGAGGATTTCACGGCGTATGTGGTGTGGACGTGAGAGCGGGCGCTGGAGCGGGGGCTGCTTCCCCACACGAACCTGGGAGTGCTCCAGCGTGAGGACCTGGCCCGCCTGCGCGAGGTGACGGCGTCGCAGGGGCTGATGCTGGAGTCGGTGTCGGAGCGTCTGATGCAGACGGTGCACGCGGGCTCGCCCACGAAGCATCCGGCCAGGAGGATGGAGACGATCCGCCAGGCGGGGGAGCTACAGATCCCGTTCACGAGCGGGATCCTGGTGGGCATCGGCGAGACGGAGCAGGAGCGGATGGAATCGCTGGAAGCGATCGCCAGCCTGCACGCCGAGTACGGCCACATCCAGGAGGTGATCCTGCAGAACTTCGTGCCCCACCAGCGCTACTACGGCCGGGAGCCGGCCGAGATTGCGGATGAGGCGGCGCGCGAGTACTGGCGCACGGGCGTTGCCGATCACCGTCCCGCGCTGGCGCTGCCGGAGTGGGCCTGCCCGGTGGACATCGAGGACATGAAGCGCCTGATTGCGCAGACGCGGCGGCTGATGCCGGACATAGGCATCCAGATCCCACCCAACCTGGCGGACTGGTGGGGTGAGCTGGTGGCGGCGGGCGCCACGGACCTGGGGGGGCTGAGCGCCAACGGCGATCACATCTCCCCGGAGCACCCGTTCCCGTCGCCGCACCAGGTGCGCAAGGAGCTGCAGGCGGACGGCATCGCGCTGACGGAGCGGCTGTGCGTGTATCCGCGCTACATCGATCCCGAGTGGATGGCGCCGGCGGTGCTGGACACGATCAAGGTCAAATACTGGAGCTTCATCCCGCGCCGCGGCTCGGGGCGCACGGAGTCGCCGCGGCCGATCCGCCCGGAGCTGGTGGGCGCGGCGATCGAGAAGGGCCGCGACGGCCGCGCGCTGAGCGCGGATGAGCTCACGGCGATGTTCGCGGAGACGCGCCCGGAGGTCATCGAGGAGATGCGCCAGGCGGCGGATGAGCTGCGCGAGGAGCTGGCGGGGGAGACGGTCACGTTCGTGGTCAACCGCAACATCAACGTGTCGAACGTGTGCACGGTCGGCTGCGCCTTCTGCGGCTTCGGCCAGGGCAAGCGCTCGCCGGACGCCTATGAGCACGATGAGCAGGAGTTCGTCGCCCGAATCCACGCGGCGCTCGACTACGGTGCCACAGAGCTGTGCATCCAGTCCGGGATCCACCCGGATTGGTCGCTGGAGGACTACCTGGGCTGGCTGCGCCTGGCCAAGCGCACGGCGGCGGAGGCAGGGGCAGAGCTTCACCTGCACGCCTACAGCCCGATGGAGATCGCGCACATGTGCGACATCTCCGAGCTGGCGCCCGCGGAGGTCTTCGCGCGGCTGCGCGACGCGGGCCTGGGCTCCACGCCGGGGACGGCCGCGGAGGTGCTCCACGACGGCGTGCGCGAGCGGATCTCGCCGAACAAGCTGCCGGTGGCCCGCTGGGTGGAGATCATCGAGGCCTCCCACAACGCCGGCCTGCGCTCGACGGCGACGGTCATGTTCGGCCACATCGAGGAGCCGTGGGAGCTGGCCGAGCACATGCGCGTGATCCGCGAGCTTCAGGAACGCACGGGCGGCCTCACGGAGTTCGTGCCGCTGTCGTTCATCCCCTTCCAGACGCTGCTCGGGCGCACGCACGGCGTGGAGGAGATCTCACGCGAGGAGAACCTCAAGCACACGGCCGTCTTTCGCCTGGCGCTCGGACGCACCGTCTCGAGCCTGCAGGCAAGCTGGGTGAAGATGGGCCTGGAGGCGGCCACGGAGGCGCTGCGCTGGGGCGTCAACGACCTGGGGGGCACGCTCATGGAGGAGTCGATCAGCCGCCTGGCCGGCTCCTACCACGGCACCAAGCTCGACCCCGACGAACTGGTCGCGGCCGCGCACCGCGCGGGGCGCCCGGCGGCCGAGCGCACCACGCTGTATGGGATCCGCCGCCACTACCCGCTGACCGCGGGCGGGGTTCCCGTCGCGGCCTAGCCCTAGTCCTGCAGCGCAAGCGCTGCCGGCGCGCCCGCGGCCAGATAGCCGGGAACCGCGAGGATCGCGAACGCCGCAGCGGTGACGAGCGTGAGGCTCCGCAGCGCCGCCGTCCCCGTGACAGCGTGCGCGACGGGAAAGTTGACGGCGCCGGCGAGCGCGCGGTCAGCCAGCTGCTGGCCGTAGAGGCCGAACAGCGCGCCCGTCAGACAGCCGACGCTCAGCAGCAGCAGGTTCTCGAGCAGGATCGTGCGCCACAGTTCCGCTCTGGCGATGCCCTCGAGCTTGAGCTTGGCCAGGCGCGGGCGCCGCTGCCAGACCATGCCGCCCATGGCCGCCGCCATCGCGAGGACGGCCACCACGAGGATCAGCAGGGCGATCTGCTTGAGGCGAGCAAGCGCCTGGCGGCTGAGCGCATCCTGGCGGGCGGCGTGCCCGGCGGCGCTCTGCACGGCCAGCCCCGACCCATGGCCCAGCGCCCCCTCGATCTCGCGCACGCCGGCCGCGGTGGGGAGGCCGGGGGCGAGCTGGATGTCATAGGCGCTCGCGTCGTCGCTGCCCCAGGCGCGCGCGTAGTCGGAGGCGTTCATGACGATCGCGCCTGGCGCCCAGCTGAGGTTGGTCGATGTGGCCGCCAGGCGGAACGTGGTGGGGTCGGGGGTCGGGAGGGTGAACGCCTGGCCGATGTGCAGGTGGTGTTCTGCGGCGAGCGCCTGGGAGAGCACCAGCCAGCCGCCCGCGCGCAACCGCTCAGCGGCGAGCTGGGCTTTGCCGCTGAGGATCTGCGCGTCGGCCAGCGCAGGCCGGGGCGGAGCCAGCACCCACACGCGCCGGGGGCCGAAGTCGAGCAGCCCGCTGCGGTAGAGGCTCACCGAGCGCACACCGGGCAGCCGTTCGAGCATCCGCCGGCGGGTGGGCGCGAAGGGAGCGGTCTGCAGCAGGTTGTATTCGCCGGCTGGCGACACCCACACCTGAGCGGAGGCATTGGTTTCCCGCGCCGCTCCTTCCAGGCCCGCCAGCAGGTCGTCGTGCGCTCCTTGGATGGCCACGCTGCCAAAGACCGCGATGGCGCCGGTGGAGGCGATTGCGATGGCGCGCGTGCGTGCTGCGCTCAGCTCCATGCTCGCGACGTGGGGGACGGTGCTGGTGATCGAGGCGGCCACGCCCCTGACGAGCGCGAGCGTTGCGGTGAGCACAATCGGCAGCTCCAGCAGCAGAGCTCCCACGAGCAGGACCATCCCGGGAATCGCCGCCTGCGGGGCCGCGAGCAGGACTGCGGTAGCCGCCGCCAGACAAGCCAGGCCGCCGAACGCAAGACGCCCGCCGGGGCGGGCTGAGCTGTGCTCGGCGCGTGGCGTGATGGCGGCCAGGGGATCGCTGGAGAGGATGTCGCGCAGGGGGCTGAGCACGGCCACGATCGCGGCCCCCATTCCGCCGGCGCTCGCAAAGGCGACGCTCTGCCAGGTGACCACCCGCTGGGAGCCGAGCGCGAAGGCGAGCGAGAGGAAGGCGGGGTTGGAGTGCAGGAGGTGGATGGAAAGCTCATCGCCCAGCAGGAGCCCGAGCGCGCACCCCACGAGCCCGAGGGCGACGGCGTCCAAGAGCAGGACCCCCACGACCGTCAGGGGCGTGTATCCGTCGCGTCGCAGATCGCCGATCAGACGCCGCCGCTGGGGCACGGTGAGCAGCATTGCGTTGAACGCGAACAGGAAGCCCACGAGTGCGCTGATCACGGCGAACAGCTCCGTCGACTGGTTGTTGGCGGCGGCTGCCCGGGCGAAGAGCGTTTCGTCATAGCTCGTGGGCTCGACGTTCAGGCGCCCGCCCGCCAGCCGCTCGAGCGCGCTGTGTACCTGCCCGGCGGCGCCGGGGGCGGGCTCTACGAGGATGCGGCTGAGGCGGTCGTGCAGGCCTGTCATCTGCTGGGCGAGGAACAGCGGCACGACGGCCACGGGGCTTTCCACCAGCGAGCCGATCTGGCGCCTGCGCAGCTGGCTGTAGAGCGGGACTCTGGTCGTGCGTCCGGCGATCTGGAAGGTGGCTTCCTGACCGAACTTCACGACCCCGATGCCCGTCGCGAGGCGGGTGGGCAGGACCACGGCTTCAAAGCCGCCGAAGGGCGCGAGGTCGATGTGGCGAACGAGCGCGCCGCCGAGTTTTGAGAGGCTCGTGTCGGCGCCGACCAGCTCGACGGACTCACTGCCGGCGGGCCCGATCGCGTTGCCGCTCCCTTCGAGCAGCGGAGCGGCCGCGCGCACGCCGTGGATGTCGCGCACGCGCTGCAGCACGCCTTCGGGAAATCCGTGTGGATCGCGCGCCAGGAGCTGCAGGGTGGCGCGGCCGGCGATGCCGTGGGTCAGCTCGGAGACGGAGCTCTGCAGGCTCGAGGTGGCGACCTGTGAGGCGAACAGCAGGGCGACACCGGCGGCGATGCCGAGGAAGGCGAAGCACTCCTGTAGGAACCGAGCGCGCAGGCGCACTCGGTAGAGGCGCAGGGCGTTCGACGGCTTCACGCTAGCCGCCCCCGTTGACGGCCGGCGCCCGTGCGCGTGCGTGGCCCGTCGACGCTGCCGTCACCGGCTCGCCCTCGTAGTCGGAGAGCTTGCCGTCGCGCAGCGCGAGCACGCGGTCGGCGTACAGGGCGGCCATGGGGTCGTGGCTGACGAGCACCACCGCCACGTCGCGCTCGCGGCACAGCTCCAGGAGCAGCTCCAGCACTTCGCGCCCGCGTTGCGTGTCGAGGCTCCCGGTGGGCTCGTCGGCGAGCAGCAGGCCGGGCTTGGTGGAGAGGGCTCTGGCGATCATCACGCGCTGGCGCTCGCCCATGGAGAGAGTCTCGGCGCGGTGGGCAAGGCGCTCGCCGAGGCCCAGCCGCTCGAGTAGCGGTGTGATCTCGCGCTGCGCGGCACGCCAGCGCATGCTCTTCAGCAGCTTCAGCGCGGCGTTGTCGATGGCGCTCACGCCGGGCAGCAGATCGAAGTTCTGGCGGATGAAGCCGAGCTGGGAGAGCCTGAAGTGCGATGCCTCGCGCTCGCTGAGCGAGGACACGTCGCGCCCGCCGATCAGCACGTGGCCGCGCGTGGGCTTGAGCAGGCTTGCGATCATCAACAGCAGCGTCGTCTTGCCGGAGCCGCTGGGCCCGTACAGGGCGAGCATCTCGCCGCCGGCCACGGTCATCGAGACGCCGTCCACCGCGCGCACCGTCTCTCCGCCGAGCGTCGGGTAGTGCTTCTCCAGGGCGCGCAGCTCGAGCATCGGATCACTCCGCCACGGTGCCGCTCATGCGCACCGTCACCGCGTCGTCCGAGCGTCGGATGGTGCCGCTGAAGCTCAGCCCCACGCCGTGAGCCCCTGCGTAGCGGCCGGTCCCGCGAGCGATCGTCATGGTGCCCGAGAAGGTGCCCGTCTGGCTTCCCTTCCTGTAGCTCGCCGAGGCGTATCCCGAGATCGAGCCGCCGCTTGGGTACATGTTCACTTCGGCGCTCACCCTGCTGGTGGATACCACGGTGAGGTGCACGTAGATGGTGCCTGTGACGGTGCCCGACACGGATCCCCGCTCGTTGAGCGTGAAGCCGTGTTTGCTCGTGGCGCGCAGGTGACCGCTCTCGTTCAGCACGGTGGTTCGCGCCGCTCGGGCGGCTTGCACGGTGCCGAGCGCTGCGAGCGCGAACGCAAGCGCCACGAGGACAGCGGCCAGGCGAGCAGTGCGGCTGTGATGGTGGTCTCTCACGACGGGCACCGCTCGGTGGCGAGGGCGCTGCCGGTGGAGCCGTCGGCGTATGTGAAGTGGGCGGCGAACGGAAAGCCGCCCGGCGGGCAACGGGAGGGAACGACGATCGCGCCCGTGTAGCGCGAGCGTCGCCGTGTGGTGCCGATCGTCAGCGAGAAGGTGACAATCGAAGCGGGCGGCTCGAGCGCCAAGGTGTGAATCGTGGGGATCGGGAGGACGAGCCCTTCGCCGTAGGGAGCCTTGCCGGTGAACTGGGTGGCGGTGAGGATTACGCGCTCGTCGAACGGCGTGTAGCCCTGCACGAGCACCTCGACTGTCGGCTGCAGGTTCCGAGGGGGACCGAGGAACACCCACATGGTGAGGCGCTCGGTGAGCACCTGCGAGCCGGCTTGTACCTCCGCCATGGCGTGCCCGCTGCCGAGCTCGGAGCGTGGGGGGCAGCTCGCCGGCCCGTGGGCGCGCAGGCGCGCTGGGCTGCAGGTGTGAAGCGTCGGCAGCTCGAGCGTGAGGCCCGCGGGGAACTGCAGAACGGCTCGATGCACCGGGCTCGGCACCCCGGCTTCACCGCCGGTGTAGTGAATCGTGTAGGTGAGAGAGGAGCGCGAGCCGAGGCGGTCGGGTGTGAGCGTGGGTGTGATGGTGGCGCTCGTGGCATCCGCGAGCGAGGGCGTGCACAGCGCCAGGGCGACGCCGATCGCCGCTCTGCGGGGGGCGGTCATTTGGATGGGCAGGGGATCGTGGTTTTCGGACTCGAGGCGGTCCCGTCCGCGAAGGTCACGCTGGCCTTCAATGGAAAGCCGCCGCGGGGGCACGCCTTGGGAACGGTCACGCCCTTGACGTGCACGAGCGTGCGCCTGCCATGGATGGTCTTGAAGTAGGCGATGTCGGCCGCCCCGAGCGTCACGAGCGCGCTTTGCACCCAGCCGAGGCTCGCGCCGGGGAGCGAGGGCACGGTCGGCACCGCGATGCTGACTCCGAGCCCATACGGCTTGGGCGCATGCACTTCTGTGGCGAGCATCACGAACTGCTGCACTGTGGGCGTCATGGCGCTCGCATAAATCAGCATCGTGAGATGGCCGCTCTGTCTAGGGGCCAGGAACAGTTCGAGAGTCAGCGGCTCTGGGATCCGCTCTCCGGCCAGTTCGAGGAGCCCTGTGGCCTTGCCAAAGCCCACCCGCGAGTCGCTGGGGCAGGCGCTGGGGCCGACCGCTTCCAGGCGGCCTGCGCCGGCGCTGCAGATCCCGGCGCCATGGACATCGAGTGACATGCCCGCAGGCCCGTAGGTGGTGACGGCGGTCACGGGGGACAGCGGTCCGGCGACGGTCGAGCTGAAGCTGGCGGTGGCCGACAGGTTGGTGGGCGAGCCGAGCCGGTCGGGGCTGAAGCTCGCGTGCAGTGCCACGGTCTCGCTCGCTGCGGCGCCGGCGGCCATCGCCAGGCACGCGCAGGCTGCGCTCACACCGAGCAGCATCCGAGGCATCTCTCTCCCTTCGCAGACGAGGAGGACGGTTGCCTCCTCCTGCAATTGACTTTAATTACACTAACGCCAATATGTGGCGGCGTCAACTTTTTGATGACAAATCCAATAAGACAACCTGGATGCATCCAAACAGATATATTGGTTAATCGCAACGGACTTTCTTTGACCGGTCCTGGCGACCCCATTGCACATGCGTCTGAAACCACCCGCCTATCTACTGCTGGGGATGTTGCGTCTGGGCGCCACGTCGGGTTACGCGATCAAGCGCGCGGCCGACTCCTCGACGCGCTTCTTCTGGCCCACATCGCTCGCGCAGGTCTACCCCGAGCTCGCCGAGCTCGAGCGCCGGGGCCTTGTGACTCGCCGCGACGACTCGCATGGCGCGCGTGCGCGCTCCGCCTACACGATCACCGATGAGGGGCACGATGCTCTGCTCGCCTGGCTGCGCTCCGAGCGTGAAGCGCCCCCGCAATTTCGCGACGAGGGACTGCTGCGCCTGTTCTTCGCCGACGCTCTGCCGCAGGAGGACCGGCTGGCGCTGGTTCGGCGCCTGCGCAAGCGAGCGGCTAACGGGCTCGTCTTCATGCAGGGCGACGGCGTCTCGGCGGCGGAGGCGGTCGAAGCGCGCGGCCTGCGCTACCCGGCAATAGCCGCGCGCTTCGGCGCCGATCTGTGGCGGTTCTCCGAGCAATGGTTGGCGACCTTGGAAGCGGAGCTCGAAGAGGGCGACGCCAAGTGAGCTGTCTCACCGCCGGTCTCGCGCGAACTGGCCGTGAAAGCCGAAGGGGATGTGATGGGGCGCCTCGGCGCGGGCCAGCTCGCTGAGGTCGGCGGCGTTGAGCACAAGCAGGAACGAGCTGCCCACGCTGGCGTCGAGCACCACCGACAGGAGCACGCCGTCGTCCTCGCGCTCGGCGCCGGGGCGTGCCACGAACACGGGCTCGCCGGGATAGCACTCGGGCTGTGACCACGTGCCGGCGGAGCCGTCGAGGGTGTCGATCTTGACGATCCGCTCGAGCCATCCGCTGCGACCGTCGCCGACACCCCATATGAAGCGATGGGGGCGCTCGTTGCAGCGCCCGTAGTTGATGCGCGGCAGCTCGATGTCGCAGTCGGTGAGCAGCTCGCGCTTGACAGAGCGGTCGGAGAGGCGCAGGCGAAAGCGCGTCAGCTCGGCTGTCGAGACGGGCTTTCCGGCGCGCAGGCGATCCAGATACAGGTCCTCGATGATCTGGGCGTCGGGGAACGCGCACAGATCGACGACGACCTCCCCGCCCTCCTCGTAGGCGTTGACGTGGTGGAAGGCAAAGCAGGCGTCCGCTTGGAATCCGCCCGTGGCCTCACCGGTGGCGCGGTCGACGAGCGTGAAGCGCGTCCCCAGCTGTGGCTTCCAGGTGTAGTTCTCGATGTAGGGACGGCCGGAGAGCGCAAGCGCCAGCGGGTTGACGACGAAGGGGAACTCGGCCAGCACCAGCCAGCGCTCGGTCAAGCCGAAGGAGTGCATGTAGGCGGGCTCCTTGACGGGCAGCGATCCGATCACGCGCGGCTTGGTCTCGTCGGGGCCGACGGCGAAGAAGCGATAGGAGCTGCGGGGACCGAGCTTGGCGGCGTAGTTGAGCATCCCGCCGCTTGATCGATCGAGGTGGGGATGGGCGGTGGTGAGCTGCCCCGGCGTCACATACGGGCGCACGCCGGCCGTCTCCAGCGTCAGCGGGTCGAACTGCACGGGCAGCGGAGTCTCGGTCATCGCGAGGAAGCGCTTGCCGAGCTGCGCCACGTTGACGTTGGCGTTGTCGGGAAGCACGCTCCCGGGCGAGAACAGGGTCTGCACGCGCTTGAACAGCGAGCGGCACGGGTCGGTGGCGAACTCGCCGTAGACCATCCGGCCCTGCTCGCGGGCGGCGCGGTAGGAGCGGCTTTCCAGGAAGCGGTTGCCATAGCCGACGCGGCCGTCCTGCACGGTGAAGCGGTGCAGCATCGCCAGCCCGTCGAACCAGTGGCGCATGCGCTGCTCGCCGACCTCGAACTTGGCCGGCCCGGTGCGCAGCAGCGATCCGGCGAGCCAGTCGGGGAGCCTGCCGCTGAGCGGCAGCTCAGCGACGGTGGTCTCGTGCTCGAGGGTCTGGTAGCCGAGCGCGGGCCCGGTCGATCGAGGGGCTGTGGCTGGCGCGGCCATAATAATTCCTCCTGAATGGTTCGACTCGGATCATTCGTACCGTACGCTAGGCTGACGGATATGTCAAGGCCGCGCCTAACAGAGACCTCATACATCGTGCTGGGCCTGCTCGACAAGGCCGAACCGGCGACCCCATACGACCTCAAGCAGCTCGCCCAGCTGAGCACCAACCACTTCTGGTCGGTGCCTCACACGCAGCTCTATACGGAGTGCGCGCGCCTGGCCGATGAGGGTCTGCTGGACGAGCGCCAGGAGCAGACGGGCCGGCGACGGCGCACCTACCGACTGACGGACGCCGGCCGTGAGGCGCTCGAGGAGTGGTGCAACGACCCCAGCGAGGAGCTCTACGAACTTCGCGACATCAGCACGTTGAAGCTGTTCTTCGGAGGGGACTCGGGGAAGCTCGCGGTGGTGCAGTTGGCGGCACACGAACGCAGATTGAAGGAGTGGGAGGACCTGCGCGCGGCGATCGCGGATGCGCCGGAGGGACAGCTGCTGGCGCTCGAATGCGGCATCGGGCATGAGCGCGAGTTCATCGGCTTCTGGTCGCGGCTCATCAGCGAAACAGATCCTCCTCGAGCGGACGCAGCAGCTCGCTGACGCCCGGGCCGTCGCCGTCGGTCACGAAGCGCTCGAGGCCGTCCAGCACGACGACCGGTTCGCGCGCGTCCTTGGCTCGCGCCAGGTCGGCGCAGGCGGCGGCCGCGTCGGCGACCGCCAGCCATGTTGCTCGCAGCTGCATGCCACTGGCGTCGCTGCGCCCGCGCCAGTCGTCGAGCGGCTGCATGCCGGCAAGCCCGATCGCAACGTCGACCTGCCCGTTGCGCCAGGCGCGACCGAAGCTGTCGGTGATGACGACGGCGGGCGCCGAGCCCGTCAGCTCGCGCAGGCGCGCGCGAATGCGCCGAGCGGAGCTGTCGGGGTCGACGGGCAGCAGGATCAGCGTGTCGGCGTCGGCTGCGTTTGAGGCATCGACACCCGCATTGGCGCACACGAAGCCGTGCCGGGTGCGACAGATCAGCACGCCACGCTCGGCCCGCAGGAGCTCGACGGACTCGTCGAGGATCACCTGGACCGCGCGGGGATCCTTGTCCTGCTCGGCGCCCAGCACAAGAGCGCGCTCCCCGGGCGTCACCTCGGAGAGGGCTACCACGGCTCCCTCGGCCTTGGAGACGACCTTCTGGGCGATCGCCAGCACCTGCCCGTCGCGCAGCCGCGCGCCGGTGGGGGTTTCGGCGATGAGCACGGCCAGATCTTCGCCCGCGAGCACCTCCGGCAGCGGGCCGAGCCCACAGGCGCTGAGAGAGCTCACCTGTTCGTGAGGGGGACGGCGCCGCGCGGCTCTCCCAGCACGGTGCTCGTGTTGGAGGCACGCCCGGCCCGGGGCAGACGCTCGCGCAGCGCGGCAAGGTCGGCGCCGGTGTCGATGTCGAGCAGCAGCGAGGCCGGCTGCTCGATGCGCCACGACACGCCCGCGTGGGCTGCCAGCCCCTGATGGCGCTCGCAGCTGCCGGGACCGAAGCTCGGGGCGATCGCGTTGGGCGGCGTGAGCAGCAGCCCGTTGGTGCCGGTGCCGTGGCGGTCGGGCACGATCACGACCTCGGCGGGGCCGCTGGATGCCAGCAGCGCCTCGAGCTCAGCGGGATCGAGGGCGGGACAGTCCCCGGGAATGCACAGCACGCGCTCGATTCCCTCCGCCAGCGCGCGCGCGACGCCCAGCATCACAGCCGCCGACTGACCGCTCTCGGCGGGATCCTCGAGCACGATCGCTCCCTGCTCGCGCGCTGCGTCCGCCACGGTGGCCTCGCGCGTGACGAGGATGACCACCTCGATCGCATCTGTCTGCGCCAGCGCGGAGAGGACATCGGTGACCATCGCTCGTGCCAGAGCAAGGCGCATGACGTCATCGACGCTCTCGCCCAGCCGCTGCTTGGCCTGGGCGAAACACTTGACGGGAAGGATCGCGGCGGTGCGCACAGCTGCACGCAGACTAGTAACTCGACATGTAGCGCTACCCGCTGAGGGCTTCGGCGAACGAGAGCGTCTGCTCGGCCAGGCGCGTGCGTGCTGCGCCGTCGTCCATGCGCGTGTCGGTGCGCAGGGTCGCCAGCTGAGAGACGTTCTCGTCGGCGACCATGCCGTCGAGCAGATCGCCGTAGAAGTCGGCCACGCCGTCGGCGCTCAGCTCCAGCGCGGCGAACGCCATGAAGGAGGCGGTGGGGCCCTTGAGCACCTCGCCGCCGACGATCGGGCTGACCGCCACGACGGGCGCCTCGGCGGCGGCGAGCGCCTCGCGCATTCCGCCGACGGCGAGGATCGGTCCGATGGATGCAAGCGGGTTGGACGGCCCGATCACGATCGCTTTGGCCGCGGCTATGGCCGCGAGGACGTCTGGGCTCGCGGTGGCCTGCTCGGCGCCGCGGTACTCGAGGCCCTCGATCAGGCCCTGCGCCTTCGCGCGGATCATGAACTCCTGAAAGCTCTGCCATCCCGCGCTTGCCGTGCGCACCCACGTGCGCACGGGATCGTCGCTCATCGGCAGCACCTTGGCCGTGACGCCGAGCGCCTTGCTCAGCTTCGTGAGGGCGGCGGTGGGGGAGACCCCGTCGGCGAGCATGCGCGCACGCTCCACGCACCACGCGAGATCGCGGTCTCCGAGGTTGAACCAGACATCGACGCCCAGCTCGCGCAGGCCGTCCATCACCGCGAACGTGTCGCCCTCAAGGCCCCAGCCGCGCTCGTCTATGCGGTTGGCAAGCCAGAAGGAGACCAGGTCGGGGTCCGGCGAGACGTGCGCGCCGTAGATCTCGATGTCATCGCCCGTGTTGGCGATCACGGTCAGCCGCTCGGCGCCCACGGCTTCGGCCATCCCGCGTGCGAGCTTCGCGCCGCCGGTGCCGCCCGAGAGAACGACGATGTCGGGGTCGCTTACTCCCACAGACGGTCTGCCAAGCCGGTGAGGCGGATGCCGGCATGAGTCTTGTAGCGGGAGTTGACGGAGATCAGCAGCGCGGTCAGCGCCTCGGTCGTGCGCGACATCTCAAGACGACCGCAGTCGACGCAGCGCAGGCCGTTCACGCGCTCGATCAAAGCAGCCGCCTCTTGCTTGTCGGCACGCACGTCGCCGCACAACAGCACGTCCTGGTCGAGGGGATCCTCGAGGTCTGTGAGCGAGGCGGCGCTCACGGTGTGAAGCGCCGAGACCACACGCACGCCGTCGGGCACCATCTCGAGCGTCTGCTGCGCGGCCGAGCCCTGCCACACGCCCAACATGCGGGTGGCCTTGCCGCTAACGGCGGCGGCCAGGGGGACGGTCGCGTCGATCAGCAGCTGCCCCGAGGTGAGCGCTCCCTTGAGGTTGGTCAGGGTCTCGGACTGGTTGCGGAAGGGAACGCTCAGGACGATCGTGCCGGCGGCGCCGGCGGCGCCGGCACCATAGTCCTGACCCTTACCCTACGCAACCACTACCAGAACCAGACCAACCACAAAGGAGCGCACACCAAGGGGCAGCAGCAGATCGACCCGACCGTCCCCCAGGCCGCCGCCCTTATCCGCAA
>JASLDD010000168.1 GCA_030151725.1 Solirubrobacteraceae bacterium
CAAACTGGCCAAGCGGCCAGCCTTGCACTAGTCTTGCGCTGTGGCGCTCGTCGGTCCTCCCCCGCTGCTCAACACAAGCCCCTTCTCGGCGCTCCTGGAAGACCTCCGGTCTGAGCGTTCTGCCGATGTGCCCTTCCCGCCCGGGGAAACCCGCTTCTCGCTCATGCGCACCAGGCGCTTTGCCGAGGAGCCGCTGCCCATGCTGCTCGAGGCCTATGAGCGCTTCGGGCCCATCTTCACGCTGCGGCTCTTCCATGGAAACGTCGTGTTCATGCTCGGGCCTGCCGCCAACCACTACATCACCGTCTCCCACGCCTCCAACTTCGTGTGGCGCGAGTCCCACTTCCGCGACCTCATCGGTCTGATGGGCGACGGGCTGCTCACCATCGACGGCGAGTTCCACCGCCGCTCCCGGCTGATCATGCTTCCCGCCTTCCACCGCGAGCACATCATCGCCTCCTTCGACACCATGATCGAGGAGACCGACCGCGCGCTCGAGCAGATGGTGCCCGGCCAGAGCATCGACCTCTACGCATGGACTAGGCACCTGGCCCTGCGCATCGCCATGCGCGCGCTCTTCGGTCTCGACCCCGACGGCCCCCAGGCGCGCGCCATCGACGCGGCCGGCCTGTTCGAGGAGGCGCTCGCCTTCTACGCCAGCGACTACTTCCTGCGCGTGCTCCGCGGTCCCTATACGCCGTGGGCACGCCTGCAGCAGGCTGCCCGCAAGCTCGACACGCTCATCTACTCCGAGATCTCTCACCGCCGCTCAACAGGCGAGCGCGGCACCGACATCCTCAGCCTGCTGCTCGACGCCCACGACGAGGACGGAAACAGGCTCAGCGACCTGCAGATCCGCGACGAGGTCATGACGCTCATGTTCGCCGGTCACGACACCACCACCTCGACAGTCTCCTTCATGTTCTACGAGCTCGCCCGCCACCCCCACGTCGCCGAGCGCCTTCGCGCCGAGCAGGACGCCCTCCTCGTCAACGGTGTCCCCACCGCCTCCCAGCTGGCATCCGGCGAGCTCACCCAGCTCGAGCTCGTACTCGATGAGACCCTGCGCAAGTACCCCCCCGCCTGGGTCGGTCCCCGGCGCTCCGTCAAGTCGTTCGAGTTCCAGGGCCACACCGTCCCCGCCCGCGCCTTCGTCAACTACTGCTCCTGGGCCTCCCACCACCTGCCCGAGGTCTTCGAGAGCCCCGAGGAGTTCCGTCCCGAGCGTTTTGCTCCCGAGGCGCGCGCCGCGCTGCCCAAGGGCGCCTATGTGCCCTTCGGCGGAGGCTCGCGCACCTGCATCGGCATGCGCTTCGGCCAGCTCGAGGTCCGCACCATCGCCTCGCTGATCCTCTCCCGCTTCTCGCTCTCACTGCCCGACGACTTCCAGCTCACCATCCGCCAGATGCCCACCATCAGCCCCAAGGCCGGGCTGCCCATGCTCGTAGGTCCGCGCGCCTCAGTGCCTCAGCGCAAGCTCGCCCTCATCGACAGCCCGTAGCTCAGCGGCTGTCTGCTCGCCACGCTCGCGCCCACCCCTTCCACGTACACGTGGCGGTCCGAGAACAGCGTCAGCCGGAACCCTTCCACCAGGAAGCCCAGCGGATGCGCCACAAGCTTGCCTTCACTCGCCTCGCCCACCGCGTTCACCGATGCGCCCACCCCGAACAGGCTGCCGCTCGTCTGCACTTCCACCGTGCCCCCTTCGCTTTTCAGCAGCTGCACCGAGAAGTCGCTCGGCAGTGCCGCCTGCACCGCCCCTTCGCTCGCCTGAGCGTGTGCGCTGAGCGCGCTACCGCGCTTGCTCAGGTGCGCATCGCTCAACTGCAGCGATCCCACCCGCACGCTTTCTGCGCTCATGTCCATGTCGCTCACGCCATGCGCTTCCCACAGGAGCTTTGCCGCCTGCGCCGGTTCGATCGCCAGGCTCTTCGCTCGCACCTTCACCGAGTCAACGCTCCCCCACAGCAGCTTCACCGCCGGCCACGCCGACACGCTCACGCTTTGCACCTTGCCGTAGCGGCCCACTCTCGAGGAGATCGTGCTCGCCGCTATCCGCGGCAGCAGCACCTGCGCCAACACGAGCAGGAGCACCACTGCTCCCGCCCCATAAGCCGCCGACTTCCGCCAGCCCGAGACCACACCGCCGCGCCGCATGCCCCGCAGCTTCGCAGGGAACGCAGCGCGGCGGAAACAGATGTGTCTAGCTCAGGCCGTTGGCCCCCAGGAACTGCTTGGCCACGCTCGCAGCCGACTGCTTGTCGATGCTCACCGCCTTGTTCATTTGCTGGATCGCCGGGATCGTCAGCAGGGCGCTGACCTTGTTGAGCGTTTCCGCAAACGCCGGCCCCTCCGCTTCGAGCACGCTCTTCTTGACCACAGGCGCCACGTTCTGGAAGCCGAACACGTGCTTCGGGTCCGCCAGCACCTTGAACTTCCCGCCAAGCAGCTGCGCGTCCGTCGTGAACACGTCCTGCGCGTCCACCTGGCCGCTTTCCAGCGCCTTGTAGGAGAGTTCGATCGAGATCGGCTTGAACGTCGGATCGATCCCATATTCCTGCTTCAGGCCCAACAGGCCCTCTTGGCGGGTCGCGAATTCCGGCGCAGCGCCCAGCGTCAGGCCTTTGCCCAGCGACTTCAGGTCCGCGATGCTCGACGCTTTGTGCTTGCTCGCAAAGCTCGGCAGCACCGCCAGCGCGTCCGAGTCATAGAACGGCGTCGTGTTCAACAGCGTGTAGCCGTTTTTTTCCAAGAACGCCTTCGCCTCCTGTGCCGCTGCGCTCGCACTCGTCGGGTTCGTCTTCTGTTCCGCCACCGCTGAGAGCAGCACGCCCGTGTACTCCGGGTACATGTCTATCTGGCCCGACGTCAGCGCCTTGTAGATGATCTCCGATGAGCCCACATTGTCTTTGAGCGTGATCTTGAAGCCCTTCGCTTCAAGCGCCTGCGCATACAGCGCGCCCAAGATGTTCTCCTCGGCGAAGTTCTTGTCGCCGATCGTCACCGCCGGCTTGCCCGCCCCCGGCCCCGACGTCGCGGATTCACTCGACGTCGACGCCGTAGTGCTCGAGCTGGTCGTGGACGAGCTGCTCCCGCACGCCGCCACCACTGCGCTCAACGCCGCAGCCATCGCCGCGCTCGCCATCCACTTGCCCAACCTGCTCCATCGACTGACTGTCATCCAGTGCCTCCGTGATTGTTTACTTTGTTGATCGGAAAGAATAGGAAATATGGGCGTGCCTAGACCGTCGCCGTGGCCTCGGGACGGAGCCCGGCGGTGCGCTCGAGCTCGATCAAGCGCAAGCCACGCGGGGTCAGCGCCCGCTGGACCAGCGTCAGCGCTCCATCCACCGCCAGCGCCAGCGCCGCCACACAGATCGCCGCCCCCAGCACTCCCGAGAAGTGGTAACTCGTCTCGTTGGCGATGATGTCGCCCAGACTCCCGCTGAAGCCCGCCAGCGAGGCAATCGTCGTGGTGCTCACCACAAACACAGCCGCCGTGCGCACCCCCGCGAATATCAGCGGCACAGCCAGCGGCAGCTCCACCCGCCTGAGGATCTCCCAGCCGCTCATCCCCATGCCCCGCGCCGCATCCACCAGGTCGCGGTCTACGCCGTCCACGCCCAGATACGCGTTCGTCACGATCGGCGGCACCGCCAGGATCACAAGCGCCACCAGCACCACCGTCAGGCCCAGGCCCAAGAACGCGTCACCGATCGCAAGCACCGCCAGGCTCGGTAGCGCACGGCCGATGTTGCCAACGTTGATCGCCACGAACGAGCCCCGGTGGACATGGCCCAGCCAAACTCCCAGAGGCGCCGCTATCACCACTGAGATCGCAACTCCTATAGCTCCTACCTTGAGCGTCTCCAAGGCCAAGTGCGCGAGACTCGGCAGCCCCGGCTGACCTGCAATCGCGCCGTTGTGGGCGATGAACTTGAACGCCTCTATGAATTCGTGCATCCGCTAGCTCGTCTCAGCGCGCACCCATGGGGTGAGCAGTCTCTGGATCGCCACCAGCAGCCCATCCGACACAAGCGCGAGGACGATCGCGAGCCCTCCCGCCGCGATCAGCTCCGTCTTGAACGGGCCCTCGCCCAGCGCCGTGTGGATCGGCACGCCCAGCCCCGCGTCATAGATCGTGTAAACGATCGTCGCCAGCGCGATGATCGTGACCACCGCTATGCGCAGCCCCGCCACAATCGCCGGCAGCGCGAGCGGCAGCTCCACCCGCAGCAGCTGCTCTCGTCTCGACATGCCCATTCCCTCCGCCGCGTCCAGCACCTCCGCCGGCACCGACCGCAGTCCCGTGAGGATGTTGCGAAACAGGATCAGCAGCGTGTAGGAGACAAGCGCGATCTCCGCCGAGAATACGTTCAGCCCCACCGGCGCCACCAGCAGCTCGAACAGCGCAAGCGACGGGATCGTGTAAAGGAACGTCGTCACCAGCAGCGTCGGGCGCTCCAGCCGCCTGTAGCGATGCGCCGCCAGCGCCAGCCCCATCGAGATCACAAAGCCGATCGCCACCGCCGCCAGCGACAGCAGGATGTGCCCTCGCAGCGCCGGCCACAGCACCGGACCCCAGTTCTTGCTGATCCAGTCCGTGCAAAACAGGTGGTTGTGCACCACGCAGCTCGAGCTGTTGGAGCTGTAGTTCGGGATCACCGGTCCCGCTGCCGCCAGTTGGGCAAACACGATCAGCGACCGTCTCCCGCCGCGCCGTCGCGTTTGTCGTCCGCGAGCAGCTGCTCGACCAGCGACAGCGTCACCAGGCCCTCAACCTCTCCATCTCCGTCTACCACCGTCAGCGGCTCGCCGCCTCCCGTCAGCAGCGCCGACAGCGCATCCCTCACCGACGTCTCAAGGCTCACCTGCCGCTCGCCGTCGAGGTCCGGGCGCAGGCCGTTCGGCTCGATCAGCTTCAGCTCTGAGAGCTTCGTCAGCGCCAGGCGCTTCAGGCCGCGATCCGCTCCCACGAACTGCGCCACAAACGAGTCCGCAGGGCGCGTGAGGATCTCCTGCGGCGTGTCGTACTGCGCCAGCACCCCGCCCTCGCGCAGGATCGCAATGCGATCGCCCATCTTGATCGCCTCGTCGATGTCGTGCGTGACGAACACCACCGTCTTCTTGACCTTCTCCTGCAGCCTCAAGAACTCATCCTGCAGGCGCGCGCGGTTGATCGGGTCGATCGCCCCGAATGGCTCGTCCATCAGCATCAGCGGCGGGTCCGCCGCCAGCGCCCGCGCCACGCCCACCCGCTGGCGCTGTCCGCCCGAGAGCTGCGCCGGATAGCGGTCGCGCATCTCCTGCGGGTCGAGCCCGATCAGCTCCAGCAGCTCATCCACGCGCTTTGCGATCCGCTGCTGATCCCAGCCGAGCAGACTCGGCACCGTCGCGATGTTCGCACCGACAGTCTGGTGGGGGAAAAGGCCGATCTGCTGGATCACGTAGCCGATCTCCCGACGCAGCGCCTTGGGCTCGCGCTCCAGCACGCTCCTGCCTCCCAGCAGGATGTCGCCGCTGGTGGTGGGAATCATGCGGTTGATCAGGCGCATGGCCGTCGTCTTGCCCGAGCCCGACGGACCCACCAGCACGCACACCTCGCCCGCGGGAACCGTCAGCGACAGATCGCTGATCGCAGGCTCGCGCTGGCCCGCATAGCGCTTGCTGACGCTTCGCAGCTCGAGCTCGGCGGCCTGCGCGAACGCCGACGGCCCCTCGTCTTGGGCGGTGTCTGCAGTCTTCAAGGAAAAGGTCCCGGCCGGGTAAAGAGATGCTACCCCACCTCTCTCGACCTCCAAACCCCGCCCCTTCGGCGCCGCCGCTCGCTAGCCTTGAGTCCCCCCAACAGGGGCGCGTAGCTCAGTTGGCTAGAGCACCTCGTTTACACCGAGGGGGTCGCCCGTTCGAGTCGGGCCGCGCCCATAGCCGTTTCCCAGGATCTCCCCACACCTCCGCTCTACGCTCAATCCATGCCCGACTCCGCTCCCATCCGCATCGCCGTCATCGGCTCAGGCCCAGCCGGCTTCTACGCCGCCGGGCACCTACTCAAGGGCTCTGACGAGCGACTCGAGGTGGACATGCTCGAGCGCCTGCCCACGCCCTGGGGACTCGTGCGCTCGGGGGTCGCGCCCGACCATCCCAAGATCAAGTCCGTCACCCGCATCTATGAGAAGACCGCCGCCCACCCCCGCTTTCGCTACTTCGGAAACGTCACCTTCGGTCTGCACGTCTCTCGCGAGGAGCTGCTCGAGCATTACCACGCAGTCGTCTACGCGACCGGCTCGCCGTCTGACCGCCCCCTCGGCATCCTCGGCGAAGATCTGCCCGGCTCGCACGCCGCCACCGACTTCGTCGGCTGGTACAACGGCCATCCCGACCACACCGACCTCGAGGTGGACCTGCTGAGCGCCGAGCGCGCCGTGGTCGTGGGCAACGGCAATGTCGCCATCGACGTCGCCCGCATGCTCGTGCTCGCTCCCTCCGAGCTCGCCCCCACCGACACCGCCGACCACGCCCTAGAGGTACTTGCAGCGAGCCACGTGCGCGAGGTGGTCGTGCTCGGCCGGCGCGGACCCGCCCAGGCCGCCTTCACCAACCCCGAGCTGCTCGAGCTGGGCGAGCTGGCCGACGCCGACGTAATCGTCGACCCCGCCGAACTGGAGCAGGCGCTGGCCGTCGAGGACCCCGGCGCCGCCGAAGATGCCACCTCGCGGCGCAACGTCGAGATCCTGCGCTCCTACGCCCAGCGCGAGCCCCACGGCCACCCCAAGCGGATCGTCCTGCGCTTCCTGCTCTCCCCCGCAGCGCTCCTGCCCGATGAGCACGGTCGCCTCGGTGCAGTCGAGCTGATCCGCAACCAGCTCGTTCCCGCTCCCGACGGCGGGCTTCGCGCCCAGGCCACCGACGAGCGCGAGACGATCCCAGCGGGCCTCGTCTTTCGCGCCATCGGCTACCGCGGCATCCCGCTTCCCGGCGTACCCTTCGACGAGCGCTCCGCCGTCATCCCCAACGAGGCAGGGCGCGTCATCGACCTGGACAGCGGCTCTCAGCTTCCCGGCGAGTACGTCGTCGGCTGGATCAAGCGCGGGCCCTCAGGCGTGATCGGCACCAACAAGAAGGACGCCCAGCAGACCGTCGATGCCATGTTCGAGGATCTCGCACCTCTGCTTGCAGTGGCCGGCGAGAACGGGTCCGCGCCGGCTGCCGGTGGGAGCTTGCATGTCCCGGAGCACGCCGACGCCGAGGCCGTCGAAGCGCTTCTGCGCTCGCGTCAGCCGCAGCTCGTCCCCTATGACGGCTGGGAGGCCATCGATCGCCACGAGCGCGCCCTCGGCGAGCCCGCCGGTCGTCCGCGCGTGAAGCTCACGCGGATCGATGAGCTTCTTCGCGTGGCCGCTGCCGAAGAGCCCTGAGCGCTACTGAGGCGCTGCGCTAGAGACATTGGGCGCTTCAAACGTCTGGTCTGGTTGCCGCAGGCCCGTGCTTGCGGGCGCTGGCCCAGGCCGAGCACAGCTGTCCGCAGGTGGCCTGCGCTTCCACGCAGCCGGGGCTCGCGCCGGTGCGGCCCTCGCCACTCGGCCAGCCGGTCTGGCAGACTGTCGCGCTCAGGGCCCCGTTAGCTCATCTGGTAGAGCGCCGGACTTTTAATCCGGTGGGGCGGGTTCGAGTCCCGCACGGGGCACCATATGTTCCGTACTCAAACCACCACCAAAAGAAAAGGTGGTGGCTGAGGCAGCACCCACGAGGAGCGGTTCCGCCGGCTCCCGTGGGTGCTCCTCGTTTTCGATCACGATGCCCTCGGCTGCTCGCTGCCGCAGCTCCTGCCTGATCGCGTCCTGTAGAGCCTCGTTTGCCCGGACAGCCACGGCGCGGCGCAGCTCAGGCCCGAGTAGCGCGTCGAACGGCTCGGCCAGCTCGCCGGACACGGTGTAGTCGTCGCCGATCAAAAGGCGCTTGAAGAACGCGAGATTGAACTGCCGCCTGAGTGGCCCGGATGCCTCTCGGTAGGCCGTCTCGCAGTCCCCGGCCCGCGTGAGCGCTTTCTTGAGGTTCGTCTCCGCCTTGTTGTAGTCGGCCGCGACCTCTGCCAGCCGAGCCTCTGCCGTCTCGATCTCCCGTGCTAGCCGTTCTTGCTCGCTCCGCAGCAGATCGAGCGGGATGGCGTCGGCGTAGTGGGCGTCCAGCAGCTTCTTGCGTTCGGCGCGTAGGGCAACCAGCCGTCGCTCTTGGACTCGTTGTTCGCGCTCGGCATCGAGCCTCACGCCCGACAGTTCTTCTTCTAGGAAGGCCCGCACGTCGGTCAGCTCTTGCTCAGAAAGCTGGATGGTCGCGTAGTGCCGGGCGATGGCGTCCTCGACCCGCTCGATCTTGAGCGCCCGCAGCTCGCAGGTCGTGCGCTTGGCTTGCCGTCCCAGGCAGATGAAGTAGGGGTAGGTGCCGCCCCTGCCTTTGGCGAAAGTGACGATCAGCCGCGAGCCGCACTCGCCGCAGAAGATTGAGCCCTTGAGGTAGTGCGGATGATCGCGGTGGCGCTCTCCGGTCAGGTACTTGGCCGTCAGCAGCTCTTGGACTCGCTGCCAGGTGTCGTGATCGACCAACGGCTCATGCTTGCCCTCATAGAGCACGCCCCGATAGCGAACAACGCCGATGTAGTAGGGATGGCGCAAGAGTCGATGCAGGTGCGAGACGGTCAATGCCCGGCTCGGCGTCTTCGGGCCGGGTACGGTCGTCAGCCCTTTCTCGGTCAGCTCGGCGAGCAGCGTCCGTATAGTCCAGTCGCCCGTTGCATACGTCTGGAACGCCCACCGCATTAGGTGTGCTCGATCCGGGTCCAGTTCGACGGTGCGACCTTCCAGTCCGTTGACGACCTGGCGCACGTTTAGGTAGCCGAGCGGTGCCTTGCCTGGCGTGCCGCCGCTCTTGGCCTTCTGCACGCTTCCCTTGATGACCTCCGTCGCCAGGTTGCGGCTGTAGAACTCCGCGATCGAGGACATAATGCCGTGCAGCAGCAGTCCCGAAGGCGTCTGGTCGATGTTCTCGGACACCGACACAAGTTCGGCGCCGGCCTGCTTGAGCGCCATGTTGATGAGCACATCATCAGTGCGGTTGCGGGCCAGTCGATCAACCTTGTGGACGATGACGTAGCGGACTTTGTTCTCCTTGACGTACTGGAGCATCCGCTGGAGTTCCGGCCGATCGGCAGTCTTGGCCGACTCGCTGCGCTCTACAAACTCTTCAATCACCGCCGCTTTGAGGCTGGCTGCCTTGCGCTTGCAGGCTCCGAGCTGCGCTGGCAGCGAGTAGCCGTCCGGCTCATCGGCCTTTGCTGCCTGGCCCTTGCCGGGAGAAACCCGCACGTAAACAACGGCTGGCACTCCCTCTACATGCTCACCATCATGTGCGTCCGTCATAGACAACCCCCTTTCTGCTCGAATCCGAGCCAATACTGTTGTTAACTTTACCATATTGTGTCAATACTCTTTCTCTCATATTGCTACCTCCTTTCATGTTAATAGTTGGTGTGTTCCGTGATCGCCGCAAAGCGTTGTTACTGCTTGTTCACTTGTCGTCACGACGAATAGCCCGATAGGCAACTGACGGTCCCGAGCGATAGCGCTCCGCAGGCGCGCAGCTCGCGTCTCATCTGGCACGATCCAGCAGACGCGAGGAAAGACCCCGCTGCCACTGGCCTGCTCGTTGCCGGATTGGTAGTAGTCGGCATACAGCCGACACTTGCGCACAACGACCGGCAGACTCTCACTTGAGCGGTCTACCTCGATGAACCAGCGCAGCTCGTACTCACCAACACCCAAAGCAAGGAACGCATCGGGTCGCAGCAAGCGCCGTCCACCCGGCCCGGAGAACTCGCGCCAGCATCTAGGCTCAGCTTGAGTGTCCAGCACGTCGAGCGAACCTTGCCGAGCAGCCAAGCTCACGTCTACGACTAGCTGCGCGATAGCCAGCGTGTGATCGACAAACCGCAGGGTCGGCTCGTATGAGCGACGACGTGAGCCGAGACGGGCGAGCACTCTTTGACCAACCGGCCCGAGCGCCAGCACCAGGCCAGCCGAGCCAGCCCGTATTCCTCCAATCCGACGATCCAAGCGGATCAGCAGTCGATCGCGGCAGAGGCGTTCGAGCACTCGCTGACGGGCGCGGATCGCCGCCTGCTCGTTGTCGTGCTCGCTGCCTGGGAAGTGGATCGCCTGAATCTGACGGGCGCTCATCAGTCGCAGCTCGGCTACCTGGGCGATGATCGCCATGTCCCTGACGGACAGCCGTTTGCGCAACCTTGCGACCCCCCTCGCCGAGACGTATGAGCGTGTAGGAGCACCGCTCACGACTTAAGCCTCATTTCTACACCCTTTCGTTACCCATGTAGATGTGTTGAAAGGTGTTGCACCGGGCGCTGGTGGCGACGCGAGCCGACGGGTATTCAAGGATTTTGGAGAGGGCCACACCCCCGCTGAACTCCACTGACACAGACCATGCCGATCAGCCATCCCTCGCCCTGCTGTCCGCCACCGACCCGTGCCGGGACACACCAAGAAAAACTGAAACAACAGGTGAAAGACTTTCGTTACCAAAGTTTGCCGACTTCCAGCGTCAGTGCAGGGGTTTTCAGGTACATAGCTCCACGCGACACGACGGGCGACACGACGGCTTCTCATTTGGCGCTCCTGTCGTCTCGACGGCGTGGCGCGAGGTCATTTCCGTCAGTTGAACGGCGACCGAACAAGAGCTGATGCAGCTCAGCTTCCACTGCCGCTCGATCGGCTCCGTAGCTGCCACGCGAGGCGGCGCGAATCATTGCCGGATCGCTGAATGGCTGGCTTGGCGGCAGGGTGCCGAGACTGCACCACGGCTGGATCGCACCTTGCGCGACGAGCTGGGCGTAGCACTGGAACGCCCCGAGGCTCACGAAGTCCTCCGCGTCGAGGGAGCTGCCCGCCGAGATCATTCTCGCGTCCTCGCTCGGCAGCCGGAAGGCGATCCGAGACTGCGCGTTGGCTAGCACGGCTGAGCGCATGGCGGGGTCGAGCTGGTGTATGTACTGATGAGCCAGGGCGAAGCCCACGCCAAGACCACGGGCTTGTGCCAGTGCGTCCGAGAAGTCGAGCGGCAGGTGCAAGTAGTCCTGAAACTCATCGACGTAGACGAAGACCGGATGACGACGCTCTGGTGGGATCGCGGCCCGTCCAAGGATGGCCTGCCACAACTGCGAGACGACCAGGCTCCCTAGCAATGCCGATGTCTCTGGCCCGAGTAGTCCCTTGCTGAGATTGACCAGCAGAATCTTGCGCTCCGTGAAGACCCGTCGCAGATCGAAGCCAGAGGTCTGTCCGAGGATGGCTCGCAGTTCGGGGCGCAGCAGCAACGGACGGAGCTTGTTCATCACCGGCGCTATGGCAGTGGCGCGCTCTTGCTCGCTCCACGCCTCGAACCCGCTCCAGAACGGCTCCAGGCCGATCGGGTCAGTGACCCGAGGCACTACACGCCGCCGGAACCCGGCATCAGTCAGCAGCAGAGGCAACGCCGCCAGCGACATGCCTGGCAAGCGAGCGAGCGTCAGCAGTGACGCGCCGAATATGTCGTGCGTTCGTGGTCCCCAATGCGCCGAATAGAGCGAATGGAACAGCCCGAGCAATTGATCGGCGACCAGCTCCGGGGAGCGACCACCAAGCGCCAGCGGATTCAGACCAACCGGCCGCTTGGTATCGGTCGGATCGAGCAGCACCACATCGCCAACTCGCTCAGGTGGGATGCGCTCCAGTACGTCGGCGATCAGATCGCCCTTCGGCTCGATCACAACCACCGCGCGGCCAGCTTGCATGTCCTGGGTTATGAGGTTGAGCAGCAGCGTGGACTTACCGACGCCGGTCGGCCCAAGCAGGTGCAGATGACGCAGCGAATCGACAGGCGACAGCGCCACGGGACGCTCTCGGCCCGGAAATGACGCCGTGCCAATGACTCGGCCTTTGCGCGGGATCGCCGCAGACGGAGCGATCAGGCGACTGCCGATCATCGACACCGGCAGCTCGCTGGTCAATCCGATCGGCCACGACGAAACGGTGGCAAGCTCGGTGGTGTTCAGCCGCATCGGCAGACGCCAGCCAGCCGTCGCATCGACCACGCGCTTGATGTTCGTTCCCCGGACCCAAAACCGGACGCCAGGAGCTTCGGCGCATTGAAGCGCACCAATTACCTGTCGGATCAACTGCCGTTCACGGCTGACTGTCTTGGCCTTCACGCTTACGCGGCCAACGGCCCGCCAGCCCGGCTCTGCCTGCTTGGCACGCACGGCGTTACGCAGCTCGACATCAGCCTGCGGAGGGCTTCCAAGCGGTGCCATCAGCAGGGCACCGATCCATGACTCACGGCCCAACCCCTCTAGCTGATTCGGTACAGCCGTCGCAGCCAACGATCGTCCGAGTATCCACTGAATAGACAGATGCTCGCCACGGTGAAGCTGCGCCAACGCCGTCAATATGGCGCGGTTGATGCTTGCCAGGTCATCGCTGCGCAGCGGCCGACGCTTGGTTGACAGACGCAGCTCGACAGCATGGCTTACGCCTATTGGTGGGCGCACTGGTACTTCCTCGACGCTCAGACCGGGGATCGCAGCTCGGAGCTGATCAACTACGGCCTCGGCTCGGCTGGCTGGCAGCGCTAGACGATGCTCAACCATGCCAGGCGAACCAACGGCCTCGATTGCTACCGGCGTGCCAGCAACGGTCGCCAGCAAGCGAAACACCTGGGCGACTTGCTCGGGCGTGACTTCGCGCGGCCAACGTAGGCGATACCAAATCGGCTTGTCCGCCGACTTCACTAAGCATTCTCCTGACGAGGGCGTGTAGCTGATTTGTGTTTTGGTTTTTTCTGTTTGTTTCGGTGTTCTGCTTCTGCCTCCGTTTCTGCCTGGGCTTGCTGGTACTCAAGCTCGATCAGCGCCCTTGCCAGTCGGCGTGTGTCGGTCGGCCGTCTAATGCCTCGGACTCGGATTTTACGTTCTCCATTATGATAGGTTCTTGACATATATGAACCTCCTTTCTCTCCGCTGCCGGCCGGTTTTTGGCACGCAGAAACCCACACCCCGTTAGGGGTATTCATCTGCTAACGGGCCAAGCCCGTACCTAAAGCCGCACCGTGATACTGCTTATGGCAACATCGGGAGTCTGCCTATTACAAAATGATTCAGAGATTTAGTCAATAGCTTTGTCACATTCCACAACACCGATACGACGCACACGACTAGAGGGAGATTTGTAATAATTATTCACCATTTATTTGTGTAGAAAAGCACCAAGCGCACGACTACGAACAGGACCACCAGCACAACCAGATAAGGCATCACGCGGGGTAGCTCCGCGCTCAGTACATCAACGCTGATAGACACAGCCACCAGACCGACTACGGCGCGCTCTATGAGCTTGTGCTCAGGCTTCACGACACTCCTTCCGATTCAAGTCTCCCGCCTCGAATGGCGG
>JASLDD010000218.1 GCA_030151725.1 Solirubrobacteraceae bacterium
CCCTTCTACGGCCCCTATGGCGACATCAAGGACGTCGAGGGCTGCGAGACCCAGTTCCGGGCCGCCTTCCTGCTCGGCTGCGTCGGAGCCTGGTCCCTGCACCCGGTTCAGATCGGGATCGCAAAGAAAGTCTTCTCGCCCGAACCTTCGGAGGTGGAGTTCGCCAAAAAGGTGATCGAGGCAATCCCCGATGGGCGCGGCGTGCACATGATCGACGGCAAGATGCAGGACGACGCCACCTGGAAGCAGTGCAAGGTCATGGTCAACCTGGCCGAAATGCTCGCCAAGAAGGACCCTGAGCTCGCCGAGCTGTACGGGTTCCAGCCGGCGGCCGCCGGCGTCTGAAAGACGATGGGCCCGCGGGGGGCAGCGAGGTCTTGGAGATCTGGCGCGCGAACGGCCGCCGGCGTGCTCGTCCTGCTCGCATGCGCGCTGGGTTGGGGTGTTGCTGCTGCGGGAGCAAAGCCGCAGTCGATCCTCTCCTCCAGCGGCCCCGTCGCCGCCACGCTCACCTACGAAGAAAGCGCAGGCACGATCGCCGCGCGCAGCTTCTCCCAGGAGCATCTGCAGATCTCTCGCTTGGGCACCAGCGACTACGAAGCGCCCGTTCGCTCTCACTACTGCCCCAGCGGATGCGCGCTGGAAACAGCTGGGAACGGCCCGCTGTCGCTGGCGGACCTCGAAGGCGATGGGGAGCCCGCCGTGGTCCTGCAGCTGAACACCGACGGAGCGCACTGCTGCGGGATCGTGCAGATCTTCTCCTTCGATCCCGGCAAGACGACCTACCGGGCGATCGAACGGGACTTCGGCGATCCTGGCGCCAGGATCGCCGACGTCGCCGGGGACGGCCGGCTCGAGCTCCTCTCCGCCGACGATCGCTTCGCTTACGAGTTCGCGCCCTACGCCTACTCGCCCCTGCCGCTGCAGGTCTGGGAGCTGCGCGCGGGTCGTCTCATAGACGCCACCCGCGATTTCCCCAAGCAACTCACCGCCGACGCCTCCAAGCAGTTCCGGCTGTTTCTCTTCAATCGACGTCTCGGCTTGGGGCTGGGCTGCATCGCCGCCTGGGCCGCCGACGAGGAGCTGCTCGGACACGGACGGGCCGTTTCACGCGTGCTCGCCAGGGAACTGCGCCACCACCGTCTGCTCAGCCACGACAGCCTCAACCCTGGGGGAAACACCTTCGTCAGCCGGCTCAAGGGCTTCCTCGAGAAGACCGGTTACGTAATCCCATGACGGCCGCGCGTCACCGTCTGCTTGCCTGCGTATAGGCTTCCGCGCCGCAATGAGATTCTTTGAGTACGAGGCCCGCGAGGTCGTAAAGCGCGCCGGCATCCCTGTCACCGACTACGGCTTCACCACCGATGCAGCCGAGGCGCGTGAGATCGCACAGCGGATCGGCGGCCCCACGGTGATCAAGTCCCAGGTCCTCACCGGCGGGCGCATGAAGGCCGGCGGCGTCAAGTTCGCCGACACACCCGAGGAGGCCGAAAGCCACGCCAGGGACATCCTGCAGCTCGAGATCAACGGCCACTCACCGCGCGGCGTGCTCGTCGACCCCAAGGCAGAGGTCGAGCAGGAGTACTACGCGGGCGTCGTCTGGGACGGCACCGCCAAGAAGCCGCTCATGCTGTTCAGCGACATGGGCGGCATCGACATCGAGCAGGTCGCCGAGGAGCACCCCGGCCACGTCGGCCGCGGACACTTCTCCACACTCGAGCCCTTCTCCGACTTCCAGGCCAAGCAGGTCATCGCCGCCGCCGGGGTCACCGGCAAGGCCCTGCAGCGCGCCACCCCCGTGCTTGCTCGCCTCGCCCAGCTGTTCCTCGACAACGACATGACGCTCGCCGAGATCAACCCGCTGGCGGAACTGAAGGACGGCTCGTTCGTCGCGCTCGACGCGCACATGGAGATGGAGAACGAGGGCATGCCGCGTCAGAAGGCTCTGCTCGACGCGCTCGGAATCGGCAAGGACGAGGGCACCCGCGAGGACCACACGCCGACCGCGTTCGAAGAGGCCGTAAAGGCCATCGACGCCGCCGACCACCGCGGCGTCATCCAGGGCAAGGACACCGGCTTCAACGGCAACATCGGGCTCGTGATCGGAGCGGGCGGCGGTTCGCTCACGCTCACCGACGCCGTGCGCCAGCAGGGCGGCAAGCCCGCCAACTACTCCGAGATCGGCGGCAACCCGTCAGTCGCCAAGGCGTGCGGCCTGGCCAAGGAGGTCCTCCAGAAAGACGGCGTCGAGAAGATCGCCGTGATGATGTCGATCGTCTCCAACACCCGTGTGGACATCGTCGCGCGCGGCGTCATCAAGGCCTGCCTGGAGCTCGGCAAGGACCCCGGCGAGACGGTCGCGATCTTCCGCATCCCCGGCGCGTGGGAGGAGGAGGGCTTCAAGATTCTCGACAAGTACGGGATCGAGTACTGCGACCGCTCCGTGTCGTTGTGGGAGGCCGCCGGTCGGGCCGTAGCCAAGATCCAAGGGGTCGAGGTCTAGCCATGTCCATCCTCATCGACCAGGACACGACGTTCATCATCCAGGGCATCACCGGGCGCGAGGCCGTCAACCTCACCCGCGAGTGCCTGGACTACGGCTCGAAGATCGTCGGAGGCGTGACCCCCGGCCGCAAGGGCCGCGAGGTCCACGGCGTGCCAGTGTTCGACACCGTCGAGCAGGTTGTCGAGCTGGGCGGCGGCGTCGTGCCGGACGGCTCTGTCGTAACCGTCCCGCCCGCGGGCACGCGTGACGCCGTCTTCGAGGCGCTGCACGCCGGCATCAAGACGATCGTGATCGTCACCGAGCGGATCCCCCGCCGCGACGTCGCCATGATGGTCGAGCTTGCCGACGCAAAGGGCGCGCGGATCATCGGGCCCAACTGCCTCGGCGTGATCGTCCCAGGGGTCGCCAAGATGGGCGGCATCGGCGGACCGGCACGCAACGCAGCCGTCGCCTACCAACCCGGCGCGGTCGGCGTGATGAGCCGCTCCGGCGGGATGACCACAGAGATCTCATCCACGTTGACCGCAGCGGGACTCGGCGTCTCAACCGCGGTATCGATCGGCGGCGACGCCATCATCGGCTCGACCTACGCCGAGCTGATGCCCTACTTCGAGGCCGACGAGCAGACCCAGGCGATCGTCATCTACACCGAGCCCGGTGGCCGTATGGAGGCTCAGCTCGCCCAGTGGGTCAAGGAGAACGACTCGCGCCTGCCCATCGTCGCCTTCATGGCCGGCAAGTTCATGGACGACGAGGAGATGCAGGGCATGTCCTTCGGGCACGCCGGCACGATCGTCGAGGGCAAGGAGGACAGCGCGACGGAGAAGATCGCGCGCCTGGAGGCGGCCGGCATCCCCGTGGTGCAGCGGATCGACGAGATCCCCGATCTGGTCAAGGCCAAGATCGCTGAGAGGAGTCCAGCGTGAGAAAGGACGGGATCTTCATCGCCGTCGAGGTCGACGACCAGGCAGCCGGCGACGCCGAGCTGGCGCGCAAGCTGACTGAGGCATGCCCCGTGGACATCTACGCCCAGGGAGCCGACGGCACCCTGGAGATCGTCGAGAAGAACCTCGACGAGTGCGTTCTCTGCAGGCTGTGCCTCGATGCCTCGCCCCCGGAAACCGTAAAGATCATCAAGCTTTACGACGGCGACGCCATCCTCGCCTGAGGAACGCCTCCCTGCGCGAATCGGCTGAGTTCAACTTGCAGCCGAATGTCTCCAACTAGCTCGCTCCCCTGGCACGTGTGGTGCGCCATGGTTATACACTGACGCGGTAAGAAGCAACACGACCCCCGACACGCGCGGTATGGTCACTACGGAGCCATGAACGAAAACTTCTCACTCATCGTGATGTGCGTGGCACTACTCGGCTCGCTGGCCTTTCTAGCCGAGCAGCTCACCTCATACCACTGAGCGCTGCCGGCGCCGGGCCGACTAGGCCGGCCGGTGGGTCTTGCGGGTGCGTTCGCGCTCCTGCTGGCGCTCGACCACGTTGACGATCAAGCGGATGAACTGCTCCGGTCCCGACGCCTTGGCCTGGCCATACGTGAAGGCCTCGACCCAGTCCGGCACCTTGGCTTCGCGGGCCATCACGTTGAAGAACTCGCGCCGCATGTCCACGCGCACCCGCGCGTCCGCCGCGGGCCCCTTCGTCACCTTGATCCCCGGCATCTCCAGGCGGAAGTGCTGGACATCCCCCCTGCCCTTCAGCTCGACTCCGACGACGAGCTTGATCGGTTCGAGCGCAGGCACTTCCCCGAGGAAGCGGCGGGTGGCAAGCTCGATCAAAGCCTTGGCGTCATCGGCCATATAGCTGGTTCTCCCCTCCTGGAGCCGTTGTGCGGCTCATGGCTGTCTTGTCAGATCTTATGACGCTCTAGGAGCTTGCGACCGATCACCATGCGCTGGATCTCCGAGGTGCCCTCGCCGATCAGCAGCAGGGGGGCGTCCCGGTAGAGGCGCTCGATCTCATACTCCTGGGAGTAACCGTATCCGCCGTGGATGCGGAACGATTCCTCCACGCAGAAACGACCGGCCTCCGAGGCGAACAGCTTGGCCATTCCCGCCTCCAGGTCGGAGCGCTCCCCGGCGTCCTTCAGGCGAGCCGCCCGCAGCGTCAAAAGCCGTGCAGCGTCCACCTGCGTGGCCATGTCGGCGAGCTTGAACTGGATCGCCTGGTGCTGGGCGATGGGCTTGCCGAAGGTCTTGCGCTCCTGCGAGTAGCGCAGCCCGAGCTCGAGGGCGCGTTGGGCGATGCCGACGCCGCGCGCTGCCACGTTCACGCGGCCGACCTCAAGCGCATCCATCATCTGGGGGAAGCCCTTGTTCAGACCGGCCTCCTCGCCGCCGAGGATGTTCTCGGCGGGGCAGCGGTAGCCATCGAACACGAGCTCTGTGGACTCGACGCCCTTGTAGCCCATCTTGTGCAGCTGATCCGGGACTTTCAGACCCGCGTAGGCGCCCGTGTTCTCCTGCACTCCGCCTTCCTTCTCGGCGATGAAGCACGTCATGCCCTTGTACGCCTTCTCGGCGCCCGGGTCCGTCTTCACGAGCACGAACACCAAGTCCGAGCGCAGGCCGTTCGTCACCCACATCTTCTGCCCGTTGATCTCATAGACGCCGTCATCGGTCTTCTTGGCCGCTGTTTTGATCGCCTGGACATCGGAGCCCAGCTCGGGCTCCGACAGCGAGAACGCCGCCCTGATCTCGCCCGTGGCCATGCGCGGCAGGTAGTTCTGCTTCTGCTCCTCGTTACCGAACTTCATCAGCAGGTAGGAGCCGATGAAGTGCGTGTTGATCACACCGGAGATCGAGATCCATCCGCGGGAGAGCTCCTCGACGATCATCGCGTAGGTCGTGAGGTCAAGCCCCATGCCGCCGTACTCCTCGGGGATCGTCACCCCGAACAGACCCAGCTCCTTCATCTGCTCCACGATCGGCGCGGGAAACTCGTCCTCGTGGTCGTAGTGCCCAGCGTTGGGAAGGATCTGCTCGTCGACGAACTGATGCACCATCTCGGTGATCGCCTTCTGCTCATCGGTCTTCTCGGTAAACGGGGAAGCAGCTACGGCCATCTGATCAAGGCTCCAAGGGTTGATTTGAGCGGACTTCATGGAGAATACCGGCGTGAACTTCACGCGCGACGTAGTCGAGGGTGCTCCAGCGGGAGATCTGGCCATCGTGGAGCTGGCCCGCGACGGCACCCGACGCGAGTGGAGCTTCGGTGAGATCGCCGAGCGCTCGGCGCGGATGGCGGGCGCACTGCGCGAGCGTGGCGTGGAGCAGGGGGACGTGGTGCTGACGCTGATCGGCAACCGTCCCGAGTGGGTGATCGCGATGCTCGCCTGCTTTCGCATCGGCGCTGTGGTGCTTCCCTGCACCGAGCAGCTGCGCTCCAAAGACCTGCAGTTGCGTCTCGAGGTCGCGCGCCCGGCCTTGATCGTGGCCGATGAGCGCAACAGCAGCGAGCTGCAGGGCGCAGCTCCGGTGGCACCGATCGCCTACATACCCGACGAGTCGCTCCTCGCCTGCGCGCCGGCGCCCGCCGTTGAGCTGGCCGCGGACGATCCCTGCCTGATCACGTTCACGAGCGGGACAGCGGGCGAGCCCAAGGCTGTCGTCCACGCGCAGCGCTACCTCGACGGCCAGCGCGTGCAGGCCGAGCACTGGCTCGGCGCCCATCCTGGAGATCTCGTCTGGTGCACGGCGGCCAGCGGCTGGTCGAAGTCGGCCCGCAACGTGTTCATCGCCCCGTGGCTCTCCGGCGCTGCGGCGCTGCTGCACGACGCGCGCTTCGACCCCGTCGAGCGCCTCGAGCTGCTCGAGCGCGAGCGCGTCGACGTGCTCTGCATGGCCCCCACCGAGTACCGCGTGATCGCCAAGCGCGCGACGCTCACACCGCTCGCCCACCTGCGCGGCGCGGTCGCGGCCGGCGAGGCGCTGAACCCGGAGGTCCTGCGCGCCTGGAAGCACGCCACCGGCCTCGAGATACGCGACGGCTACGGCCAGACCGAGACCGGCCAGACGACCGGCACGCCCCACGACGTCGCCGCGCGACCGGGCTCCATGGGCAGGGCGCTGCCGGGAATGGGCCTCTCGATCGTCGAGGGCGAGCTGACGGTGGATCCTGCCACCGTGCCCACGTTCTTCCTCGGCTACCTCGACGAGCACGTGCACCGCGACGGACGGACCTGGCATGCGGAGGACCGCCGCGCCGGTCCTCCCTGGCGGACCGGCGACAGGGTCACCCAGGACGAGGATGGCTGGCTGTACTTCGAGGGGCGGGAAGACGACGTGATCGTCTCGGCCGGCTATCGCATCGGCCCCTTCGAGGTCGAGTCCGCCCTTGTCGCACATCCGGCCGTCGCCGAAGCCGCTGCCGTGGCCGCGCCCGACGAGGAGCGCGGGTCGGTGGTGCGAGCCGTAGTCGTGCTGCGCGATCGCACCATAAATCCTTCCCCTCAACTCGTCCGTGAGCTCCAGGAGCACGTCAAGAGCCAGACCGCCCCCTACAAGTACCCACGGATCGTGGACTTCGTAGAGGAGCTGCCCAAGACCGCCTCCGGCAAGATCAAGCGGGCCGAGCTGCGCGCCGGCCAGGCGCGCTGACCCGCCCGCGACGAAGTCCATCGCAGGCGGGTCTCAGCGCGTCGATCAGGCGGCAAGAACGCCGAAGTCCTCGGCGATGTGCTGCTCCTCCTCCTGCACCGTCTGGGCCACCGTGGCCGACGGCGGGCGCAGGATCCCAAAGGCGGCCACGATGCCCACCAGCACGCACGCCGCCGCGACGACGTAGGCGAGGTGGTAGCCACCGGTCAGCGCGTCGAGCACCGGGTGCCCGCTCGCGCTCAGCGCCTTGGTGTGATCGGTGGCGACCGTTCCAAGGCTCGCCAGGCCGATCGCCCCGAACAGCTGCACCGAGACGTTGATGATCCCCGACGCAAGCCCCGCATCGCGTGCGGGCGCGTCGGCCATGCCCATCGTGAGCAGCGGCAGGAACGAAGCTCCAGCTCCCAGCCCGATCAACATGAACGCGAAGAACAGACCCGGGAAGTAGCTCGCGTGCACGCCCTGTGAGGCCAGCAGCAGCAGGCCCACCACGATCCCGCCGAGTCCGCCCGCGAGCGTCCTCAGGGGACCAAAGCGTTCGGCCACGCGGGCCGAGACGCCGCTTGACATCACGCCGATCGACGCCGTCAGGGGCAGAAACGCCAGCCCCGTGTCGATCGCGTTGTAGCCGAGCACCCGCTCCAGATAGAGCGAGCCGAGGAAGAAGGACGAGAACATCCCCGTCACCAGCAGTCCTCGGACGAGACTCGAGCCCATCAGCATCCGCAGGCGCAGGATCCGCAGCGGCATGATCGGGTTGGCAAGGCGGGCCTCCAGCGCGAGGAACGCCCCGAGCAGGATCACAGCCGCGCCGCCCGTGCCGAGCGTGCGTGCCGAGAACAGTCCGTATTCGCTCGACTTGACGATCGCAAAGGCACCCAGCATCGTCGCGAGCGTGATCAGGGCCGAGCCCGCCACGTCAACTCCACCGGCGAGGCCGATGCCTTCGTTCTCCTCGATCAACACGCGACCCAAAAGCAGCGCGACGATACCGATCGGCACATTCACGAAGAAGATCCAGTGCCAGTCGAGCGACTGCGTCAGCGCACCGCCCGCGAGCAGCCCGATCGAGCCGCCGCCGGCCGACACGAACGCGTAGAGGCCCATCGCCTTGGCCCGCTCCGCGGCGCCCGTGAACTCGGTCACGATGATCGCCAGGATCACGCTCGAGGCAACCGCGCCGCCCACTCCCTGAAGCAGTCGAGCTCCGATCAGCAGCGCCTGGCTCGAGGCTACGCCGCAGAGCACCGACGCAGCCGTGAACATGACGAGGCCCACGAGGAACACTTTCTTGCGTCCCACCAGATCGCCCAGTCTTCCCGCCAACAGCAGGAAGCCGCCGAACGTAATCAGGTAGCCGTTCATCACCCACGTGAGGTTGCTCTGGTTGAAGTGCAGGTCGTGCTGGATCGACGGCAGCGCGACGTTGACGATGGTCGCGTCCAGAACCATCATCAGCTGGCCCAAGCACAGCACGGCAAGCGCCAGCCAGCGCCGCCGCTCGCGTTTGCGTTCGTGGTCCTCTGTGGAAGCTTGGACTGATGGTCTTGCTATGGCTCTTGTGACGCTCATGTTGCTCCTTCCGGTTGCGCGAAGGGAACACCATAGCAATGATCATCCTCGTTTCAAGGATAATCTTTAGACACATGATCATTGCTGCAAAGTGGTATAATCCGACGGCTATGAGCGATGACAGATGCGGTTGCCCCCCTGGATCGATGGTGCTGCTAACGCGCCTGGCAAAGCAGGTCTACAGGCGCAGCACAGAGGAGCTGCTCGGGATGCACATGCGCCATGTGATGGCGCTCAGCTACCTGCGCGACCACGACGGTGCACCCCAGCAGGAGCTCGCCGATGCCCTGTGCATGGACGCCAACAACGTCGTGCTCCTGCTCAACGAGCTCGAGGATCTCAGCTATGTCGCGCGCCGTCGCGACCCGCAGGACCGCCGGCGCCACCTGGTCGATCTGACCCCGCAGGGTTGCCACGACCTCGCGCATGCCGAGCGCGCACAGGAGGATGCCATCGAGGACGACGTGCTGAAAGGTCTCGATGCCGAAGAGCGGGCCACGCTCTGGAAACTGCTGACCCGCGCTCTCTACGGCGCCGAGCCCGATCGCGACGAGCTCTACAGCGCCACCACCGCGTCGATCTCCACGTAGGCGCCCTTCGGCAGCTGGGCCACACCGATCGTCACCCTCGCTGGAGGCCGATCGGGAAAGAACGAGCCGTATACCTCGTTCACGGGGGCAAACTGACCGAGATCGGTCATGTAGATCGTAAGTCGTACGGCTTGCTCCAAAGAGCTTCCCGCCGCGACGCACACGGCCTGCAGGTTCTCGAGGCACTGCTGTGCCTGCTCCGGGGCCGTCTCGCCGACGATCTCGCCGGTGCCGGGATCGAGCGGGATCTGTCCCGAGCAGAACAGCAGCCCGCCGACGCTGACAGCGTGGCTGTAGGGCCCGACCGCCGCGGGCGCACCGGGCGCGTCGATGATTTGGCGCTTGTCGGCCATCGACTAACCCTAGCGCCGCCCCCTCCTGATGCGAACACTCGGGCGGCTATTGCCGGTAGATTCCGACTGTGCGGACTTTCCTGGGGAAGCTCCTCGCCACGCTCGTGGTGGCAGGCGCAGCGATCTGCGCCTTTACGGGCCCCGCACAGGCGCAGATCTCGTTTGCGCCATGCGGTGAAAGCAACGAATTCGCGTGTGGCCATGTGGTCGTGCCGATCGATCCCAGTGGCAAGGTCCCTGGCTCGCTGACGCTGGCCCTGCAACGCCACCGCGCATCCGTTGGCGAAGCACACACGGCCATCATCGCCCTCGCAGGCGGCCCTGGACAACCTGCGCTGCCGTTCTCCGAAGACTTCGCCGAAGTGCTCGGGCCGATCGCCGCGACACGCGATTTGATCGTCTTCGACCAGCGCGGGATCGGACTTTCCGACCCGCTCTCCTGCCACGCCTTTGAACACCCAAGCACCTATCGCTTCCCGTACCAGGTGGTCGAAGCCTGCGGTGCCCAGTTGGGTCCCACGCGCACCTTCTACACGACCGCCGACACCGTGGCGGACATCGAGGCCATCCGCCGGGCGGGCGGCTATGAAAAGCTCGTCCTCTACGGGACCAGCTACGGCACGAAGGTCGCCGAGGCATACGCGCAGGCGTACCCAGGCCACATCGAAGGCCTGATCCTCGACTCGGTCCTCACTCCCAACGGCCCAGAACCGCTGGAGCGCCCCACCTTCCAGGCAATACCCCGCATCCTGCGCCAGATGTGCGCTGCCGGCGCTTGCGCCGGTATCACCGCCAACCCCACCGCCGACCTCGCGACGGTGCTTGCACGAATGCGCGGAACGGGGCTCAAAGGGCAGGCGATCGACGGCGATGGCAAGGCGCACAAGGTCAGCATCGACCCCCAGGACCTCCTCGGCATCCTTCTGGCCGGCGATTTCTCGCGGGCGCTGCGAGCGGAACTGATCACGACCGTTGCCGCCGCCGCCAGGGGTGACACGGCACCCATTGCGCGGCTGCTCGTCAGCGCCGAGCAGGGAGAAGGGGAAGGTGAAGGTGAAGACTTCGATCAGCCGCTCTACTTTGCCACCACCTGCGAAGAGCAGAGCTTCCCCTGGAGCCGCACAGGCAGTGCGAAAGCACGCCTCGCGCAGGCAAAGGCGGTGCTGAAGGCGCTGCCGGCGAGCACGTTCGCGCCCTTCACGCCGGCAGACGCGTTCAGGGCGAGCGACGTGCAAGCATGTGCTCACTGGCCGTTCACCACTCCGGCTCCCGCCCCGGACAACGCTCCCTTCCCAGATGTGCCGACATTGATCCTCAGTGGGACCAATGACCTCCGCACCCCCACCTCCGGCGCTCGCGAACTTGCCGCCCAGATCCCCCATGCGCACCTCCTCCTCGTGCCCTACACCGGACATGCGGTCCTCGAGAACGAGCCGACTCAATGCGCGCGAGAAGCGATGATCTCGCTGTTCGCCCACAAGACCGTCAAGAAGTGCCGCCCAGAGCCTGCGCCGCAGAGCCTGCGACCGCCGCCGCGTCCTCCGCTGAGCATCGGGCTGGTCTCGCCGCAGCAGGGCTACAGCGGCCTGCCCGGGCGCACCCTGCACGCAATCGACTTGACCCTCCTAGACTTCGCACGCGAGATCGCCATGCGGCTAGGCTCCGTGGAGATCCTCAGCGAATCAACGACACTTCGCAGCGGGGGCCTGCGCGCAGGGTGGGCCGAGCTGAGCGCTCAGGGCCTCGGCTTTCACGGCTTCTCCTACGTGCCCGGCGTGGTCATCTCGGGCACGATCAAAGCCGAAGTCGCCGACCTGCACATCGAGGGATCCTCGGCCGCCCACGGCACACTGCGCCTCGGCACCCACCACGATCTAGTTGGCATCCTGGGCGGGCGCCATGTGAAGCTGGCGGCGAATCCCGGTGCGACGGCGGCTATTGTCGGTGGCGATGCGGAGGCGAGCTCATACCCCCGCTCTGTCGGCGCTGCTGGCGGTGCTCTTGCTGGCGAGCTTGCCGGCCTCCTCCCAGGCATCGAGCCTTAGCTTCGGTCCCTGCGTCAAAGGCACCGAGTTCTCCTGCACGACGCTCGCCGTCCCGCTCGATCGGACAGGCAGGGTGCCCGGGACGGTCACTTTGAGTGTCGAGCGTCGGCTCGCCGGCGCTGTGCCCAGCCGCGACGCTGTTGTCGCACTTGCGGGGGGTCCCGGCCAAGCCGCAACCCCACTGGCGGAATTCATCGCACAGGCGATCTCGCCGGCTCTCGCCACGCGCGACCTGCTCGTGTTCGACCAGCGCGGCACCGGTGCATCGGGGGCCCTGAATTGCGTCGCCCTCATGAGCACCGCCTCGGCTGAGCTCAGTGCGAGCGAAACAGCCGAACACTGCGCGCGCGAAATCGGTCCCGCCCGAGGCGACTACACGACCAGCGAATCGGTCGCCGACATCGAGGCGCTTCGCCAGGCAGGCGGCTACGAAAAGCTCGTCCTCTATGGAACCTCCTACGGAACCAAGGTGGCGCTCGACTATGCCGAGCGTTATCCGCAGAACGTCGAGGCACTCGTCCTCGACTCCACCGAGACGCCCACTGGTCCAGAAGCCTTCCGCGTGAGCACCTTCAAAGCCATGACGCCGGCGTTGCGTGAACTGTGCTCGCATCGAGCTTGCGAAGGCGTGACCAAGACACCGGTGGCGGACGTCGCTCGTCTCGTGCAGCGCCTCGACGTGAAGCGGATGTCGGGTGTGGCCTACGACTCACACGGCAAGCCGTTCAAGATCTCCCTGAACTCGTACGACCTTTACAGGCTCCTGCTCGCCGGAGACCTCGATGAGGAGCTGCGTGCGCAGATGCCGGCAGCCATTCGCGCAGCGCTCAACCACGACCCCGGCCCGCTGCTGCGTCTGGCTGCCATCGGCCTGGGGGCGCCGACGAGCACCGAACCGAGCGAGGTCGACGAAGCCGTCTTCTTCGACACCTCCTGTGAGGAGACGCCATTCCCGTGGGGACGCGCTGCACCGCTCGCTACCCGCGAGCTGGAAGTCGAAGCCGCATTGATCGCACTCCCGCGATCGGATTTCTACCCGTTCAACCCACAGGCAGGGCTCTTGGACGAAACGATCCCGACGTGCATAGCCTGGCCCGACGCCGCTCCCGCACCCCCAGGCGAAGCGGCGCTCCCAGACGTGCCGACGCTGATCTTCTCGGGCGGACAGGACCTGCGAACCCCAACCGAAAACGCCCGGTCCGTGGCCAAGGAGATCCCCGACGCTCAGCTGCTCGTGGTGCCCTATACCGGGCATTCGGTGATCGGGAGCGACCTCACCGAATGCGCGCACACCGCGCTCACGGCCTTCTTCGCGGGAACCCCCGTGCAGTCATGTCCCGCCCAGACAGAGGAGTTCCCGCCGGCTCCCGCGGCGCCGCTATCGCTGTCGGCCGTGCCCTCTACCCACGGCGTAGCAGGAGCTCCCGGGCGAACGCTCACCGCCACCGTGGACTCGATCCGCGACCTCGAGCGAGCGATCGTGCTGCTTGCGCTCGGCGCCGGGGAACTTCCCGTGGGTGCAAGCTTCGGTGGACTGCGCGGAGGAGACGCGAAAATCAACAAGCGCACCGTGGTGCTGAGTCACTACACCTACATTCCCGGAATTCAGGTCAGTGGCACCCTCTCGACAGAACTGCTGCTCAAGGCAAAAGGAGCCGGCGGGACTCTCTCCGTCAGCGGATCGAGCGCCGATCCGGGACACGTTCGCTTGAGCGCAGGCCATCGCGTCAGCGGGGTGCTCGGGGGGCGCAGCTTCGCGGTCCAGCTCACCGCCACGACGGCAACGGCGGGCATGCCTAGTGCGGCTGGGGGATGGCCGCAGCTCTCCCTCCTGAATTCATCGCCCCTCGCTCGACTGCGATGAGCAACGCCCTGGCAACAGAGACCTCGCCGTACCTGCTCCAACATGCCGAGAACCCCGTCGACTGGCTCCCCTGGGGCCCAGAGGCATTCGAGCGAGCGCGCGCGCTGGAGCGTCCGGTGCTGGTCTCGATCGGCTACTCCTCCTGCCACTGGTGCCACGTGATGGAGCACGAGTCCTTCGAGGACGCCCGCACGGCCGAGCTGATGAACGAGAGCTTCATCTGCATCAAGGTCGATCGCGAGGAGCGCCCTGACGTGGATGCCCTCTACATGGAGGCCGTGCAGAACATGACGGGCCATGGAGGCTGGCCGCTGAACGTTTTCGTTACACCGGAGCAGCTGCCCTTCTACGGAGGCACCTACTTCCCGCCGGAGCCGCGCCACGGAATGCCCGCCTGGACGCAGGTCCTGCAGGCGATCGCCGAGGCGTGGAGCTCGAACCGCGACGAGATCGGGCTCGGTGGGGAGCGTCTCCGCGAGCATCTCTCCGGCGGAGCCCGGCTGAGCCCGTCGGAGGGGCCGCTGCGAGAGGAGGCGCTCGATGAAGCTGTCGACAGGCTGCGCGAGACCTTTGACGCGCGCAACGGTGGCTTTGGCGGGGCGCCAAAGTTTCCGCAGGCGTCTGCCATCGAGTTCCTGCTGCTGCGCGGCGAGCACACGATGGCGCTTCAGAGCCTGCACGCGATGGCCGGCGGCGGCATCCACGACCAGTTGGGCGGCGGCTTTGCGCGCTACAGCGTCGATGCCACCTGGACTGTGCCCCATTTCGAGAAGATGCTCTACGACAACGCGCTGCTCGCCCGCGCCTATCTGCACGGGTGGCAGGCATCGCAGGACGAGGATCTGCGCGCTGGCTGCGTGGACACGCTCGAGTGGGCCCTGCGCGAGATGCGCGGCCCCGAGGGCGCCTTCTACAGCGCCCTGGACGCCGACTCCGAGGGCGTCGAGGGTCGCTTCTACGTATGGACGCAGGCTCAGCTGCGGGAGCTCCTGGGCGCGGATGCAGACGTGGCGATCGCGTGGCTGGGAGTGACGGAGCAGGGCAACTTCGAGGACCCGCACCATCCGGGCACACAGCGCGAAGCGCTGGGTCCCGGCTTGAACGTCCTGCAGGACCGCGGTCCGCGCCCCGAGCCGGCCGTGCGCGAGCGTATCCGCGAGACGCTGCTCGGCGCCCGAGCTGCCCGCGTGCGCCCCGGCCTCGACGACAAGCGCCTGACGAGCTGGAACGCGCTGATGATCTCCGCGCTCGCAGACGCCGGCGCGGCGCTCTCAGAGCCGCGCTATCTCGACGCCGCCCGAGCCTGCGCTGAGTTCCTGCTCACGGAGATGCGTGATGAAGACGGGCGGCTGCTGCGCAGCTACAACGCCGGCCAGGCCAAGATCGGCGCCTACCTCGAGGATCACGCATACCTGCTGGAGGCGCTGATTGTCCTCTTTGAAACCACCTGCGAGGAGCGCTGGTACCTGGAGGCGGTGGCGTTGGCCGAGCAGACCGTCCAGCGGTTTGCCGACCCCGAGCGTGGCGGCTTCTTCTCCACGGCCTCCGACAGCGAACCGCTGATCGCGCGACGCAAGGACCTCGAGGACTCGCCGATCCCCTCCGGCGCCTCGAGCGCCGCGCTCGGTCTGCTGCGACTGGCGCAGCTGGGCGGCTCAGAGGAGTTCGAGCGCCAGGCCGTCTCGGTGCTGCTGTTGCTTCAACAGATCGCCCCTCGTCACCCCGCAGCCTTCGGGCATCTGCTGCAGGCGCTGCACTGGCACTTCGCCCCCGCCCGTCCGATCGCCTGCGCGGTGCCTACGTCTAGATGATCGACAGGTAGCGGTCGAGCTCCCACTGGGTGACGTGCACCCGGTAGTCGTCCCACTCCTGGCGCTTGATCTCCACGTAGCGGTTGAACATGTGCTCGCCGAGCGTCCTCAGGACTAGCTCGGACTCAGCCGTGATCTCGATCGCCTCGCCCAAGCTCTCCGGCAGCTGCTCAACGCCGAGCCGTCTGCGCTCCTCACCCGAGAGGTGGTAGAGGTTCTTCTCCATCGGCTCCGGCAGCTCATAGCCCTTCTCGATGCCCTCCAGGCCCGCCTGCAGCAGCACGGCGAAGGTCAGGTACGGGTTGCACGCAGGATCGGGGCAGCGCAGCTCCATGCGCGTCGCCTGCTCGCGCCCCGGGTGATACATCGGCACGCGCACAAGCGCTGAGCGGTTGCGCCGCGACCACGCAACGTATGTGGGCGCCTCGAAGCCGGGGATCAGCCGCTTGTAGGAGTTGACCCACTGGGCAAAGATCGAGCAGATCTCACGAGCGTGCTTGAGCTGGCCGGCGATGAAAGCCTTGCCGACATCTGAGAGGAAGTACTGATCGTCGGGGTCATAGAAGGCGTTCTTGCCACCCGAGAACAGCGACTGGTGGGTGTGCATCCCGGAGCCGTTCTCGCCGAACAACGGCTTGGGCATGAAGGTCGCGTGCCAGCCGTACTTCATGGCGTACTCCTTGACCGTGATGCGGTACGTCATGCAGTCGTCGGCCATCTTCAGCGCGTCCGCGTAGCGCATGTCGATCTCGTGCTGTGAGGGTCCCACCTCGTGGTGGGTGTACTCCACGTGGATCCCCAGCTGCTCCAGCGCAAGCACCGTCTCGCGACGCACATCCGAGCCCGCATCGAGGGTCGTCAGGTCGAAGTAGCCGCCTTCGTCGAGCACCTCCGTGCCACGGGAGTCCTTGAACAGGAAGTACTCGAGCTCGGGGCCCACGTTGAACGTGTCGAAGCCCATCGCCTGTGCGCGCTGCAGCGCGCGACGCAGGACATGGCGCGGATCGCCCTCATAGGGGGTGCGCTCGGGCGTGATCACGTCGCAGAACATGCGACCGACCCCCTGCTCCTCCGGGCGCCACGGCAGCACCCTGAAGGTGCTCGGGTCGGGCATCGCGATCATGTCGGACTCCTCGATCGCGTTGAAGCCTGTGATCGAGGACCCGTCGAAGCCCATTCCGGCCTCAAACGCGTCATCGAGCTCGGCGGCGTTGATCGAAAAGGACTTCAGCTGGCCCAGGATGTCAGTGAACCAAAAGCGGATGAAGCGGATCTCGCGCTCCTCCACGAGGGCCTTTACGTCCTCCGCAGTCTTCGGCTGGTCCGGCATCCAGGCTGACCTTAACCTATGGCCTGTCCGAGCCGGTATAGACGAATGGCCAAACCGCACGCGAGCGACTGCGAAGTGCCCCGCATGGGGTAAGGACACAGCCCCGCGAAGATCATCGTCCGCCTCAGTGGCCGGCTACGGCCGCTACGAAACTAGCCACGTCGGCGGCTTCCTTGCCCTGGTAGAGCAGGGCAGGCATCTGACCGAGGCCACGGGCGCGGCCTTCGGCGATGGCGTTCGCCACGAGCGCCTTGCGCCCGGCCGGCGTGGCGATGTCCACGCCAACGCGCACATCCAGGTTGGGGCCCACACGACCCACGGACTTGGTCGCTGCGAGCGTGTGGCACACGGCGCAGGCGTGCGAGAAGAGTTCGCGGCCCTTCTGCTGTTCGCTGTTTAGTTTCACGCCGCCCACAGCCACGCTCGCCTTGTGATCGCCGTTCTGGGCCAGCACCAGCGCCGGAACGGCCAGGCCGAAGGCGAACAGAACCACGATTCCAAGCGTGATCAGCCGCTGCCCCACCCTGGAGTCGGTGTGCAGCGACTCGCGCGCTCCGCGCGGACCGCCGCGCATCGCCACGAAGAACACGCCGAGGCCGAGAACGACCCAGAAGATCAGGAAGATGATGAGCATGGGAGCGGGAAGATATCGGGTGAGGCCGCAGAACGGTCCAATGAGCGCTCGCCGGCCCCTGCCCGACGCCCGTGTGAGAGCTTTCACAGCTTTATGCGCGCCAAAGGGGCGGCGCTACCCTGGATGGGTAGGCAAACACAAGGAAGTGCTCAGTCGTGAACATCCTTCGCCGCCTCCCGCTCTCCCGATTGCTGCTGCTGTGCGGGCTGGTGGCCGGTATCGGCGTCTCGGCCACGGCGCTCGCGTTCGCGCTGGGCGGCGGTCCCAAGCCGCCGGCGAAGCCGCTGGCGCAGGCCGTGCACGACGCGCTCAGCGCCCCCGCCGTGGAAGGCGTCAGCGCGAGCATCACGCTGAGCAACCATCTGCTCGAAGGAGCCAGCCTGGCCAGTGGATCGGCGCAGGGATCAGGTCTCACATCGAGCCCCCTGCTGACAGGCGCCTCGGGGCGGCTGTGGATCGCCAAGGATGGACGCGCGCGCCTGGAGCTGCAGGCCGAAAAGGGCGACACCCAGGTGATCTACGACGGGCACACCATCTCGATCTACGACGCCGCCTCCAACACCCTTTACCGCTACACCCCGCCCGCCTCCAAGGAAGAGCCCACGACCGAGACCCATGAAGTCCCGACGGTGGCGAAGATCGAAGAAGCGATCTCCCACCTCGAGCACGCCAACCTCTCCGGCGCCACCCCCGACGATGTCGCGGGCCAGGCCGCCTACACCGTCCGCGTGTCCCCCAACGAAAGCGGCAGCCTGATCGGTGGAGCGGAGCTGTCCTTCGACGCAGCCAACGGCGTGCCCCTGCGCACGGCCATCTACTCCTCGACGAGCTCCTCGCCCGTCATCGAACTGGCGGCCACCGCGATCTCCTTCGGCCCAGTGGCCGACTCGGTCTTCCAGTTCACGCCCCCGGCCAACGCCAAGATCGAAGAAATCACCCTTCCCTCTCCCTACGCGCACGCCACGCACAAGCAGTCAGACCAGGCAAACAAGCCCAAGATCACCACCCTCGGTCGCGGCATCTCAGCGGTGGCGGAGCTAGAAAGCAAAGCTGCCGCAGGCTCGCAGTCGGCCTCATCGCTGGAAGGACTCCCAAAGGTGAGCATCGACGGCGCCGGCGCAAGCGAGCTGCGCACCGAGCTTGGCACGCTGCTCACGTTCGAGCGTTCAGGCGTGCGCTACCTGTTCGCCGGGTCGGTGACGCCGGCCTCGATCGAGGCGCTCGCCCGAGGCCTCTAGCGTGGTCGACGAGGCGCCGCCGGTCAAGGCGCGCGGGCTGGTCAAGCGTTACGACGAGGTCCTTGCGGTCGATCACATCGACCTCAATGTCCGCGCAGGCGACGTATACGGCTTCCTCGGCCCCAACGGCGCCGGCAAGACGACGACCCTACGGATGGCGCTCGGGCTCATCACCCCGACCGAGGGCACGGTGGAGCTGTTCGGACGCGATCCCATGCACCACGGGGCACGCGCCCTGGAAGGCGTCGCGGGCTTCGTGGAGGCGCCGCGCTTCTACCCCTACATGAGCGCCCGCAAGAACCTCGAGCTGCTGGCCGCCCTCGACGGCGATGGCGCCGCTGATCGCATCGGTGAGGTCCTGGACACGGTCGAGCTGACTCCACGTGCGCGCCACCGAGTGGGCGGCTACTCCCACGGGATGCGCCAGCGCCTGGGGATAGCCGCGGCGCTGCTGCGCCGCCCGCGCCTGTTGATTCTCGACGAGCCCGCCACCGGACTGGATCCGGCGGGGATGCGCGACATGCGGCTGCTGATCCAGCGTCTGGCCGGGGATGGCATCACGGTGCTGCTCTCAAGTCATCAGCTGCCGGAGGTGCAGGAGCTCTGCGACCGAGTCGCGATCGTGGACTCGGGCCGAGTGGTCTACGAGGGCGCCCTGGCCGACCTGCGCCGCCAGGGTGGTGCCGGCTACCGGCTGCGCACAACCGACGACCGGCGTGCGCTCGATGTGCTGCGCGCCCAGCCTGGCGTCGAGCACGCCACCGCGGGCGCACACGACCTCGGCTTCCAGGCCCAAGAGAGCGATGTTGGAGCGGTGACGCTGGCCCTAGCCGGCGCGGACATCGGGATCCTTGCCCTGACGCCTGAGCTCGCCACGCTCGAGGACCTCTTCTTCAGGCTGACCGAAAGCAGCGCAGCGCATGTGGCACCAAACGGGTCGATCGACGCCGTGGGTGCTGCAGGACAGCGGGAGGTGGAGATCGGATGAGTGCGATCGCAGCGTCACCCGCGCCGGCCTCCACCGCACATACGCGCCGGCCCTCGACGCTGAGCGTGTGGCGGTGGGAGATGCGCAAGCTCGTCGCCCAGAAGCGCACCTACCTGGGCCTCCTCCTGGCCACGATCCTGCCCGTGATCTTTGTCGTCGTCGAAAACCTCCACCAGCGCGGCGATCGCGGCCGCGACAACATCTTCGCCTCCCAGATCACCCAGTCGGGTCTGGCCACGCCGGTGCTGATGTTGCTGTTCCTGTCGGTGTTCATGCTGCCCCTGATCGCCTCGTTGGTCGCCGGCGACATAGTCGCCAACGAGGACGGCAACGGGACACTCAAGACGATCCTCACCCGCTCTGTGGATCGCGGTCAGGTGTTTGCCGCCAAGGCCGCCGCGGCGATGACCTACGCCGCGATCGCCGTATTCCTCTCTGCCGCCGTGGCCACGATCGCCGGCGTCGCATCGTGGGGCTTCAAGAGCATCACCACTTTCTCCGGCACCGTCGTGCCGGCCTCCGAAGGACTCCTACTCGTATTCGCAGCCAACGCCTGCTACCTGATCCCACTGCTGACCGTCGCGAGCATCGGCGTGCTGCTGTCCACCACCACGCGCAACAGCGCAGCCGCCGTTGTGGGCACCGTCGGCTTTGTCATCCTGCTGCTCGTCGTGGGCCAGATCCCGGGCCTTGAAGGCCTGCACCCCTACCTGCTCAACGAACAGTTCGAGAACTGGCACGGGCTGCTACGCACCCCCACAGACTGGGCCCCAATCGCCCATTCGGCGTGGGTCTGCGCGCTGTATGCCGTGCCCTCCCTCTTCGCCGCCTATTTGGTCTTCCTGCGCAGGGACGTCACCGGCGGCTAGTGGCAGTTGGAGATCACCGCGCGGCGTGAACAGCTGCAGCTACGGCACCTCAGCGGGGATGTCCACGACCGACAGCTCCACGTCGCCCATCAGCCTGCGCGCCTCGCGCGGGTCGATCAGGCCGGCGCCGAAGCGCGCCGTGGACTCAGCGCCACAGGCCACGCCGAAGCGCAGACACTGATCGGGCGCGCGACCTTCGTAACGTGCCGCCAGGTATCCCGCCAGGAACGCGTCGCCCGAGCCGCGCTTGGCGATCGGCTCGCGGGGATCGACACGGGCGCGCTTCAAACGCCTTTGCCCATCGACGAACACCTGTGCGAAGCATCCGTCCGGGAGCGTCATGATCGCTTCCTTGGGGCCCAGGGCCACGATCTCGCCGACCGCCAGCGAGCGCTCCTCCTCGCCCGAGAACTCGTGGCCCACCAGCTCCTCAGCCTCGAGCACATTCGGTGAGACCACGTCCGGTTCCGCGCGCACCGCCTGGCGTAGTGGCTCGCCGTCCGTGTCCACCACCGTGATCACGTCCAGCCGCTCCAGATCCCTGACCAGCGATGCGTAGATGTCCGCCTCCACGCCTCGCGGGAGCGAGCCCGCGAACACCACAATCGCAGCTCCTCGTGCCAGGTAGAGCAGCTTGTCGCGGAACAGTTCCACCTCACGCGCCGACACCGCCGGCCCGCGTTCGTTGATCTCCGTCTGCTCGCCAGTCGTCGGATCCAGCACAGAGGTGTTCGTGCGCGACTCCTCGCGGATGCGCACGAAGTCGTTGAGGATCGACTCCTCCGTCAGCTGCTCCACGATGTGCGTTCCCGTCGCCCCGCCCGCGAAGCCCGTCGCAATCACCGGCTGTCCCAGCGCCTTCAACGTGCGCGCGATGTTGACGCCCTTGCCGCCCGCCATCGTGCGCTGATCGACCGTTCGATGGCGGCGTCCAAGTCTAAAGTTCGGAACGGCGAGCGACTTGTCGATCGCCGCGTTGAGTGTGACCGTGATGATCATCTTGGCTCTGCATCCACCTTCAGGGCCGTGGCGAGCACGACGTACAGGCTAGCGGAATGCGACGCCCTCTCATCGCCTATCCAACCGGCCGGCGCAAAGCTCTACAGCGCCGATATCTAGCCGACTCCGATGACCTGTTCCGACAGCCTCCAAGCAGCCCCGCGCAGACGCTCAGCCTCGGTCCTCGCAGCCTCCACCGGATCCCCGCCGCTCGTCTTATGGGCGCCCGCAATGCTCCGTGAAGCCGTGACCAGCCCGCCCGCCCGACCCGGCTCGAAGGCCGGCGCCAGATCCTCCACCCGCCCACCCTGCGCTCCCACTCCCGGCAGCAGGAACACCGCAGAACCCATCAACACACGCGCCCGTCGCAAATGTCCAGGCGCCGTGGCGCCCACAACTGCTCCCACATCGCTCAGGCCGCTCTCCCCCACATTGGCCGCGCCCATCTCCTGCACCATTCCCGCCATCCGCTCCCACACCGTCTCCTCCGAGCCCCCAACCTCCAGATCCTCGAAGTCAGCCGCCCCCGGATTGGACGTGCGCACGAGCACCAGAACGCCCGCCCCCTGCTCACGCGCCTCGCGCACAAACGGCGCCACCGCATCGGCGCCCATCAGGGGATTGACCGTGACCATGTCCGCACCCAAGCCATCCACATATCCGAATGGTGTCTCCATCCCGCCCATCAGCG
>JASLDD010000300.1 GCA_030151725.1 Solirubrobacteraceae bacterium
CGATTATTCGCCGCGACGGATCGGATGTTCGGGATCCGAGTCCGGCTCAATGCGCCGCTCTAGGACGACGCTGTTCGTCGGCCTCGCTCTCATCGCTGTCGCGTTGGGCGCGACGCTATCGAGCTCTCCGGCCACGGTGACTGCGACGAACGTCGCCGAACTGCGCTCGCTTGGCACAGCTCGCGGAAAGATCAGTAGATGCCAGGCAGGCGAAGTCCTCCCTAAGGCAACCTCTGCGATTCGGCTCCGGGTGTTTGCCTACGTTGGGCCGAGGGTCACGGTTCGCGTGCTCGCGCACGGACATCCAATCGCCACTGGGGAACGAGGATCCGGATGGACAGGGGGGGTAGTCACGATCCCCGTCAAACCGCTTTCCGCAGCGACCTCAGGAGCAACGCTCTGCTTTACGCTCTTCGGCAACGGCAATGAAGAACTGACGCTCTCAGGGGGCAGCAACGGTCAGGTAGCGAACGCTCACGCTCGGCTGCCCAGGAGCCGGGTAGGGGTCGAATATATGCGCTCGGGGCGTTCGTCTTGGTGGTCGCTCGTCAGTGCAGTCGTGAAACGCATGGGGTTCGGGCACGGGTGGCCGGGGTCGTGGAGCCCGATCCTCGCACTGGCACTGATGGCGATCGTGATCGGCCTCTTCACGCGGCTGACATTGCGGGAGCTCAAGTGAGGCGTATGAGAGTCAGGCGAGGCCGCGCGGGGCCCGACCGCAACTCAAACGGAGGCGCCGCGGTCGCCGCGCTCCAAGAGCAAGCACTGCAACGCCTGGATCGGCCTCGCGATCCACCTTCGGTCCGTGTCAGGAGGTGGAGGTCTCCGCTTGGCGCCCTGCGCCGTGTCCCATCGGCGGCATGGCTATGCGCCTTGGTGGCGTGCGCCAACGCGGTGTGTTGGTCGATCATCACACCGCCCTTCCAGGTGCCCGACGAACCGGAGCATGTCGCCTATGTCAAGCAGATCGCCGAACTGGGACGCCTGCCGACCGTCGAAGGCAACTTCTCCTTCGAAGAGGCCACCGCCTTGAGCGACGTGTTCCTGCAGTTAGTCGCCGAGGAGCCTGAGTATCAGACCATCTCAACGCGAGCCCAGCAAAAGACGCTTGAACATGCCTTGCCAAGGCATGCCTTACCGCCTGAAGTTGGCAACGAATATGCGGGTGTGGCTGCTTCGCAGCCACCGCTCTACTACGCACTGCAGAGCCTTCCCTACACGCTCGGTCGCGGTGCAACGCTGCTGGATCGGATCGCGCTGATGAGGTTGCTGTCGTGCCTGTTCGGAGGTCTAACTGCGCTGTTTGCCTTCATGTTCGTTCGTGAGACGCTGCCACGTATTCCATGGGCGTGGACTGTCGGCGGTCTGGGAGTCGCGCTGGTGCCGCTGCTCGGCTTTATGTCCGGCTCCGTAAATCCGGATTCCATGCTCTATGCCGTGACGGCCATGGTCTTCTATGTCCTGGCGCGATCCTTTAGGCGTGGCCTGACGCGAGGTTGGGCGATCGCGTTGGGTGCGCTGACGGCAATCGGATTTGCCACGAAGCTCAACTTTGTGGGCTTGGCTCCTGGCGTCCTGCTCGGCTTGACCCTGCTCAGCGTGCGCGCCTACCGAGTTTTGGGGCGTGCAGCCTATGTCACGCTCGCGGTCGCGCTTGCGGTCGCGCTCTCCCCGGTCATGTTGTATGTGGCGGCCCATGTGCTTTCGGGAGAAGCCGCCTTCGGGATCGTCTCGAGTGCGATCACCCACCGACACGGGGACATCACGAGACAACTGAGCTACATATGGCAGTTCTACATGCCGAGGCTGCCCGGCATGCGCAACGACTTCGCCGGCGTCTTCACCACCCGTCAGCTCTGGTTCGATGGATATGTCGGCCAGTACGGCTGGCTTGATACACCATTTCCTGCCTGGGTCACGAATCTCGCGCTCCTACCCGCTGCGGCGATCGGCGGTCTTTGCTTGCGCACTGTTCTCGCCAATGCGCGTGTAGTGCGGGGGCGCGGTCTGGAGATCGTGGTTTACGGGGCGATGGCGGTTGGACTGATGGTGCTCATCGCTGCGGATTCCTATGCGAGTTTCCCGCGCGTGAGCGCAGAATATGCCCAGGTGCGCTACCTGCTCCCGCTGATTCCCCTGCTAGGTGTCATCCTCGCACTTGCAGCTCGGGGCGCCGGACGCCGGTGGGGCACAGTCGTCGGCGTGGCGATTCTCACTCTGTTCCTGGCCCATGACATGTTCAGCCAGCTGCAGCTCGTCGCACGCTTCTACGGCTGAAATCCAGAGCCCCGAAATACGGCAAATTCGCAGAGTTGAAAACAGGGATTGCGTTCATGTGCCCTCCGGATATCGTAGGCGAGTTGCGATTGTCGTGCCCGTGCGGCGCTGTAGTCGCAATCCTTTAGTCATGTGCAAGGCAAGAGAAAGTGGGAGATTCATGCCAAGTTACATTGCACGCTTGGGAGGTACACGTGGACGGGCGCTGCTCGCCGCGACGTCTCTCGTAGCGTTGCTCGTTGGTCTGAGCGTTGCGTCGCCGGCTATGGCGACACCCAAAGGCGCATTCGCGGTATTCGCAGAATGTCCGACCAGTTCCGTTGAAGCCTGTATTTATGCAAAGACGGAAAGCGGGCTGTTCACAGTTGGGAAAAAGACCGTCCCAATCGAAAAGCCGATCATCCTGCAGGGTGGGCTCACAACCAGTGGCGAAGCTGTGATGTTCCACGGCGCAGCTGGTGGGAACACGCTGACCAAGGTTCCCCAGAACGTTCCCGGGGGCCTCAGCGGGTTGGTCAACTGCAAAGAAATCAAAGGCTCGGGGATTCTCGAAATTCTCGAGCGTGGTACATGTGAATCGATCTTCGAAAACGGTCTCACAGGTGTGACCGCGACGACCGAACTCGCAGCGCCAGCAAGCTCGATTGGCATAAGCCTCGCCCACCTCCTGGGTGGCGTAGGCACCGCATTGTCGTTGCCAGTCAAGGTGCACCTGGAAAACCCGTTGCTCGGGAGCTCCTGCTACATCGGATCGAACTCAGCTCCGATCGTCATTGAATTGACAACCGGCACGACAAGTCCACCGCCGCCGAACAAACCGATCACGGGTAGCCCCGGCGTCCTAGAATTCCCTGGAGAAGGAATTCTCAGGATCAGTAAAAACTCTCTCGTGAACAACTCGTTCGCGGCACCGAAAACAAATGGGTGTGGAGGAATCTTCGAATTCCTCATTGGACCCATCATCAACTCGGAGCTGGGCGTACCAGCTGCCGCAGGCACAAACACGGCGATCCTCAACGGAACGCTCGAGCAGGCCAGCGCAGAAGCCGTCATAGCACACGAATAGGAAGCACCTGACGACTCTACGTTGCTCGTAGAAGGGCTTGGGCCTCGTCGCATACGCGCGGCGGGGCCCTTGGCCTTCTGTGGTCAGAGGCCCGAAACTCCCAGTCCCGGGCCAGTCGGCACAGCGATAGCCCCTTCCTGCACCGGCAGAGGGTTATCGATCTCCTCGAACATCCCCAGGGTCGCGAGGCCACAGTGCGGCATTGGCCCGCGCGATGCCAGCGCCGCCGCCGCGTGCAGCGCCGCTGCGATACCCAGCGGACCATCGAGCGTCGAGGACAGGTAGACCTCGGCGCCCGTGGAGCGCACGAGCGTCGCGGCCACCAGCAGTGCCCCGATCCCTCCGCAGCGCGCGATCTTCAGGCATACCGCATCGGCGACTCCTGCCGCCAGCGCTCCCGGCTGGGCCGCCGTCTCGTCGATCGCGATTCTCACTGCCACACGCTCGCGCACTTCTCGGACCCCGTGCAGCCCATGCGTCGGCTCCTCCACGAGCTCGAGGCCCGCCGGGGAAAGCGCGTCGATCGCACGGATCGCCTCTTCAACGCCCCACGCGCCGTTTGCGTCTAGGCGCAGCTGTGCCTTCGGGCCGGCGCCCGCGCGGGCAGCCGCCACGCGACCGGCATCATCGCCCACGCCCACCTTGATCTTCAGGCAATCAAAGCCCGCCTGCACCGCCCGCGCCGCCTGCTGGGCCACCCCTGCTCGGTCGAGCTCTGTGATCGTCGCGTTCACCGGCACCTCGCTTGCGCTGTTGTCGCTGAGCAGCGCCGAGACCGGCTTGCCTTCGCGTCGCCCAGCGCGATCCCACAGCGCCAAATCGAGCGCTGCCAGCGCCTGGGGGAGATCCTCGATCTGACGGCACGCGTCGATCAGCTGCGCGCCGTTCATCTCCTTCGAGCGCTCCAGCACCGGGCGATAGCTCTCGAGCGCTCGCTCCACGCTCCCCACGCTGACACCGTCATATGGCTCAAGCGGCGCTGCCTCGCCGTAGCCGGGGACACCGTCCTCGTCCATCAGCTGGATACCCAGGAGCTCACGCTCGCTCACGATCCCATACGCCGTCTCCATTGGGCTCACGAGCTTCAGCGAGTGGCGCTCGATCTCGAGCTTCACGAGCCCACACCGCCGCTCGCCAGAATCCCCGCCGCGAACAGCAGGCAGAAGATCAGCTGCAGGCCGCCCGTGCCTGCCAGCGCGCCGTTTAGCGCCGGACCATCCGTGCGCGAGCGAACCACTCCCACCAGGCGCAGCGCCAGCGGGAGCGCAAGCCACGGCAGCAACAGCCACGCGCTCATCGAATCGAACGCCCACGGGATTGGCGCCGTAATGAACGCGCCCGCCACCATCCCCCCATAGAGCTTTCGCGTCCGCGCTCTGCCCAGCCGCACCGCCAGCGTGCGCTTGCCCGCACGCCTGTCCGTCTCCAGATCGCGCACGTTGTTCACCACCAGGATCGCGCTCGCCAGCAGGCCTACTGGCACCGCGCACACGAACGCCTGCCACGGCAGGCGCTGCACTTGTACGAAATACGACCCCGCCACCGCCACGATCCCGAAGAACAGGAACACGAACACCTCTCCTAGACCCTCATACCCGTACGGACGTGGACCACCCGTGTAGAGGACGCCGGCCAGGATCGACGCCGCGCCCACAGCCACCAGCTCCCAGCCTGCCACCGCCACGAGGTAAGCGCCGCACGCCACCGCCAGACCGAAGCTCACATATGTAGCGATCAGAACCTGGCTGGGGGGGACCAGGCCTCCCGCCGTCACTCTGACTGGCCCCAGGCGATCCTCCGTGTCCGCGCCGCGGCGCGCGTCTGAGTAGTCGTTGGACAGGTTGGTGCCCACCTGGATGAAGATCGCGCCCAGCAGCGCCGCCACGAACGCCAGCGGGTGGAAGTGGTCGGCTCCGAGTGCAAGCGAGGTGCCTACCAGCACCGGCGCCACCGCCGCCGGCAGCGTGCGCACGCGGGCAGCCATCACCCAGATGCGGACCGCGCCCACCGGCTAGGCCCGCTTGGGGAAGCGCGAGAAGTCCGGCTTGCGCTTCTGCCTGTACGCGTCGCGGCCCTCCTGGGCCTCCTCGCTGCCGTAGAACAGGAGGTTCGCGTCATGCGCCAGCTGCTGGATCCCCGACAGGCCGTCCTCCGCCGCGTTGAAGCTCGCCTTCAACAGACGCAGCGAGAAGGGGGAGAGGGCGAGCATCTCCCGGCACCACTGCACCGTCTCCTCCTCCAAGCGCTCCAGCGGCACGACCGTGTTGACCATGCCCATCTCGCGCGCCTCCTGCGCCGAGTACTGACGGCAGAGGAACCAGATCTCCTTGGCCTTCTTCGGCCCCACCAGGTTTGCCAGCAGGCCTGCTCCGAAGCCGCCGTCGAACGAGCCCACCTTCGGGCCCACCTGCCCGAAGCGCGCGTTGTCCGCCGCGATCGTCAGGTCGCAAACCAGGTGCAGCACATGCCCGCCGCCGATCGCATACCCCGCCACCATCGCCACCACCGGCTTGGGCAGGCGGCGGATCTGGATGTGCAGGTCGGTGACGTGGAAGCGGCCCACGCCTGCTTTGCCGGCCTCGTCGTCATTCAGATATCCAGAGTCGCCGCGCACGCGCTGATCGCCGCCCGAGCAGAACGCGTCCGCTCCTTCGCCCGTCAGCACGATCACACCGATCTCCGTGTCCTCGCGTGCGTCCTCGAGCGCCTGGGAGATCTCGATGATCGTCTTCGGACGGACTGCGTTGCGGACCTCCGGGCGCGCGATCGTGATCTTGGCGATGCCCTCGTCCGGCGCGCCCGACTTCTCGTAGCGGATGTCCGTGTACTCGGCTGTGGCGGGGATCCAGGTGGTGGTCACGGTCGCAAGGCTAGCTACAAGCTCTGCGGCTAGCGTGTGCGCCATGGTGGTTGATGGATGGCTCGCTCGCGCCACGGCCTCGAGACCCGAGCACACAGCGCTGGACACTCCCGCCGGGAGCTGGTCCTACACGCGTCTTTACGCTGCCGCCTGCTCCGGAGCGGCTTTGCTGCTCGAGCGTGGCGCCGGTCCCGGAACGCGTGTCGCGATCGCGCTGCCCAGCGGGCTCGACTTCGCCCAGGCGCTACACGCCTGCCTGCTGATGGGCTCCGTGGCCGTGCCCGTCGACCTGCGCCTGTCGAGTGAGGAACGCGCGGGCATAACTCGCGGCTGCGATCTTCTCGTCGATGAGCCGCTCGGGGAGGACGCTGCGCTGGTCGCTGTGGAGGCTGGGGCCGGGCACGATCTGGACGCGACTGCCGTCGTCATCCACACCTCCGGAACCACCTCCGCTCCGCGCCCCGTCGAGCTCACCTTCGGGAACCTCCTGTGGAGTGCCCTCGGCTCCGCCATCGCGCTCGGGCTGTCCGATGAGGAGCGCTGGCTGTGCGCGCTGCCGCTCTCCCACGTCGGTGGCCTCTCCATCCTCGTGCGCTCCACCATCTACTCCACGACAGCTGTGCTGCACGAGCGCTTCGAGACCAACCGTGCGCTGCACGCGCTCCAGCACGAGGACATCACGCTCGTGAGCCTCGTCGCCACCACCCTCGCGCGGCTGCTCGACGCCGGGCTCGCCAGGCCTCCGGCGCTGCGCTGTGCGCTCACCGGCGGCGGTCCCGTCCCCGCCGCGTTGGTTGAGAGAGCGCAGGCGGCCGGTGTGCCCGTCAGCCTCACCTACGGCTTGACCGAGAGCTGCTCCCAGGCCACCACCACACCGCTCGCTGAAAGTGCCGTCATGAACGCGAGCGCCGGCCCGCCGCTCTTCTGCACCCGCGTGCGCATTGCGCCCGACGAGGAGATCCTTGTGCGTGGTCCAACAGTCGCTCCCGTTGCGCCTGCGCCCGACGACGACGGCTGGCTGTACACGGGCGACCTTGGCTCTCTAGACGAGCACGGCCGCTTGCATGTCACCGGGCGCAAGGGGGACACGATCGTAAGCGGCGGCGAGAACGTCGCCCCGGCTGAGGTCGAGGCTGTGCTCGAGGCGCACCCGCTCGTGCTCGAGGCGGCCGTGGTGGGACGTCCCGACATACACTGGGGCGAGAGATTGTGCGCCATAGTAATACAGCGTTCAGGAACAGAACAACAACTACGAGAGCAGGACCTGCGGGCCCACTGCGAAGCCACGCTCGCCCGCTTCAAGGTGCCCAAGTCATTCACCATCACGAAAAATCCCCTGCCCCGCACCAGATCGGGCAAGCTGCTGCGCAGAGAGCTCCAATGACCAACTTCGACTCCAACGCCTACCGCGAGGCCAGCCTCGAGAATTGGGAAGAGGCGGCCGCCGGCTGGGTAAGCCGTAAAGAGCTCATGCGCGAGTTCGCTGCGCCGGTCTCCCATTGGATGGTCGATGCCATCTCCCCGCAGCCCGGCCAGCGCGTGCTCGAGCTCGCCGCCGGTCTCGGCGAGACGGCCATGCTCGCCGCCGAGCTCGTCGCTCCGATGGGTGGCGTCGTCGTCTCAGACCAGGCCGAGGCCATGCTTACCGGCGCACGCGCCAGGGCACTTGAGCTTGGCCTCTCCAACATCGAGTTCCAGGTCCTCAATGCCGAATGGATCGACCTGCCGCTCGCGAGCGTCGATGCCGTGCTCTGCCGCTGGGGCTACATGCTGATGGCCGACCCCGCTACCGCCCTGGGCGAGACGCGGCGCGTGCTGCGCCCCGGCGGCCGCGTAGCGCTTGCCGTGTGGGATGCCATCGAGCACAATCCCTGGGCGGCGCTGCCCAGTCAGGAGCTAATAGAGCGCGGCAACGCGCCCCGGCCTGACCCCACAGTCCCTGGTCCCTTCGTGCTCGGCAATCCCACACAGCTCGCCGAGTTGCTCGAGCAGGCAGGCTTCTCTGAGATCCACATCGAAGCGATCGACCTCCTGCGCCGCCACCCCGACTTCGAGGAGCTGTGGGACACCACGCTCGACCTCTCGCGCAACTTCCACGACGCCGTGCTCTCGCGACCCGAGAGCGAGATCGCCGACATCAAGTCCTCGCTGGCCGAGCGCTTCGCCCCCTTCACATCCTCCACAGGGACGCTCGAGATCCCCGGTCGCACGCTCGTCGCCTGCGCGAGCGCGTGAGCACATTCCCAGATTGGATAGCCTGCCCGCAATGATCTACGACGACGACGCAGACCTCACCCTCCTCGACGGCAAGACCGTCGCCATCATCGGCTACGGCTCCCAGGGCCACGCGCATGCGCTGAACCTCAAGGACTCCGGCGTCGACGTCGTCGTCGGCCTGCGCGAGGACTCTCCCTCGGTCGCCAAGGCGCGCGAGCAGGGCCTCGAGGTGAGCACCGTCGTGGAGGCCGCCAGCAGGGGGGATCTCGTCATGATCCTGCTCCCGGATGAGCTTCATCGCCAAGTCTGGGAGAATGAGATACGCGATGGCATCGCCGAGGGCAACATGTTGCTCTTCGGCCACGGCTTCTCGATCCACTACGGCGAGGTAGATCCGCCCAGTGGGGTCGATGTGGGGATGGTCGCACCGAAGGGGCCCGGGCACCTCGTTCGCCGCCAGTTCACCGAAGGCAGCGGCGTGCCCGGCCTCATCGCTATCGAGCAGGACGCCACCGGCAACGCCCGCGCGCTTGCGCTGGCATACGCCAAGGGCATCGGCTGCACGCGCGGCGGTGTGATCGAGACGAGCTTCAAGGACGAGACCGAGACAGACCTCTTCGGCGAGCAGGCCGTCCTCTGCGGTGGCGCTTCCGAGCTCGTGCAGGCCGGTTTCGAGACGCTCGTCGAGGCCGGCTATGACCCCGAGATGGCCTACTTCGAGTGCCTGCACGAGCTCAAGCTAATCGTCGACTTGATGCACGAGAAGGGCCTTGCCGGCATGCGCTACTCGATCTCAAACACTGCCGAGTACGGCGACTACACGCGCGGCAAGCGCGTCATCACCGACGAAACCCGCGCCAGCATGAAGCAGATCCTCAAAGAGATCCAATCGGGGGACTTCGCCCGCGAGTGGATCGCCGAGAACCGCGCCGGACAGGAGAACTTCAAGCGCATGCGCGCCGAGCAGGCCGACTCGCAAGTCGAGCACGTGGGCGCCGATCTGCGCTCCCACATGGACTGGATCAAGCCCGCCTTCTAGAGCGCGCTCTCTCCGGTGCTCGCCTACGTCTTCTGGCACCGCCCGCGAGACCTCCAGCAGGTCGATGCCTACGAGGACGCGCTCCTCACATTCCACCGCTCGCTCGCGCGCTCGCTGCCCGTCGGCACGAGTGCCTCGGCCACGTTCCGCGTTGCCGAACTGCCGTGGCTCGACGGCGGCGGCGGGGGCTATGAGGACTGGTATCTGCTCGAGGACTTTGCCGCGCTGGGTGTCCTCAACGAGGCTGCCGTCGGCCGTGGCCATCAGAGCACCCACGACGACATCGCCCACCGCTACGGCACCGGGGCAGGGGCGCTCTACGGCCTGATCGAGGGCGAACCGTGTGCGGCAGCGCTCGGCGAGGCCACAACAGCCGTGTGGGTCGCAAGGCCCCCCGGATCCAAGCGCCGCGGCCTCGAAGAGCTGCTCGGCGACGGCATGCAGCCGGCCCATTCGAGCCTCTGGCGCCGCCAGCTCGTCTTCGGCCCCGGACCTGAGTTCTGCCTGCTCGCCACTGAGACGCCCGCCGGTGTCGCGCCCGCGCGGCTGCCGGAGGGCTGGAGCGCCACGGTCCTCGACCGCCAGGTCCTCTGGAATGGCTGACCCCCGTTCGCTACACTCGCGTTCGTTGTCGCGACTGGCGCTCGGGTGGAGCTAACCACCGGGGAGCGACGACTTTGCCTCACCGCCGCGCGCCTGGGCAACCTCAGATCTTCGACCCGACTGAACGAGGAGCCCCAATGACGACGAGCACAGAGCAGGAGCAACTGGTCATTCCCGACGCGCTGAAGCCCGCCGACGGGCGCTTCGGCTGCGGCCCCTCCAAGGTGCGCCCCGACGCGCTCGCACGCCTCGTGGCCCAGACCCAAGTCATGGGCACCTCCCACCGTCAAAAGCCCGTCAAGGCGATTGTCGGCGAGATCCGCGCAGGCCTGGCCGACCTGTTCCGCCTTCCTGTCGGCTATGAGATCGCGCTCGGCAACGGCGGCACCACTGCCTTCTGGGACGCGGCCGCCTTCGGCCTCGTCCGTGAGCGCTCACTGCACCTGACCTTCGGCGAGTTCTCCCAGAAGTTCGCCACCGTCACGGCCGGAGCGCCGTTCCTCAAGGACCCCATCAAGGTCACCGCCGACCCCGGCGACGCGCCCAACCCCGCTGCAGTTGGAAACGAAGCGGCCGAAGGGGGCGCCGACCTGATCGGCTGGGCCCACAACGAGACCTCCACCGGCGTGATGACCGAGATCGTGCGTCCTGACGGCGCGGACGCGCTCGTCGCGATCGACGCCACCTCTGGCGCCGGCGGCCTGCCCGTGGACATCGCCCAGACCGACGTCTACTACTTCGCCCCGCAGAAGAGCTTCGCTGCCGACGGCGGCCTGTGGGTTGCGCTGCTCAGCCCCGCCGCGCAGGAGCGGATCGCAGAGCTGCACGCCTCAGAGCGCTGGATCCCCGAATTCCTCTCCCTGCACACCGCGCTCGAGAACTCGCTCAAAGATCAGACCTACAACACCCCGGCCGTCGCCACGCTGTTCCTGCTCGCCGATCAGATCCGCTGGATGATCGACGG
>JASLDD010000005.1 GCA_030151725.1 Solirubrobacteraceae bacterium
GCCCTTCAACATGGTCAAGCGCGGCCTCCGTGCGGTGTACGTGCCGGGTGCGCGCGCCAGCGAGCGGATGGTGCCGACGCTGGGCGGCGAGTTTGCGCGCAAGCGGCGGATGATGAGCCACACGTGGCCGATCGTCCTACGCGGAGGGATGCTCTCGCCGCGCGGCTATCCGGCGGGGTATGCGGCGATGATTTTCTCCCACCGCCTGCTGCGCTACGCGACGCCCGCCCTGCACCTCGTCGCTCTGGCCGCGAACGCGGCGCTCGTGATCGCCGGCGGCGCGGGAGCGCTGTACAGCGTCACGCTCGGCCTGCAGCTCGCGCTGCTGCTCGCCGCTGCACTCGCGGGAGCGCTGCCGCTGCGCGTGCTGCGCATCGCCCGCTACTACGTGCTCACAACGGCCTCGCTCGCACTCGGTCTGTGGGACTGGCTACGCCACGGCACAGATGCATCGTGGGAGGCGGCGGAGGGCACTCGCTGACGTATTGTCCGGGCCGTGATCCGTCGGGCCTTGGACATCGTGGTCTCCGCGTCGGTGCTCGCGTTGAGCTCACCACTGCTTGCGCTGGCCGCGCTCGCGATCCGTCTGGAGAGCCCCGGCGGGGTGATCTACCGTCAGCGCCGCGCGGGCCTCGACGGGCATCCGTTTGACGTGCTCAAGCTGCGAACGATGGTCGACGGGGCCGAACATCTGGGGGCTGGTCTGGCGGTCAACGAGAACGACTCGCGGATCACGCGCGTGGGGGCGTTGCTGCGCAGGACTTCTCTCGATGAGCTGCCCAACCTGGTGAATGTGCTGCGCGGTGAGATGTCACTGATCGGTCCGCGCCCCACGCTGCCGGTCCAGGTGGAGCAGTACAACGAGCGCCAGCGCGGGCGCCTGCGGCTCAAGCCGGGGATCACAGGCTGGGCGCAGGTCAACGGCCGCGCGTCGCTGCCGTGGCCGGAGCGGATCGAGCTCGACCTCTACTACATCGAGCATCGCTCGCTGACTCTGGATCTGCGCATCCTGGGACGCACCGTGGCGATGGTCCTGGGCGGCTCGGGTCTCTACAAGGGCCACGCGGGCGGCTGGGAGGGCGAGCTGTGAGTCCGCCCGCGGTGCTGCTCACAGGGGTTGGCAAGCGCTACGACATCGTGTCGTGCTTTGCCCGGCTGACCGTCACGGTGGCAGCGGATCCTTCCCCCCTCGCGCCCGCGCAATACGCCGCGCAGGTGCGCGCAGCGGTTCCTCTGATCGACGACCCCGACTACGTCCCGGCGCTGCAGCGGTTGTGCGAACGTCACGGCGTGGGGGCGGTGCTGCCGTTGACGGACCTCGACATCGAGGTCCTGGCGCGCGCCAGGGAGCAGGGGCTGCTCCCCGCGCTCGTGCCCTCGAGCGAGGTCGCCCGCGCAACGTATGACAAGTACGAGACCCATCTGCTACTGGGCCGCCACTCGCTGCCATCGCCGCCGACGGCGCTCCCCGAGGACGACCTCGACGCGCTCGAATATCCGGTGATGATCAAGCCCCGGCGCGGCTCGGGAGCGCGCTCGATCCACCTCGCCCGCGACCCCTCCCAGGCGCGCTTCTTCATCGACTACGTGCCCGAGCCGACGATGGTGCAGCGCGCGATGAACGGCCCCGAGCTGTCGATCGACTGCCTCGGCGGCCTCGACGGCCGCTGCCTGAACGCAATCCCGCGCACGATGCTCGAGTCGCGTGGCGGGGAGTCGATCAAGGGCGAAGTGATCAAGGACGAGGAGCTGATGGAGCTGGCGCGGCGGGTCATGGAGACTCTGCAGGTCACCGGCCCGGCCACCATCCAGGTTTTCCGCGACCCTGACATCGGCCTGGGGATCACCGACGTGAACACGCGCTTTGGCGGCGCCTTCCCAGCTCCCGCCTACGCCGCCCTGGAGGGGCGCACGTATCCGGAGCTTTTGGTGCGAATGGCGGCCGGGGAGAAGCTCGAGCCGCACATCGGCGAGTTCAACGCCGGCATGACCTTCACGCGCTACTACTGGCAGCTGGAGCTCGACGAGCAGCTGCGCCCCACCGGCCGCGACATCGTGCCCGGCGGGCCTCCTGGCGCGAGTTGAAACAGCGCACGGGTCGGTAGCGGCGGCTGTACGCCCGCTGTAAAGCTAGAATTGTGGGCAGTGGCCACAGTCCTAGCCGACTCCCGGCCTGCTCCAGCCAGCGAGCTGGAGGGGCAAGACGTCGCCCCGGGTCTCCCCCCGGAGTCGTCCGCCGGTGCGACGCCGCCTCCTGCGGCCGATCACAGCTGCGCCAAATGCGGCGCCGGGATGGCCCCAGGACAGGATTGGTGCCTGCAGTGTGGCGCCGGCGCGCCCACGGGCCAGGGCTCCTCGAGCTGGCGCTCGGCCGCAACGCTGATCGCCGCCACGGTCGTGTTGGCTCTCGGCGCCGCCGCGGCCGCCTATGCGGCACTCAACAAGGAAAACCATGCGCCGCCCACCGTGACGACCACCGTCGCGCAGGCGACCACGCCAACGCTCACCAGCCCCATCAACCCCACGACGGTGCCGGCCACGCCAAACGTCAAAACGGCTCTGCCGCTTGTCAAACCGCCGAAGATCCCGCTCAACGCCACGCCGACGACGAGCACGCCCACCAAAACCACCGAAGTGGCCAAAACCATACCTGCGAAAACGGCGCCCGCCGTGACCAACACCGAAGGCACGCCAAACGAAGCGTCTCAGCCGAAGGCGATCCTGCTGGACACGAACGCGGCGTCGACCTACAACCCCTACAACTATCCCGAAAGCGACTTCGGCGACCCGAGCCTGACGATCGACGGCGACACGACCACAGGTTGGTCGGCAATCGTGGAGCCGGCCACCGCGCCGAAGATGGCGGAGGGCGTGCTGGTCGACCTCAAGACCCCGCACAAGCTCGCCTATGTAAAGCTGGTTACGCCCTCTGTCGGCATCACGGTGCAGGTCTACGGCTCACAGAGCGCGACTGCGCCGACGTCGATCACTGATTCCGCCTGGACACCGATCAGCCATCTGCAGGTACTCGCCAAGAAGCACGTGCGCATCAAGCTGCGCGACCAGAAGAAAGCCTTCACCAACGTGGTCCTGTGGGTCAGCAAGGCACCCGCGGCCTCTGTCGGCACGCCCGAAGCGCCCGGGCACGTGAGCATCAACGAAATCGAACTGTTCCCGGCGCACTAATCGCGGAGGGAGCTAGGCGGAGCTCGTGCGCCTGCGTTTGGCCGGGCGTTTGGCGGCGGTACCTGCGCGCTTCGCCCGTTTCGTGCGTGGGGTAGCCCAGATCTCATCGAGGAACGCGGCGATCTCCTCGGTCAGGCGCTCGGGCTGCGTGCGCAGCTCTACCAGCGAGTTTGCTTCGATCAGGCGCGCGTTGGGCATCTCTTTGGCCAGCATGCCTGCGTCGGAGAAGGGGTGCACGGGGTCGCGCTGGTGCCCGAGCACGAGCGTGGGCGTCTGGAAGGTCGAGCGCTCGCTGCGCGGGGGAGCGATGCGCCCGAAGAAGAGTCCCTGAAGCAGCGCGCCTCCCGGCCCTGGTTCCTGGCGCACGAGATCGAGCATCACGTTTCCATAGTGGGGCAGCACGCTGCGGGGTACCGCTCTGGCGACTCGCGCCAAGAGCTTCATGATTGGCTCGCCGAACGTCAGCGACACGAGCAGCGGGGTGAACGCCAGGGCGCTGCCAAGCAGGCCGTTGTCCAGCACAGGCATCTCGATGACCATTCCGCGCAGCCGCTCAGGGTGCGCCGAAGCGGCCTCCAGCGCGGCGTTGGCGCCGAGCGAGGTGCCCATGACGGCGGCCTGCTCGATCCCTAGGTGGTCCATTAGCGCGACGACCTGCTCGCCGAAGCCCGGCATCGAGTAGCGCCACATGTCGCGTGGGCGCTCGGATTGGCCATGGCCGAGCAGATCCAGAGTGATCACGCGATTGCCATGTGCGGCCAGGGCTTCCGCCAGGGGCTTGTGCATCTCCTGGGAGAGCAGCAGCCCGTGCAGCAGGATCAGCGGCCTGGATGTGGCGGTCGCGCTTTTGGCGGTGCGCCCGCGGGTTCCACCGGGCGTCACGGCCGCGGGACCGCCGCCGAACTCCGTGTAGGCGATGCGCTGCCCCTCGTGGCTGAAGAACGGCATGTCGTCAACCCTACTACCCGTTAGTGTGCGACCAGCACCGCGGAGCGCTAGCTTTGGGGGAGACTTCGTCCCCGCGCCCCAGGAGAGAGCAATGGCCAAGCAGCCCCGTATCCTCGCAGGAGAGACCGCCGCCATCAC
>JASLDD010000018.1 GCA_030151725.1 Solirubrobacteraceae bacterium
GCCAGTGCCAACCCCAGCGCCACCGCGATGATCACAACCAACTCGACAATCGCCCCAACGGTTGATTTTGAGCCTTTTCTTCCAGTCTTCAGCGCCAGCAGTCGGTTGGCCGCCAAGTTGCCAGGCGACTTCGAGGTGTTGCCAGCCATTGCGCCAGCGCCTGCGCCCTTGCGGCTCCCAGCGCTCGGGCTCACGCCTGCTGGTCGCCGGCGGGTGCGCCTGAATCGGCACCACCGGCATCGGAGGAGGCAGCACTCGCGTCTGCCGAGGCGGACGCATCGTCAGATGTCGTGCCATCGCCGGCCTCCCCCTCCGTGGGCGCGGCTTGTTCCTGACTTGTGCTCTCTGCGGCGCTCTGTGCGCCCTCTGCTTGATCCACGCTCGCCTCAATGACCGTTTCCTCGGCCGTCACTCCATCCGCGTCCGTCGCCTCGGTCGGCCCATACAGCAGACCCGGCTGGACGGCCTCCTCCGGACCGGTGTAGCGACGCTCGCGCACTCTTGCGCGCTTACCCACCCGGTCGCGCAGGTAGTAGAGCTTCGCGCGGCGCACATCGCCTCGTGCAGCCAGCTCGATCCGCTCGATCTTGGGCGAGTGGACGGGGAACATGCGCTCGACCCCCACGCCAAAAGACTGCTTGCGCACCGTGAATGTCTCACGGGCGCCATGGCCCTGGCGCTTGATGACCACGCCCTCAAAGACCTGCACACGGCGACGTGCGCCCTCGATGACCTGGAAGTGCACCTTCACGCGGTCGCCCGGGGAGAAGTTGGGAACGCGGCGCAACTGCGCGCGCTCGATGGTTGCGATGACGCTGCTCATTAGAGAAGGGAAGCCGCGCTTTGATCGACCACTACATGCCCCGTGACGGAGCGCTCGGCCAGCGCGAGGAAGGAATGGTAGCGAACCTCCGGCTCGCCACGCCTCACCAACCGACACTGAGGACCGCGGAGCGGGGAACCGCGGCTAAGCCTCCCTGCTCCCAGACGCGAGATGGCTGCCCCGTTCGCGACTGCGCTCGCGCCGCCACTGCTCGATGCGCTGATGGTGACCCGACAGCAACACCTCGGGCACCCGCCACCCGCGGTACTCGGCCGGACGCGTGTAGTGGGGATACTCGGGGTGTCCTTCCAGCGCCACGCTGAAAGACTCCTCGGCCGCCGACTCCTCATGGCCGAGGGCACCCGGAAGCTTGCGCATCACGGCGTCGCACAGAACCATCGCTGCCAGCTCACCGCCGCTGAGCACGTAGCGGCCGATCGAAACCACATCGGTGACGAAGTGCTCAAGTATGCGCTCGTCAAACCCCTCATAGCGACCGCACAACAACGTCAGCGCAGGCTCGCCGGCAAGCTCGTCCACCAGCCGGTCGTCGAGCAACCGCCCACCAGGCGCCAGGGCAACGACGCGCCGCTGCTGGCGCAGTTGCACGGGATCGACGCCGTAATGGCCCTGCAGAGCGCTGTCGAGCACGTCTACCCGCAACACCATCCCGGCACCACCGCCGAACGGCGTGTCATCGACCTGCCTGCCGCTAAGCGGCGTGTGGTCGCGCAGGTTCACGCACTCGAGCGTCGAGCCCCTCTCCAGGACGTTGCCCACATGGCGCTGCGTGGAGAACCAGTCAAACCACTCGGGGAAGAGCGTGAACACATCGATGTTCATGGGGACTTCCCAGACGATGTCGCGTCCGTCGTCTCAGGCCCAGCGTTGGTGCCGCTCGTCGCGTCCACGTCGAGAAAGCCCGAGTTGACTTCGATCCGCCCCAGCGCCGGCTCGACTACACGGATGGCATCTTTTACCATCGGAACTAGCAACGGAGTGCCACCGTCCGAAGGGAGCACTTCAAGCGCCTCGCACGACGGGAGCTCGAGCAGCCGCACAACTCGCCCCAGCAGTTGCTCTCCGTCCACCACCGCACAGCCCTCCAGCTCGTGCGCCCACCATTCGCCCTCCTCCAGCTTGGGTGCCAGACGGCTGTCGACAGTCAGCTCCTGGCCACGCAGCGCTTCAGCACCCTCACGACTGTCGACCCCCTCGATCCGCACGATCGGATGCTTCTCGGTGCCCGCGCGACGCACGATCTCCGCCGTGCGGCCCGCAACGCTCACGGTGGCGCCCAGGATGAGCAGCCGGGCCCGTGGGCGCGTGACGTAGAAGCTCCCGTCCAACCCGTGCGAGCGCCCCACCCGGCCCACCCCCATGGCCGCCTGGGGATCACCGCCAAGCGTGCCCGCCTCTTGCTCCTCGCCCGCCTGACCGGTCAATCGACGATGTCGAGGAGCACGTGGCTTCCCTCGCCGGCTGCCGCCGCTTTGACCACTGTGCGCAGGGCGTGCGCCGTGCGTCCGCCGCGACCGATCACCCGGCCGTAGTCGTCCGCCGCCACGCACAGCTCGAGCACGACCGTGCCACCGTCCTCCTCGAACTGCTCGACAGCAACCGCATCGGGGTCGTCAACGAGACCTTCAGCGAGGTACTCCAGCAGGCGCTTGGGATTCTCGGTGGGCATCAGATCAGCGCCCGGCGGCCTGCTAGCCGGTCCGGGTCTCGATGCCCTGAATGCGCAACAGCTTGCGCACCGTGTCCGACGGCTGGGCTCCACGCGCAAGCCAGTTGCGCGCACGCTCCTCGTCGATCACGATCGTCGAAGGGTTGGTCTGCGCGTTGTAGTGGCCGATCGTCTCGATCACGCGACCGTCGCGCGGAGAGCGTTGGTCGGCAACGACAACACGCCACATTGGGTCCTTCTTGCCGCCCACTCGCGTGAGCCTGAGCCTGACTGCCACGGTTTCCTCTCTGCTGCTGAACGAAGTCTTTGAGGCTGATTAGAGCAGCGATCCCGGAGAGGAACGCAATCTAGCCTGGCACAGAAGCTTAGACGGTGCGCCGGCTCAGCGCAGGGTGGCGCCCAAGCGGACGCTCAGCGGGCATTGCGCATGAGCGCGCCGATGTCGGGCATCTTGCCGCGTCCGACCTGGCGCATCACCTTGCGCATCTGGCCGAACTGCTTGACCAGTTTGTTGACCTGCTGCACGTTGGTGCCCGAGCCCCGAGCGATGCGCAGCCTGCGCGAGCCCTTGATCAGCTCGGGACGACGACGCTCCTCCGGGGTCATCGACAGGATGATCGCCTGGATTCGATCGAGCTCGCGCTCGTCCACCTTCATGTTCTTGAGCTGCTGGCCGCCGAAGCCGGGAATCATCCCCAAAAGGCTCGTGAGGGGGCCCATTTTGCGGATCATCTTGAGCTGATCGAGGAAGTCGTCGAGGCCGAACTCGTTGCGCCTGAGCTTGCGCTCCAACTCGCGCGCGTCGGTCTCGTCGAACTGCTGCTCGGCCTTCTCGATCAGACTCATCACGTCGCCCATGCCGAGGATCCGCTGGGACATGCGGTCGGGATGGAAGCGCTCGAACTGATCGAGCTTCTCACCCGTGGAGGCGAACAGGATTGGCTTGCCCGTCACCGCCTTGACCGACAGCGCAGCGCCCCCGCGCGCATCGCCGTCGAGCTTGCTCATGACCACCCCGTCGAACTGAACGGCCTGGGCGAAGCTCTCGGCCACATTGACAGCGTCCTGTCCCGTCATCGCATCGACGACCAGCAGCACATTGTGGGGTTTGACCGCATCGCGGATGCGCACCAGCTCGGCCATCAGCTGCTCATCGACGTGCAGCCGCCCGCTGGTGTCCACGATCAGCACGTCCTTGCCCTCGCTCTTGGCGCGCTCAAGCGCCCAGGCGGCGATATCGACAGGATCGCGATCGGTTCCCTGCTCATAGACCTCCGCTCCTGCCTGGGCGCCGACCTTGACGAGCTGATCGACAGCCGCCGGCCGGTAGACGTCGCAGGCGGCCACCGCCACCGAGGAGGAGTGCTCGGCGTGCAGATAGCGGGCGAGCTTGGCTGTGGCGGTCGTCTTCCCCGAGCCCTGCAGTCCTGCCATCAGGATCACCGTCGGCGGACGAGGCGAGAAGCTGAGGCCCGCTGCGGCGCCTCCCATTAGCTCGGTGAGCTGCTCGTCGACGATCTTTACGACCTGGTGGCCCGGGTTGAGCTTGCCGATCACCTCCTCGCCGAGGCAGCGCTCCTTGAGGTGCGCTGTGAACTGGCGTACGACCTTGAAGTTGACGTCAGCCTCGAGCAGCGCCAGGCGGATCTCGCGCATCGCAGCATCGACGTCCTGCTCCGTAAGCGTTCCGCGCTGACGTACGTCGGTCAGCGTTCCCTGAAGTTTCTCCGCGAGCGAATCGAACATGGACGCCTGATTCTCGCAGCCCTCGCGCCCGAGTCAGGCGCGAGGCGAAATCCCGCTCTAGCGCTCTGGCGCGGGAGGTGGCGGCAACGATGTCGGCGGTGCCGGCGGCCCATCGTCCTTGGATCCACCCGGCTCCACGCGTCGCGCCAAGGCCTCGCCAATGCCGCCGAAAGCCTGGGCGAACTCCGACGGCACAACGAACACCTTGTTCGAGTCGCCTTCAGCCAGGCTGGGCAGCATCTGCAGGTATTCGTAGCTGAGGAGCTCGCGGTCGGGTTTGCCCTCGTGGATCGCCGTGAAGACCGTGTCGATCGCCTTGGCTTCGCCTTCTGCGCGCAAGATCGCCGCCTGGCGCTCGCCCTCGGCATCGAGCACCGCCGCCTGCTGGGCGCCCTCGGCATTGAGGACGGCAGCCTGCTTGGCGCCCTCCGCGGTCAGGATCTGCGCCTGCTTCTCGCCTTCCGCGGTCAGGATCGCCGCGCGGCGATCACGCTCGGCGCGCATCTGCTTCTCCATCGCCGTCCTGATGTCAGCCGGCGGGTCAACCGACTTGATCTCCACGCGGTTGATCCTGATCCCCCACTTGCCGGTGGCCTCGTCGAGAACCACACGCAGCTCCGTGTTGACGTTCTCGCGGGCCGTCAACGTCGCCTCCAACGTCAGCCCACCGATCACGTTTCTCAATGTCGTGACCGTCAGCTGCTCGATCGCCTGCAGCGGGTTGGCGATTTCATAGGTTGCCGACTTGGGGTCGGTGATCGTGAAGTAGAGGACGGTCTCGATCCCCACCACCACGTTGTCTTCAGTGATGACCGACTGCGGAGCGAAGTTGACCACCTGCTCGCGCAGGTCCACCAGCGGCTTCACGCGGTCGATGAAAGGAGTCACGATCGTCAGCCCCGGCTCGAGCGTGCGGCTGTAGCGACCCAGGCGCTCCACCACCCCGGCTCGTGCCTGGGGAATCACCCGTATCGAGCGCGCCGCAACGATCAGCGCGAACACAACAATCACAGCAATGACGATCAGAGCGGCCATGTGGCGGAATTCCTTTCTCGTGACTTGCGCAGAGCGTATCCCTATTCGAGACGCGCCTCGCGCAGCACCACCGACGAGCTCAGTGCATCACTAGAGCGGTCGCGCCCCTTATCTCCACAACCTCAACCCGCTCGCCCACGTCGATCACCTCGTCTTCGTCGTAGCTGCGCGCGGTCCACACCTCTCCCCCCTCGATCCGTACGCACCCAACGCCCTCGTCGTTGGCAATCCGCTCGAGCACCATCGCCCGGCGGCCAACCAGCGCAGCGGCGCCCGTGCGGATGGCGGGTGGGAGACGCCGGTGGCGGCGCGCGACGGGGCGCAGCGCGCCGACGACGATCACGGAAGCCAGGATGAAGAGGATCGCGGCGAGCAGCGAGCCGACGCCGAGCAGGCTCACGGCTGCAGCCAGCGCGGCTCCAAGTGCGAACGGCAGCAGGTACAGCCCTCCCTGATGCATCTCACCGATGCCCAGCAGGGCAGCGGCCACAAGCCAGAGAATCCACATATATGCAGGTTAGCTCTCTGCGATCAACGCACGCGCGAAGTCATCGGGGTCGAACGGCCGCAGATCCTCCACCGTCTCCCCTACGCCGATCAGCTTCACCGGTAGTGAGAGCTCTTGCGCAATCGCGAGCGCGATGCCCCCTCGGGCTGTTCCATCGAGCTTTGTGAGCACCACTCCGCTCACCTCAGCGGTTTCGGCGAACAGCTTTGCCTGGCGCAACCCGTTCTGCCCGGTGGTCGCGTCAATCGTGAGCAGCGTCTCGTGCGGGGCGCCCTCGAGCTGACGCGAGATCACACGTCGCACCTTTGCGAGCTCACCCATCAGGTCATCCTGCGTGTGCAGCCGTCCGGCCGTGTCCACGATCACCACGTCCACGCCGTGCCTGTGAGCCTGGGCGATCGCCTCGAAGGCCACCGCGCCCGGATCAGCGCCCTCGGCTCCTCGCACGATCTCACAGCCGGCGCGCTCCGCCCACCCTTCCAGCTGCTCCGCAGCCGCGGCCCTAAAGGTGTCTGCTGCCGCGAGCAGAACGCTGACGCCAAACTCTTGGCGCAGATGCCACGCGAGCTTGCCAATCGTGGTCGTCTTGCCGGTGCCGTTGACCCCCACCGCCATGATCACGGTCGGCTTGGCGCGCACGTCGATTCGCGATTCGCCCACTCGCGCCGTATCGGCGAGCAGACCGATCAGCCGCTCGCTGAGAGCCTCGCCGCCCTCAAGCTTTCCAGCCATTGCCTCGCCCTCGAGCGTCGCGACCACCGACGCCGTCGTGCTCGCGCCGACGTCAGCCATGATCAGCGCCTCCTCGAGCCGTTCCCAGGTCTGCTCGTCGAGCTCGCCGAACAGCGTGGCCTGAATCTCTGAGCCGAGCGCCTGGCGCGTCTTGGCCATGCTCTCGCGCAACCGTCGGAACAGCCCTCCACGCTTGCGCTCGGGCTCTGCGCGCGGCTCCTCCGCCACGCCGTCCGCAGGCCCGTCGGTTATGAACAGATCGCTCCAGTCGCGCGCCACGGGGGGCGCGACTGTAGCAGCGCGACCGTCAGGCGACCTCTGCGACATCGCGCGGCTGCTCCTGCTCGGCCGGCAGCCGGCGCGAGAGCACCTTTGAGACCCCGTCCTGGCCCATCGACACTCCATACAGCCAGTCCGCGGCCTCCATCGTGCGCTTCTGGTGGGTGATGACGATGAACTGAGCCCGGCCCGCATAGCGGCGCAGCAGCGCCAGGAAGCGGTCCAGGTTGAGATCGTCGAGGGCGGCCTCGACCTCGTCCAGGATGTAGAAGGGGCACGGCTTGGCCAGGAACACCGCAAACAGGAACGCGAGCGCCGTCATCGACTTCTCGCCTCCGGAGAGCAGTGAGAGTCGCTTCGTCGCCTTGCCGGCCGGCGTAATCTCGATCTCGACACCCGGCAGTTGCTCCTCCTCGCCTGCGAGCTCCGCCTCGGCCTCAGCCTCGGCTGCCGCCTCGATCGCCTCGGCGTCCTCGCCGCCGTCGGGCAGCGGCTGGCCACCCAGCACGGGCCGGGGAACCTGCTCGTCCGCAACAAGGCGCAGACGCCCGGAGCCGCCCGGGAAGACATCTCCGACAAGCTCCTCGAAGTTGCGCGCAGCCGCTTGGAATGTCTGCTCGAAGGTCTCCTGAATCTGGCGGTCTGTTTCGCGGATCACCGAGCGAAGCTCGCGTAGGGCAGTCTCGAGGTCTGTCCGCTGTCCCTCGAGCTCCTCCACGTGCTCGAGCGCCTCCGAGTACTCCTCCTGGGCAAGCGGGTTGACGGGGCCCAGCTGCTCGCGCCTGCGCGTGAGGCGCTCGACCCGGCTCCGCAGCGTCTCCATCGCATCCTCGTCGAGGCGCTCGGCGGGCTCGGTCGCGCTCGTCGAGGCGCTCTCCTCGGACGCGCTCGAGCCGAGGCGCTCTGTCACGCTCTCCAACTCCAGCTCCGCCTCCTCGGCCTGGTCGCGCAGACGCTGAGCTGCGACCTCGGCGCCCGTCACCGCCTCCCCCGCTGCACGCAACACAGCCTGGATCTCGGCCTCCTGGGCGGAGCAGCGGCGCAGCTCGGCCGCCATCGTCTCGCCCGCCTGTCGATCCGTCGCCAGCTCCCGCTCGAGCTCTTGGACCCGCGCCTCGACCGCCTGCACCGCGTCCTGGAGGGCAGCGGCCAGACGCTTCGCCCGCGGCACGATCGCTCTGTCTGACTCGAGTTGGGCGCGCAGCCGCTGAAGGCGCGCGGCACGCTCGTGCCGTTCGCGCTCGACGCGCTCGAGCACCCGGCGCTCTGAGCCGAGCTCGCCCTCGAGCTCCGCCTTGCGCACAGCCGACGGACCATCCGCGGGGGCGCTGCGGCGCTGCTCAATCAGCCACTCGGTGCGGCGCACCGCCTCCAGGGTCTCTGCCTGGCGTCGCTGCGCCTCGCGCAGGGCGCCCTCGGCACCAGCACGAGCGTCTTCGGCACTGCGCACCTCCTGTGCGACCTGCTCCCCGAGTACCCGAGCGCCATGCTCGGCCTGTGCGGCCTGCTCGGCGGATGCCACCAGCCGGTCGCGTTCGTTGCGACGCGCGAGCACACGCTCGGTCCCGCCCTCGCTCAGCTGGCGCACCTCACCCCATGCCCCAAACCACACGCGACCTGCACGCGTGGCGGCGATGCCTGCAAAATCGCTCGGGAGATCCTCCAGGCGCTCCACCACCCAGGCATCCACAAGCAGCCTCCCCGCCAGCTCGAGCACCTCCGGCGGGCCGCTGAGGAGGTCGAG
>JASLDD010000027.1 GCA_030151725.1 Solirubrobacteraceae bacterium
CCTACACAGGTCACATCTCGATCACGGCCCTGGCGGTCGCCGTGGTGCTGTTGGGCTTGCTGTTCGCGCTTCGCTACGCCCCCGACTGGGCTCGCCCGCTGAGCTTCGCGCTGGGGGTGGGCCTGTGGGCGGCGATGTTCAAGTCGGGGATCGATCGCGTGATCGCAGGACTCGTCGTCGGGCTGGCCACGAGCGCCTACCCGCCTTCGCGCGACGACCTCGAGCGTGCCACCGCCCTGGCGCGGTCGTTTCGCGAGCAGCCCACCCCAGAGCTCGCGCGCTCGGCGCAGCAGGGCGTGATGTCGGCGATCTCGCCCAACGAGCGCCTGCAGTACAGCCTGCACCCGTGGACGAGCTATGTGATCGTGCCGCTGTTCGCCCTCGCCAACGCCGGGGTCCACTTCACGGGCACGCTGCTCGGCGACGCTGTCAGCTCGCCGATAACGCTTGGGATCCTGATCGGCTACGTGGTGGGCAAGCCGCTCGGGATCGCAGGCGCCTCGTGGCTTGCCTCGCGTCCGGCGCTGCACGGGCCGCGGTCCCCGCTGAGCACGCCCCTGCTGGCCGCCGGGGGAGCCTTTGCCGGCATTGGCTTCACCGTCTCGCTGCTGATCGCCAGCCTCGCCTTCTCCGGCCGGCGCCTCGACGAGGCCAAGGTCGGCGCACTCGCCTCTGTGGTGCTGGCACCGCTCGTCGGCTGGGCGGTCCTGCGTGTCGTTAGGCGACTGCCGAGCAGCGTGCGCGCACGACAGCTGGCGCGAACATCCGATGACATCCTCGACCTCGCCAATGACGTCGACCCCGATTACGACCACATCCGGGGGCCGGAAGACGCACTGGTCACGCTGGTCGAGTACGGCGACTTCGAGTGCCCGTACTGCGGGCAGGCCGAGGGAGCCATCCGCGAGCTGTTGGCGTCGTTTGGCGACGAGGTCCGCTACGTGTGGCGTCACCTGCCCCTCAACGATGTCCATCCGCACGCCCAGCTCGCGGCCGAGGCATCCGAGGCGGCAGCTGCGCAGGGCCGCTTCTGGGAGATGCACGACGTCCTGCTCGGCCATCAGGGCGAGCTGAGGGTGAACGACCTGATCGCCTATGCCGAGGAGCTCGGCTTGGACGCCGAGCGCATGGCCGAGGAGGTGCGCCGCCGCGAGTATGCGTCGCGGGTCAGCGAGGATGTGGCAAGCGCGGATGAGAGCGGCGTTTCGGGCACGCCGAGCTTCTTCGTCAACGGGCGCCGCTACAACGGCGCCTACGACATCGCTGCGCTGACCGACACCGTGCAGGCCGCCCGCAGGCGCGCCAGGATCACCGCAGAGCGTGTGACCGCCGACGCCTGAGCACTGACACAATTGGGTTGTGAGCGATCCCTCGATGAGCGGCGGCTGTCTGTGCGGTGGCGTGCGCTTCGCGCTGAGCGAGCCGCCGGTCGCGCACGCGGCGGGTTACTGCCACTGCACCCGCTGCCAGCGGCGCACCGGTGCAGCGGCCTCGCCGCAGGCACGAATCGACGGTCGCACGCTGCACGTGTTGCAGGGAGCGGATCTCGTCAAGTCGTGGCGTCATCCCGACGGTGGCTTTGAGAAGTGCTTCTGCCGGGAGTGCGGCGCGCATCTCTTCAGTCGCGATCCCGAGGATCCCACGCAGATGAGCGTGCGGATGGGCGCCTTCGACGGCGATCCCGGAGTGCGTCCCAGCTGGCGTGCCTTCGTGGCCTATGCCGCGGCTTGGGAGCCGATTCCGGACGACGACGCGCTCGAGCGCTTCGAGGAGGGCAGGCCGCCGCTCTAGATGGTCTGGATGTGTGAGATCACTTCGCCGTCAACCAGGGCGTGGATGGCAAAGCCGGCCGGCTCGCTCGCCAGCACGAACTCCGGGGCGCTGAAGTCGAGCAGTCCTTGCAGGTAGGTGCTGGGGGCCGCCAGCACCGCTCGTCCTGCCAGCTCGGCGACGATCGTTCGGTGCATGTGACCGGCCACGACCCGCCGAACCTGTGGGTGGCGTTTGAGCACCTCGCCGAGCGCGTGGCGCTCGCTTGCAGGGATGCCGATCTCATCCCAAGGAGCCACTCCTGTGAGCAGCGGCGGGTGGTGCATTGCCAGAAGCGTCGGCTGCTCGGGGGCCTCGGCGAGCACGCCGTCGAGCCACGCCAGCCGTTCGCTGTCGAGCTGTCCTGCATCCGAGCCTGGGCGGGTGCTGTCGAGTGAGACAAGCCGCAGCGGGCCGAGATCGACGGCCTGTTGGATCGGTGCGCCCGCGCTTCCCTCGAGCCCGAAGTGCCCGCGAAGGCGATCGCGATCGTCGTGGTTGCCGGCGAGCACGTATGTGGGCAATTGCAGGCGCGCGAGCAGCTCGCGTGCGATCTCGTACTGCTCATCGGTCCCGTCGTGGGTCAAGTCGCCCGTCACCAGCAGCGCATCCGGGCGGTTCGGCAGAGCGTTCACGGCATCGATTGCCTGCGCCAGTGCTTCTGCCGCCTCGCGCTGTTCGTGCGTTGTCCCGATGTGCAGATCGCTTAGTTGCAGGACGAGGAAGGGCGCGGCGCTCACGAGGGGATTATCGCCTGCTCAACCCTCGAGTTGCTCCGAGGACTCGAGCCACGTCGCTTCCAGCCCTGTGCGCTCCGTCGTCAGCCGCTCGAGCTCGGATTGCATTTCTGTCAGCCGTGCGTGGTCTGTGGCATTGGCTGCCATCTGCTCGGCCAATTCTGCCTCGCGCGCTGCAAGCCGCTCGATAGCGCGCTCCATCCGATCGAGCTCGCGTTGGGTGCGCTGGCTCTGCTTGCGCTCCGCCCGCGCCCTCGCTCCCGGGGCGAGCTGCTCGCGAGGCGCGGGCGCTGTCGTTGCCGGCTCGGCCAGTCGGCGCTCCTCGATGTACTGCTCGATGCCGCCCGGCAGATGACGAATCCCGCCCGACTCGGTCAAGGCATAGACGTTGTCGCAGACGCGCTCCACGAAGTATCGATCGTGGCTGATCACCACCAACGTGCCCGGCCACCCGTCAAGCAGATCCTCGAGCGCTGTGAGGGTGTCGATGTCCAGGTCGTTGGTGGGCTCATCCAGCAGCAGCACATTGGGCTCGCCCATCAGCAGGCGCATGAGCGCCAGGCGCCGGCGCTCTCCGCCGGAGAGCTCGCGCACGTGCGTGCGGGCCTTCTCACCGCGAAAGCCGAAGCGGTCGCAGAGCATCGATGCCGTGATCTCCTGCCCGTCGCCGAGCACCGCGTGCGTGCGCACCTCCTCGAGGGACTCGAGCACGCGCAGGTGTCCGGGGATCTCGACGGTGTCCTGGGAGAGGTGGGCGACTCGAACGGTGGATCCTCGCTGCACGTGCCCGGCGCTCGGCTGCACCTCCCCGGCAAGCAGCCGGATCAGCGATGTCTTGCCCGATCCGTTCACGCCCACCACGGCCACGCGATCGCCCGGCCCCAAGCGCCACGTGAGATCGTGGAGAACCTCCCTGGCGCCGAGCCGCAGCGAGATGTCCACAGCGTCGAGCACGCGATCGCCCAGCCGCGATGTCGCGAAGCGCAGCAGCTCAGCGCTGTCGCGGGCCGCGGGCTCGTCGGCGATCAGGGCGTTGGCGGCCTCGATCCGGAACTTGGGCTTGGACGTGCGCGCCGGGGGACCGCGTCGCAGCCAGGCGAGCTCCTTGCGTACGAGCTGGCGGCGGCGATCCTCGCGTGCACCGGCCTGACGGTCGCGCTCGGCGCGGGCGAGCACATAGGCCGCGTAGCCGCCCTCGTAGCGGTGCACGGCGCCGTCTGCCACCTCCCACGTTGCCGTGCACACGGCATCCAAGAACCAGCGATCGTGGGTGACCACGAGCATCGAGCCACGGCGAGCCGCCAGGTGGCGGGCCAGCCAGTCCACGCCTTCCACGTCCAGGTGGTTGGTGGGCTCGTCCAGCAGCAGCAGCTCGGGCGGGTCGAGCAGCAGGTGCGCCAGGGCGATACGCCGCCGCTCTCCCCCCGACAGGCCCGCCACGGGCGTGTCGATGCCGTTGGCGAACATCTCGAGCGAGACGCCGCCAAGGAGCCCGTCGAGAACGTCGCGGAAGGCGGCGTCGCCGGCCCATTCGTGATCCGCTCGCGCGCCCACCAGGAGCTCGCGAATCGTGCGCTCGGCGTCCAGATCGTCGCGCTGGGCCAGCAGCGCCACGTCGACGTCGCCCGTCCGTGTCAGCACGCCCGCATCAGGTGGCTCGATCCCCGCGATCAGGCGCAGGAGCGTCGACTTGCCGTCGCCGTTGCGCCCCACCACGCCGATCCGCTCGCCGGCTGAGATGCCGAGGGTGATCTCGTGCAGGATCGAGCGACTCCCGTAGCCCTTCTCGACGTCCTTGAGGTTGATCAGGTTGCGCGCCGGGGGCATCGGCTGTCCATCCTGGCGGATCGCGCGCCCATTACCATGGCCCGGCATGTTGCGCACTCCAGGAGGTATTCGGCTGAGGGCTTCATTCGCGTGCCTGTGTGCGAGCCTCGGCATGGCGGCTCAGGCGGCCGCAAGCACAGGGTTGGCACATGGCTCGCCGTTCGCAGGCACGGCGTTGTGGATCACCCAGGTACAGCCCCAGAGCTCCCCCCAGGCGCTCGGCGCAGAGGCGCGCGCAGCGGGAGCGCACACGGTCTTCGTAAAGGCCGGCGACGGCTCTACCCCGGATCTCCAGTTCTCACCGACTCTGGTGTCCGGCTTGCGCGAAGCGGGCGTGTCGGTGTGTGCCTGGACGTTCGCCTACGGCGGACAGCCGGCCGCCGAGGCTGCGGTTGCGGTGGCGGCTGTGCGCGCGGGCGCCCAGTGCCTGGTCGTCGACGCCGAGGGGCAGTACGACGGGCTGTATGGCGCTGCGCATACATTCGTGACGGCGCTTCGCTCGCAGCTCGGGTCGCGCTTTCCGATCGGGCTCGCCGGCCAGGCAGAGGTTTCAGAGCACCCCCAATTTCCCTACTCGGTGTTTCTCGGCCCCGGCGGTTTTGACGTGGACCTGCCGCAGATGTACTGGCTCGAACTGGGCGTGAGCGTCGACGCTGCCTTCGCGGCCACCGTGGGCGTCAACTCGATCTACGGTCGTCCCATCCTGCCCGTGGGTCAGCTGGCGGGCCCTCCGACGTCGCTTGAACTGAATCGCTTTCGGGCGCTCGCCGGCGCCTACGGTTCGCCCGGCCTCAGCTTCTTCAGCCTCGACGCCTCCCAGCCGCAGGAGCTCGCCTCGCTTGCGTTGCCCGCGCCGACAATCGCTCGCCGGGCGATCGTTGCGCCGACGTTTCACCCCGGAGCCGACGGCGATGAGGTCGTATGGGCGCAGGAGCTGCTCAACGCGGCAGGCGCGCGGCTGCCCGTCGG
>JASLDD010000063.1 GCA_030151725.1 Solirubrobacteraceae bacterium
ATGCGCGAGGGCCAGTAGCCTGGGACGAGCATGTCCTTCTACGTGACCACTCCCATCTACTACGTCAACGCGGCCCCCCATCTCGGGCACGCCTACACGACGATTGCGGGCGATGTGATGGCTCGCCACCATCGCCAGCGCGGAGATAGGGTGTTCTTCCTCACAGGCACCGACGAGCATGGCGAGCCGGTGGCGGACGCGGCGCATGCGCTGGGGATCGAGCCCCAGGAGCTGGCCGACCGCAACGCTGAGCGCTTCAAGGCGCTGGCGCCGCAGCTGAACGCCAGCAACGACTTCTTCATCCGTACCACCGACCCGCAGCACGAAGCGGTGGTGCAGGAGGTGCTCACGCGGGTGCGCGACAACGGCTTTGTGTACGAGGGCACCTACGAAGGCTGGTACTGCCCTCGCTGCGCTGACTTCAAGGCCGACAACGAAGTTGACGAGGGCAATCGCTGTCCGATTCACCACATCGAGCTCACACGCGAGCAGGAGGAGAACTACTTCTTCAAGCTGTCTGCCTTCCAGGAGCGCCTCGAGGCGCTGTACGGGGAGCGCGAGGATTTCGTCTCGCCCCGCACGCGCTACAACGAGGCGCTTTCGTTCATCCGCTCGGGGCTGCGCGATGTGCCCCTCACACGCCACAAGCTGACGTGGGGAGTCAAGGTGCCGTGGGATCAGGAGCACGTGTTCTACGTGTGGTTTGACGCGCTGCTCAACTACTACTCGGCGCTCTCCTATGCACGCCAGGGCGAGGACCTCACGGCCGGCTTGTGGCCTGCGAGCTATCACCTGATTGGCAAGGACATCTTGCGCTTTCACACCGTGTACTGGCCGGCCTTGTTGATGGCCGCCGAGATCGAGCTGCCGCAGCACGTGTTCGTCCATGGCTTCCTGTTGATGGACGGCGAGAAGATGAGCAAGTCGCTGGGCAACGTGCTCGATCCTTTTGCCGTGATCGATCGCTTCGGCGCGGATGCGCTTCGCTTCTATCTGTTCCGCGATGTGCAGTTCGGCCAAGACGGCTCTGTGTCGACGGCGTCGTTCGAGCTGCGCTATGAGAGCGAGCTGGCGAACGAGCTCGGCAACCTCGCCAGTCGCACCATGGGAATGCTCGTGCGCTACCGCGACGGGGCCGTGTCGCAGGGCGAGCTCGACCCGGTGCTGGTGGAGGACTTCGCCGGCCTGCCCGAGCGTGTCGCCGCGCATGTGGACCGGGCTGAGTTGACGCTGGCGCTGGATGAGATCTGGCAGCTGGTGCGACGCTTGAACCGCTACGTGGAGGAGCAGGCGCCGTGGGTGCTCGCCAAAGATGAGCAGCTGGCCGAGAAGCTCAGCTGCGTGCTTCGGAGCCTTGCTGAGGGACTGCGCGTGGTGACGGTGCTGCTGTGGCCCTACCTGCCCACCAGTGCGGAACGTCTGCTGGCGGCGCTCGGGGCTCCAGAGCTCTCGCTTGCCGGCGCTGAGCTCGGGGCTGGAACGATCGAGCGCGTTCAGGCACTCGAGTCGCTCTTTCCCAAGGATCGCTAGTCCCACCGCGCGGTGATCGACTCACACACACATCTGCACCTGTGCGAGCCGCCCAACGCGGAGCTCATTGCGGCTGCAGACGCGGTCGGCGTAACGCGGATGCTGACCGTGGGGACCGACGGCGCCTCCTGCCGGGCCGCGCTGGCTGCAGCCGAGGACTTCCCCCAGGTCTATGCCGCGATCGGCCGCCACCCCACCGCGGCCAGAGGCTTCGACGATGCGGACCTAGCTGAGCTACAGGCGCTGGCTGCGCACGAGCGCTGCGTGGCGATCGGCGAGACGGGCCTTGACTTCTATCGAGAGACAGCACCGCCTGCTGCAGACCAGCAGCGCGCGTTTGCCGCCCAGATCGAGCTTGCTCGCGAGACAGGCAAGCCGCTGGTGATTCACTCGCGCGCCGCCGACACGCAGACGCTGGCGCAGCTGGGCGCCGAAGCCGAGGGGGTGAGCGTGGTGATGCACTGCTTCTCCATGCCCTCCCACCTCGACGAGTGCCTGGAGCGCGGATATGCGATCTCGTTTGCCGGGAACGTGACCTACAAGAACGCCGCAGAGCTGGCCGACGCGGCCCGCTTGGTGCCCGAGGAGCGCCTGCTGGTGGAGACAGACGCTCCCTACCTCACCCCCCAGGCGGTCAGGAAGGAGCGCAACCAGCCGGCCTTTGTGGCGCACACGCTGGCCTTCCTGGCGGAGCTCCGCGGGGTCAGCGCGGCAGAGCTCGGCGAGGCTGTCACGCGCAACGGGGCGCGCGTGTTCGGCTGGGCATGAGCGCTTTGAACGACGCTCCCGTCCAGCCCAGCCTGCGACGGATACAGCGCTTTGGCGTACGCCCTGACCGCGACCTCGGGCAAAACTTCCTGATCGACTCCAACATCCTCGGCGTGATCGAGCGCTCGGCGGGGCTGTCGAGCGAGGACGTGGTACTGGAGATCGGCGGCGGGCTGGGAGTTCTGTCTGAGTACCTGGCCGAGCGTGCCGCTCATGTGCATGTGGTTGAGATAGATGAGCGTCTGCGCGAGGCGCTGCATGACGCCACAGATGGCCATGCCAACGTCGAGGTTCACTGGGGCGACGCGATGAAGATCGATCTCGGGGCGCTCGATCCAGCGCCCAACAAGATCATCGCCAACCTGCCCTACGGGATCGCCGCCGGTGCGCTGTTGCGCACGGTGACGCAGATGCCCAAAGTCGCCACTTGGGTGGCAATGGTGCAGCGTGAGGTGGGCGAGCGTCTTGCAGCCTCGCCTGGCGTGGGGGCCTATGGAACTCCTTCGGTTCTGGCCCAACTGGAGTGCGATGTGGAGGTGTTGCGTGCGATCCCCCGCACGGTCTTCTTCCCGGTCCCGAACGTGGACTCGGTGTTGGTGGGAATGCGCCGTCATCCTGCATCGGGCGATGCCCGGCAAACCTCGCCGGCGTTGCGTGCTCTGGTCAGCGGTGGCTTTGCGCATCGACGAAAGACGCTGTCTGGCTCGCTGGGTCTCTCTGGTGGGGCGCCTGGACGCTCGCGCCAGCAGATTCGCGAGGCCCTCGAGCGCCTTGGCCAACCTGTGGACGTTCGCGCTGAGCGCCTCTCGCCGGAGGATTTCAGGGCGCTTGCAACGTTGCTCGAGCTATGAGCATCTATCGCGTTCTGGCGCCCGCCAAGATCAACCTTGGGCTGTTCCTGGGTCCCACACGGGCAGGCGATGGCCGACATGAGTTGGTGTCGGTGATGCAGTCGATCTCGCTCGCCGATGAGCTCACGCTCGAGCTTGCGCCGCAGTCAGCCGACCAGGACGAAGTGCTCTGTCCCGGGGTCCCGGGCCCAGCCCAGGAGAATCTGGCGGCGGCTGCCCTGAAGGCATTTCGAGCGGCCACCGGGTGGGACTCTCCGCCGCTGCGCTTGAGCATCGTCAAGCGGATACCTGTGGCTGCGGGCCTGGGCGGCGGTTCGGCCGATGCGGCAGCTGCCCTGCGTCTTTTCAGACACGTGTCGGGCCTCGGCGACGATCGCCTGCTGTTGGAGTTGGGTGGTGAGCTGGGGGCGGACGTCCCCGCACAGATTGCGCCTGGTCGCTGGCTTGCCACAGGCGCCGGCGAGCAGTTGCAGGCGCTGGAGAGTCCAAGCGCTCAATTCGGGGTGCTCGTGCTGCCCTCCACCGCCGTCCTGTCCACGGCGGCTGTCTACGCGGAGGCCGATCGCCTCCAGCTGGCGCGTCCAAAGGTCGAGCTGGAGCGCCTGCACGGCGAGCTGGAAGCTTCGCTCAGACACGGCGAGCCACTGCCTGCGGCGAGCGAGCTGCTGCACAACGATCTCCAGCGTGCCGCTGTGTCGCTGTGCCCCACGATCGTCGATGCGCTCGAGCAGGTCCGCCGCTCGGGCGCTCACCAGCGGTTCGTCAGCGGCTCAGGTCCCACGGTGGTGGGGCTGTTTGCAAACACGAGGCTGGCGCAAGCAGCGGCAGACAGCCTGCACGATCGGCTGCCGCTGCTCGCCTGGGCGGAGCCTGTTGATGCGGCGTTTGCTCAGCCTGTCAGGGCGTCCGCGTCGAGCGCCGCGGACGGATAGCCGGCCTGCATTGGTGGGTATGGCGATGGCTGCGGGCCAACGGGCGACCCCCACGTGCGTAACAATCCCCAGCAGGCAACTATGAGCAGATCCACGATCAACGAGCTGGTGGCCGGCGGCGCTGGAATATTTGGACTCCTGCTCTACGGCGTCCTCATCCTGAGGCCGGCCTGGATCTCATACTCGCGCCTGTGGGAGCGCGTGGCTGCCACCGTGCTCTCGCTGTATGTGCTCGCGGTGCTCGTGGGTACCGGGGTGGCTGGAGCCCTGGCGGCCGTCTACTTCTGGGGCTGAGCGCATGTCAGACCTTGCAGCGCTAGACGCGATCACCGACGCGGTTGAGTCCGGTGCTGGACTGCCGGAGGTCGTCAGGGCGGCCGCGCGGGCGCTCGAGGCGAGCTTGGCGGTAACAGATGCTTGGGGCGCGACGCTTGCCGTCGCGGCTCGATCGCCCGCTGAGGAGCGGGCACTGCTATCGCAGGGCGATGGTGTGAGCAGCTCGCCGCTGCGCGTGGCGGACACGGTTGTGGGCACGCTGCACATGCGCGCAAAGACAGAGCCGAGTGACTCGATGCGCAGGCTGCTGCTGACGATGATCGCCTCGGAGGTCGAGCGGGTGAGGGCGCCCGAGCGGGTCTCGGAAACGGCCTCTGGAGACTTCCTGCGGGCGGTTCTGCGGCGCGAGCTGACGGGCAGAGAAGAGCTGCTGGCACGGGCCAAGGAGCTCTCTTTGGACATCGAGGAGGGCGCTTGCATGATCGTGGCGCGAGCCCATCCGCAGGCGCCGACAGACGAGGGGTGGCGCGGTCGCGTACGTGCAGTGGCCGAGCGGGGCGCTCGCGCGGTGGCCAGTCGCTCGATCGCCGCGCTCTCTGACCGCGATGGCGTCGTGGGGGCAGAGGTGCTGGTGTTGGTGCCCGGCGGCGATGACGCGGCGGCGGCGCGGGCTGCAGAGGCGGTGCTGCACGAGATGCAGTCGGGTCTCGGCGGCTACACGTTTGCGTTGGGGCGTAGCCGGATCACTGAGGATCCTGCTGAGCTGCCCCGGGCGGCCAGCGAGGCGCTGCTTGCGGCCAACGTGGCTCAGGGCTCACGCGAGGCGTCCGCGCTGGCTTTTGAGCAGACGGGCGCCTACAGGCTGCTGCTGTCGGCCATGAGCGAGAACCCCAGTGAGCTGCAGCGCTTTTACGCCGAGACGGTGGAGCCGCTGGTCGCCTATGACGAGCAGTACGAGACC
>JASLDD010000137.1 GCA_030151725.1 Solirubrobacteraceae bacterium
CTCCACCGCGTAGAAGAACCCGGCGTCCAATTGCCCGGATTGCATCCGACCCACGAGGCTCGTCTCGGGGAAAACTTCAAACGACGCCTCGGCCTGCGTGAGCGCGGGATCGTGGAGTTTCTTGGCTGCAGCCGCAATCGCTTCGACCGTCAACACACCCTTGGGGTCCAGCGTGGGGTCTGTCTCTCCCACACGGATGCCGCTCTGGGTCAGGACTTTGTACCAGGGCACGCCCCTGCGCAGCTCAGCGCCGAACTTGCTGTTCGGGTTGTAGGCCAGCATCAGGGGCGAGGCCATGAACGAGCTGTACCACGATACCCAGCTGCCGTTTGCGCTCCCTTCGAGCAGCTTGTCCGCCGAGGACGATGCGCTCAAGAACACATCCCCGCGACGAACCCCTCCCTTGATCTCGTTGGCGAGTTCTGTCGATCCTCCGCCAAAGCCTTCGAAGCCATACCCGGACGACTTCTGGAATGCCGGTCCGAAATCGTCTTCCATGTAGGCCACCAGCGAGCCCGCGAACAGCGTCGAGACGGTCCCCTTGCCGGCTGCTCTCGCGGCAGTCGATGCGCGCGCCGCCGAGGGAGCCACGACGATCGCTGCTGCAGCTGCTGCTAGCAGCATCGCCGTGCGTCCCACCCGCGAATCGCCGGCCCGCTCGCCAAGACCTATACGACTCAAGACGACTCCTCGCATCAGCCACGACCTCTCATCGACTACAACGGTATGCCTAGGCACAATCGCAGAAGGATGGGCTGAGCGCCTCATCCCTAAGGAGGGCCACCTAACTACGGCATGGGCAGTGCATCCGGGGCGCTAGTGGTGAGGGTGCCCGCGCACGGTGCGCCAGCTTTCGCGTGTGATGCGCAGGATCACCGCTGTCATCGCCAGCCCGATGATCGGGTCGAGGATGGGCGCCCCGACCGCTATGGCTAGCGCGCTTGCGATGACGGCCAGCAAGACGTAGGAATCGACTCGTGCATGTTCGCCGTCGGCGATCAGCGCGGGGCTTGCCAGGCGGTGCCCAGCGCGAGTGCGCACCAACGTGCCCGAGCGGGTGAGATCGCTACGCGCCGTTTGGCTGATTTCGTCCACTCGATTTCTCCCTGATGCTAAGAGAAAGTAAATTCTAAATCGTGTACCGTTTGTGGCGCTGATTCGGATGACCAGGACTTGGGGGCTCGTATGGCGGTCGACAGCGGATGGGTGGCACGCAACCTCGGCGAGGACAGGCGCGACGCGCTTGTGGCGGGCGCCGTGCCTGCTGTTGCGAACGACCAGGAGCTGCGACGCAGCCTGATCGACTTCGATTCTGAGGGTGCGGACGGGGCGGAGTTTCGTGCCGCCGCGCCGCTGGCCGCGACGGGCCTCTCCAAATTCGTCAACATCCCTTGGCCTGCCGGTTTCGCACCGACCCCCGGCGCAGAGCCGCAGGGCGAATCGCTGCCGCGAGGCGACGTGCTGGTGGTGACATGGACGGTGGACGAGGGTCACGCGCTCAGCCGCGTGCTCAGTCCCGGGTTCGACAGCCATACGAGCTGGAAGCCGTATGTGAAGAACTTCGACGCCATCGCCGCGCACATGCGCGCGGGCTGCCCGGCGCGCGAGGCCGGCAATCTCGGCAGCTATTGGACCACAGGGATTGGCCCACATGCTGTGACTCTTTTCAAGTCGGGCTCACACATGTCGCAGGATGGCCCACAACTGGCCAACGCGCTCGTTTGGAAACAGATCATCGAAGACGTGCAGCCCAAGTGGGTGATCAGCACGGGCACCGGTGGTGGCATCGGCACGGCCTTCGAGGTCGGCGACGTGATTGTGAGCCGCTATGTCACGTTCGACTGCCGCAAGGAGTTCAAAAGCCTCAACGGAGAGTCTTTCTCGTGCCCCGTTGAGGCACCGAGCGGGCGGTTTGCGGAAGCCGAGCAGCTCTTTGCCGCCAATGCCGGTTACCTACCCAAAGACAACACGCGAGCACCGACCATAGCCATCGCGCAGAACCCGCAGAAGGGGATCCTAACGACCGACTTCTTCGGTTTTGACAACACGGCCAACACCTATGAACTGCAGGGCAAGGGCGATCTGTCGGAGATGGGGGACGCCGTGCTGGGGATGGTCTGCCAGCAGCTGGGCGCAGCCGCTCCGCACTACTCGATCGTGCGCAACGTCTCCGATCCGGAGATCGACTCGAGCGGCATGTCGATCGCACAGCAGACGCAGGTTGCCGCTGACATCTACAAGGGATACGGGCGCTGGAGCAGTGTGTGCAGCGCCATCGTCTGCTGGTCCATCATCGCGTCACTTCAGTGACAGAAAGGAGTTCCCTCTCATGGCCCTCAAGCTAGGCAAGCACCCACCAGTCTTTGACGAGCGCAACCTGATCTTTGGCAACTACCTCAAGAAGGCCGAGCTGCCGGCGCCCCCGTCGAGTGAGAACTACGGAGCGAAAGTTCCCACCTGGCCGATGTACGCAAACGACAAATACGGAGACTGCACGTGCGCGGCGGCCGGGCACATGATCCAGAACTGGACTGCCACGGCGAGCACGGAGATCACGGTGCCCGAATCGGCGGTGGTGAGCTTCTACGAGCATTTCGTGGGGACGCCCCCGCCGGAAGATGCCGGCTGCAACATGCTGCAGGTGCTCAAGTACTGGCGTAGCCACGGCTTGGACGGCCACAAAGTGCACGCGTTCGCCGAACTGGGAGCACAGAACCTGGATCAGACCAAGGCAGCTGTGTACCTGCTTGGCAGCGTCTACATAGGTGTCGCGCTCCCAAACTTCGCCGTGCAGCCGGGCGAGGACATGCTCAAGATTCCCTGGGTGGTGCCCGCGGGAGGGGCAGTCGGCAATGCGGCTCCCAATCCCCAAAACGGCCACTGCATTCCTGCTGTGGGCTACGACGAGAACAGCCTCTACGTGGTCACATGGGGCGAGATCAAGACGATGAGCTGGGGCTTCCTGGAAGCGTATGCCGACGAGGTCTATGCGGTGCTGAGCCTCGACTTCATCAACGCCGCGGGACAGGACGCCGCGGGTCTCGATCTAGCGCAGCTCGAAGCCGATCTGAAAAACATATGAGCGAGATGGTCAATCTCTAGGGCGTTCGAGGAGTCCGAGCGGCGACGAGTCGCTCGGCGCCGCTGCAGCAGGTGACCAGTAGAGCGTATGCGCGGGTGCCGCCGCAGGTCCTGGGCCGCGACGTGGGCCCGCTGGTTCCACAACCGCGGACGCTCCAGGGAGATGCGGCGCCAGGGCTGCGAGAGTTCGGGGTCTGCTCCGATCAAGGTGTAGCGCAGGCCGCGCGGGCGCCACGGCGATGGGTACAGGCGCGTAGGATCAACGCGTTGCGCGCATACCGCGCCCACTCACGTGCGCCCGTCGGTTGGCATGCATCTCGGTTCCCCGGTTGGTCGACCGAGAACGATGTGGGGAGATAGGTCGCACGCAACAGGCCGTTGTGACGCATATAGGCATTGATGTGCGGCTCGAACGTCGTGCCCTTGTGAGCTCGGGGATGCACAGTGGTGTACGCGGCGTGCGAACGGGAAGCGCTGCGTGTGAGCCAGTCGCGCGAACGCCTGCGGCTCGGTCAGCTCTTGGTAGGTCCGCTCAAAGACATTGACCACGAAGTCCACCGCCGGTAGCGCCTGGGGGTGAAATCCGCGCCATGGCCGCACCGTGATCCTGACTAGAGCAGACAGGGGCACGGTGTACAGGTCAAGCAATGCGAAATCCTGACACAAGCTCGTTGTGGAATGCATAAGAAACAGCGTGTCTACAGCAGTGCGACCGTGTCGCCGACGGCGATTGTGGCCGGCTCGAGCACTTCGCCGTAGATACCCAAGGCCAGCGGTTCTGTCGTGTCGGCTTGCCTGCGGTAGCCCCCCAGCAGCTCGAGCGTCGACATATCGACCTCACCGGTGTCGGGGTCGCGTGAGGTGACCAGGCAGCGGCCCACGTGACCCCGCATCGCCACCACCGCCGCTCCGATCGCAAGCTTGTGGCCGACCCACTGATCCTCCTCGTGCGCTGCTATGCCCGACACCTCGATCAGCATGCGAAAGCGCCGAGCATCGACCTCCTCCTCACCGGCCTCCTGCGCAAGTCGAGCCACGGAGGCCTGGCCGATGAGGCTGACTCCGCCTGCGGCTCCACGATCGACAGCTCCGCTCCTCGCGTGTGCCTTCACCAGGCGCACACGACGACCCAGCTGCTCGGAGAAGGCGTCTGAGAAAGGACCGAGCACCAGGTTGGCCGGGACCATGCTCGAATAGAAGCGGGTGTCGAGTCTCACGCCGAGCTCTACCTCCTCGCTGACCTCCTGGCCATCGGCGAACGTGACATACAGGCGCCCGTCGCCGCCATCGTAGTCGGCGCAAATCGTGCTGAGAGCTCCCAGATGCTTTCCGTTGAGCATGCGGTCGCGCTCGTCGATGAGGTGGAAGAGGCGATCCTCGCGGGCACCGCCCGCGTAGAGTGATACTCGCGGTGGGTGTGCCAGGCGCGTGCCCTTGACCGGCGTAACGGCCAGTCTCTCTATGCGGGCGGCCGCGCT
>JASLDD010000142.1 GCA_030151725.1 Solirubrobacteraceae bacterium
GCCCCGCGCGCGCTGGCGCACGCGCCTGGTCGCAGAGGGCAACCTGCGCTTCTTTCGCACGATGCTGCTCGGTCGCGCGCCGGGGTTCGCGCCGGCGCCGGCCGTCGTCGGGCCGTGGCGAGCCGTGCGCCTGGAGCGCCGGCGCAGCATCGCGGTCGAGCAGCTGGCGCTCGCCCCGCAGTTGGAGGGCAGCGAAGGAGTCCTCACGATCGACGCTCGTCTGCAAACCCTCGGCGGCCCGGCTCCCACCTCAGCGGCGGTGGAGCTACGCCGCGGCGAGTGGAGCATGCGCGCCGATGTGACGTTTGCCGATCAGAAGCTCTCGGCCCAGATGAGAGTCCCAGACGTGGAGAAGTGGTGGCCCCACACGCACGGCGAGCCCGCACTGTATGAGGCCCGGCTGCTGCTCGAAGGCGACGGCGAGCCGCTCGAGGTCGATCTCGGCCGGGTCGGCTTTCGCGGCCTGCAGGCCGGCGCGAGCCCCGATCACGACGTGCTCCTGGACGGCCTCGACCTGCACATCAACGGCGTCGCCGTGTTCGCGCGTGGGGCGGTGTGGACGCCGCTCGACGCCGTCGGCCCGGTGCCCAGCGAGTCCGAGCTGCGCACGGCGCTCGAGCAGGTCCGCGCGGCGGGGATGAACATGCTGCGCATCCCCGGCACGGCCGCCTACGAGCAGACGAGCTTCTACGAGCTCTGCGACGAGCTGGGGCTGCTCGTGTGGCAGGACTTCATGTTCGCCAACCTCGACTACCCGATCGCAGATGAGGCTTTCCGGGCCAACGTGGAGCTGGAGGCCAACCAGCTGCTCGAACGAATCGCCGGACGCCCCAGCCTCACCGTCCTGTGCGGCAACAGCGAGATCGAGCAGCAGGTCGCGATGCTCGGCCTCGACCCCGCACTCGGTCGCGGTGAGCTCTTCGGCGAGCTCTTGCCGAGGCTCGTGCGCGAGCACGACACGCAGGCCATCTACCTCCCTTCGGCGCCCTGCGGCGGGACGCTCCCCTTTCGCCCCGACCGCGGCGTGGCGAACTACTACGGCGTGGGCGGCTACCGTCGCGATCTCACAGATGCACGCTTGGCGGAAGTTCGCTTTGCGGCCGAGTGCCTGGCGATCGCCAACGTCCCCGACGAGCAGGCCGTCGCGGCGCTTGCGCCGGAGAACCCAAGCTCGATCGTGGTGCACCACCCGCGCTGGAAGGCAGGCGTGCCTCGCGACAGCGGCAGCGGCTGGGACTTCGACGACGTGCGCGACCACTATCTGGCGCTGTTGCACGGAGTCGATCCGGCCGAGCTGCGGCGGATCGATCACGAGCGCTATCTCGAGCTGTCCCGAGCTGTCAGCGGCGAGGTCATGGCGGAGGTCTTCGGCGAGTGGCGGCGCACGCGCTCACCGTGCGGCGGCGGCCTCGTTCTGTGGCTGCGCGACATGCTCCCCGGGGCGGGCTGGGGCGTCGTGGACCACCGCGGCGAGCCGAAGGTCGCCTACCACCATCTCCGCCGCGCCCTCGCTCCCACGGCCGTCTGGATGACCGACGAGGGCCTGGGCGGTGTCCGTGCGCATGTGGCCAACGACCGCCCCACGCCACTGCACGCGACCCTCAGGGTCAGCTGCTACCGCGACGGCGAGCACCTCGTCAACGAGGGATCGGCCGACGTCGAGCTGTCCGCGCACGGCGCCGGCGAGTGGGACGTGGAGGAGCTGATCGGCCACTTCGTCGATGCCTCCTGGGCCTACCGCTTCGGGCCGCCCGCCCAGGATGTGATCGTCGCAAGCCTCGAGTCCGGGGGTGAGCTGATCTCGCAGGCCTTCCGCTTCCCGGCCGGCCGGCCGCGCTCGATCGCGGCGGCCGACTCCATCGGCCTGGAGGCCCGCGCAGAGATCGGCCCGGACGGCACCGCCACGCTGCGTGCGAGCACGCGCAAACTCGCCTACGGCGTTCGCGTGCTCGTCCCCGGCCACGCTGCGTCGGATGACGCCTTCAGCGTCGAGCCGGGCGGCGAGCGGGTGCTGCAGCTGCGGCGTCGCGAGCCGGCGGCGGAGCCCGGTGGCGGAGCGTTGAGCGCGCTCAACGTGCGCGGGCGGGTGCAGGTCGCCTGGCCGGCAGACGCCTGAGCTGCGCGTCGAGCACGTCGAGCATCCTGTCTCGCAGCCACAGGCGGTGCATCGAGTGGTCGATGTCATCGACCTCCACGACCTCGATCGCCCCCGCGCCCTCGACGCTCGCCAGCCGTCTGCGCACGCGGTTGCGCAGGTACTCGATGCCGTCGTCGCCCGCGGCGAAGACCATCGTCACGGGCACGCCGCAGCCACGCAGCTCGTCCAGCCACCTCCCCGCCCACGGGCGAGCGCCGAAAACGTCAAGCGCGCTCCACAGCCGCCAGCGGCCCCCGCGCTCCTCGCGTTCGCGTTCGGCCGTGCGCCGCAGGCGCGTCTCCGCCATGGTCGCCTCGACCGGGTCGCCCGGCTGCCAGTAGAGCTGAGGGTTCAGGGCAATGAGGCCGTCGACCGGCTCGTGCAGCACGGTCCGAAGCGCAACCCACGCCGACGCGCACAGGCCGACGAGGACTATCCGCTCGTGCCCCTGCTCGCGCAGGGCGCGGACGATCGAGACGGTGTCCTGCTCGCAGTGCGCGTCGTAGGGGCGTCCGGGTGCGTATCCGTCATCCGGGCTCTCCCCCCAGCCGCGGAAGTCGACGCGCACAGCATGGTGACCGCGCGCGGCCAGACCGCGCGCGTACTCGACCCATGCGCGGCCGGGACCCACGTGCGCCTCAGATCCCGTGTTCAAGAACACGGCCGTGGCCGACTCGGCAGACGGCGGGGAGACGGGTGCCGTGTGGATGGCGAGCAGCTGCTCGGCCCCCAGCCGGAGCACGCGCTCTTCGAGCTCGATCCCGCGCCAGATCATCCGGGTGCTCAGGCGTGCCGTCTCGGCCGAGGCCTCACCCGTCGAGCCCTCCCCGATCCAGCGATCGATCGCCGAGACGATCTCCTGGGGAACGACGGCCTCCTCCGTCGGCACCTCCAGTGCGCTCTCCGCACCGGGAATGCTCGCGTCCTGCACGTCGCCCCCCAGCTCCCGCAAGTGCGCGAGCAGCTTCGCCTCCTTCCCGCCCTCGACCAGGAGCACGCGCGGTGCCGGCGCGGCCTGGAGCCCAAGCAGATCGATCTGCGCCAGCTCGTCGAGCGTGGTCGCGCTGAACAGCGTGCCCGCGACCGCTACGCCGTCGCTCCCTGCATCCTCCGGTAGCGGCGTGGAGAGCATGCGCAGCTCGCGCGCGTAGCGGCGCCCGGAGACCACCGGGGCCCACGCGACCACCGCCGACGCTTCGAGCGCCGCCCCTTCCATTAGGGCCAGCGCCGCGCCGAGGCGCACGCCCACGATCACGATATCCCGAGCACCGAGCGCCCGCAGCTCGCCTGCCGCCGCTGCTACGCTCGCGCGCCATGACGCGAGCCGATCGGGGTCGCTCTGCTCGCCGGCTGAGTCGCCGATCGCGTCGTAGTCGAGCCGCAGAGCCAGGTGGCCCGAGTCGGCTACACGCTCGGCCAGGACACGCAGCGTACGGTGCGCGCTCCAGTACTGATAGCCGGCAGCCGGCAGGATCAAGACCCCCGTCTGTGAGCCTGTGGTGGCGGGCGCCGTCAACCAGCCCATCAGCGGACGCTCCGCCGGTCCAAACCAATGGCCGCTCTCGTGCATAGGCGATACGGTATCCACGTTCACATCCCTTCAACGATGCCCAGCCCGCTCTATCTTCCGGGTGATCCCGATCCCGTTTTCGCGATCTTCCACGAACCTCCGGAGGTCAAACTCGATACGGCTGTGCTGCTGTGCCCTCCGTTCGGGTGGGAGGACATGTGCTCATACCGCTGCCGGCGCGATTGGGCCGAGCGCCTCTCAGACGACGGCCACCCCACACTGCGGATCGACCTGCCGGGCAGCGGCGACAGCGGCGGCACTCCGCGCGATCCCGCCCGCCTGCAGGCGTGGACGAGCGCCGTCGAGCTTGCGGCGCGCTGGCTTCGCTCTCGCAGCGGTGTCGAGCGCGTTGCCGCAGTCGGCATTGGGCTCGGGGGGATGCTCGCGCTGCGCGCCGCCGAGCTCGGCGCCCCGGTCGACGAGCTCGTCCTGTGGGCGGTCCCATCGCGTGGACGGCGCCTGGTGCGCGAGATGCGCGCGTTCTCCCAGATGGAGGACTCGCAGCTCGACGGCGCGGTCGCCGGCATCGAGAACGCCCCAGGGCAGTCCGACCGCTCACTGGAGCAAGAGGACGGCTCGCTGGCGGTCGCCGGCTACCTGCTGAGCGCTGAGACCGTCCAGGCGCTCGATGGACTCCAGCTCGGCGGCCGCTTCGCACAAGGGTCGCCCAACCGTGCGCTGCTGCTCGACCGCGACGGACGTGCCGTGGATGAGAGCCTGCGCACCTCGCTCCAGGACAGTGGCGTCGAGGTGACCGTCGCGCACGGAGGCGGCTACGCGAAGATGATGATGTCCGAGCCGCAGGACGCGGCTCCTGCGACCGACACGTTCGACACGGTCGCTGCTTGGCTGACCGCGACGGCTGCGCCCGCTGCCGCCTCTCAAAACGGCGTCGTGGAGGGCAATCTCCATATAGAGCTCGCGCTCGGCGACGGGGCGCGCGTGCGCGAAACCCCGCTGACTTTCGAGCATCCGTTCGGCGACCCGTTTGGTGTGCTCACCGAGCCGCTGGACGGCGAGACAGCTGAGCTCTGCGTCGTGTGGCTGAACGCCGGACCGCAGCGCCGGACGGGCCCCAACCGGATGTGGGTGGAGCTGGCGCGCAGGTGGGCCGCGCGGGGCATCCCCTCGCTGCGCCTGGACCTTGCCGGCATCGGCGACGCCGGTGGCGACTCGCAACCGCTCGTGGATGCGCGCTCGTTCTTCGTCCCGGACTACATCGACCAGGTCAAGCTGGTGCTCGACGCGCTGCAAGCCCGCGGGCTGCCCCCGCGCTTCCTCGTCGGCGGTTTGTGCTCGGGGGGGTATTGGGCCTTTCAAATGGCGATCCTCGATCAGCGAGCGCTGGCCGCGCTGATGCTCAACCCCGGCATCCTCGTATATGACGGGGGCATCTCACACGCGGTCCGCAGCACGCAGGAGCTGTGGCGCAACGCGCTCAAGCTCTCCACGTGGAGGCGCTTGCTGCGCGGAGACATCACCTACAGGGCACACAGCAGGACCGCTCGCGTCCTGCTCTCCCAACTCCCCAAGCGTGCATGGCGCGGACTTTCACGGGTGCTACGCCGCCGTCACGGCGCCGCGATCGCTGAAGACGTCGATGAGGCGTTCGACCGGCTGAGCGCCAAGGGCGGACGGGCGAGCATGATCTTTGCGGGTCCAGAGCACGTGCACTTGGACCTCGAGCGTCATGGACAGCTCGCGCGACTGGAGCGCTGGCCCTCGGTATCCGTTCAGCACATCGCCGCCCCTCTGAACCTGCACACGCTGCGCCCGCTGTGGCTGCAGCGCATGGTGCACGAGCTGCTCGATCAAACGCTGCAGGCCGAGCTCGACCGGCTCAAGCGACCTCCACAAGCGTGAGGAGCCTCTACGTCTCGACATTCGCCCCAACCCTGGGCAGCGGCCGGGCGCTGCGCACGTACACCTGCATCAAGGCCCTGGCGTCGCTCGAGCCGGTGGACCTCCTCTACATCCCCCACGGCGGGGAGCATCCGGCGGCCGAGTATGAGGCGATCGAGAACCTCGAGCTCATCAAGGTTGAGCCATCGCGTGGCTTCAGGCGGGCCGTCTTCTACGCGAGCAAGCGCGCACAGGGCGTTCCCGACGCGTTCGCTCGAGGCGCCCACCCCGAGCTGCTGGACATCGCGCGCAGAATGCTCGAGCGCGGAGAGCACGGCAAGGTCGTCGTCGGCGACCTCAACGCCGCCGCCGTCCTGCTGCCACTGACCTCGCGACACCCGATCACCTACAACGCCCACAACGTGATCGGGGCCTACCGCACGCCGCACAGCCGGCTGCACCCCTTCGCGGGAGCCACCGCGCGCGCCTTCGAGCGCCGGCTGCTCGGTCGCGTGGCCGAGTCCTGGATCGTCAGCAAGCTGGATCTGGAGACAGCTCGAAAGCTGGCGCCTACCGCGCGCCTGCGCTACGTCCCCAACGTCGTCGACGTCGCGACGATCGAGCCCGTGGCGCCGTATCCGCGTGGCGGAGGGCTGCTGATGGTAGGTGACTTCCTCTACCCGCCCAACCAGGCCGGGCGCAGCTTCCTCGTGGAGGAGGTCATGCCGAAGGTCTGGAGCGCAGCTCCAGAGACCCGCCTGACACTCGTCGGACGCGGCCTCGAGGACTGGCAGACAGACGATTCGCGCGTGGAGGTGAGGGGCTTTGTGGAGGATCTCCCAGCCGTCTACCGCGGCTGCGATTGCGTCGCTGTGCCGCTCACCGTCGGTGGCGGAACGCCGCTCAAGTTCGTGGAGGCGCTCGCCTATGGTCTGCCCATCGTGGCAACGCCGTTTGCCGCTCGCGGGCTGGACGTGGTGGCCGGCCGCCACTACCGAGAGGGCGCAGACGCGGGGTCCTTCGCGGCGGGGGTCCTCGATGTCCTGAGCAACGGCGCGACAGAGATGGCAGCGGAGGGCAGAGCGCTTGCCGAGAGCGAGTACTCGGTGCAGGCGCTCGCGCGCCTGATCGCCGCCTGAGTCAGCGCCGGCGCCAATCCGCCAGCTTGTAGGCGGGGCCGTAGAGTCCTGCGAGCTTCAACGCAACGCGAAAGTCGCTCGCGCTCGCGAACATCGGCTCACGGGGGACCGAGAACGCGCGCCACGGGCCGGACCCAGAGCAAGCGCAAGCAGTCTCATACCCGGCGCTCTCGGCGGCGGCAATCGTGCGCTCGTCGTGCGCCCCGAACGGGTAGGCCATCGAGGTGACCGCCTGCCCGAGGAGGTCCTCGAGCTCGGCGCGGCTGCGGCGCATCTGCTCGAGCGCGTCCTCGTAGTCCAACTCGGTGAGCTTTACGTGATCGACCGAGTGCGCGCCGACCTCGACCCCCTGCTCGACCAGCTCCTTGACCTGCGAGCGGTCGATGATCCGCTCATCGCCCTGGATGTCAGGGTGGCGTGATCCCAGCAAACCGCTCGGCAGGTACATCGAGCTACCGAGCCCGCGCTCGTTCAGCAGCGGGATCGCGGTCTGAACCGTCTGCTCGAGCCCATCGTCGAAGGTGATCGATCCGTAGCGCTCCACATCCTCACCGCGGGCCATCCGACCCCACAGCTCGCTGAGCGTCACAAGCCGGTACCCATGGCCCTGGATCACGTCGAGGTGGTGCGCGAACAGCTCCCTGCTGATGAACACACCGTGGGGATCGCGTGCCGGCTCAACCGACCCGACCCCGTGGTAGCAGAGCACGAACGGCGGCCTCGCGCCTTTCGCGACACGTGCTGCCTGCGCAATCCAGCGGGCCGGTTCGCTCATGCAGCGATTCGCTCGGCGAGCGTCTCGATCGAGTACTCGCGCTCGGCGATGCTTCGCCCCTCGGCTGCCATCGCGGGGGCTCCGTCGCGCAGGACGTCGACCACGGCGCCCGCGAAGGACTCGGCGTCGGCCGCCTCGCGGAAGTGAACGTCGGGGACCAGGTCGAGGCCTTTGGCCGCAAACGGCGTGGCGACGACCGGCATCCGATAGGCGAGCGCCTCGATGAACTTCAGCGGCGTCCCGGCGCCTTCGGTGAGGGGCACGACAACGCAGTCGGCACGGTCGTAGACGGTGCGCAGATCCTCCACGAACCCTGTGACCTCGACCCCACCGTCGGACGGGGACCAGTCATCGAGGCCCCGGCCCACGAGCACCACCCGGGCGCCTGAGACCGAGCGCCGGACGAGCGGCAGGATGCGTTCGACCAGGTAGTCGCGGGCACTGCGATTGGGGGCATATGTGAAGTCGCCGATCATCAGCAGAGTGCTACCAGGCTGATGCTCCCGGCGCGGCTCGACCCCCCAAACGTCCACAACGTTGGGCACGTAGCGCAACCGCGCCGAGGGCACGATTGCCTGCGCTGAGGCGATGTCCGCGCGACTCACCATCCACGACTCGGTCACGACCCCAAAGAGCTTTCGCTCATAGCGGAGCATGCCCAATCGCGACCACGCGCGCCGCATGTCGCGGCCAAGTGGATACTCGGACTCGAGGTTGTGCGCGTTGTAAATCACGGGGCGCTGACGAGCCAACTCCATCAGCGCAGTCGCCGCATTGACGTCGTCAGCGATCACCCTGCCACGACCGGGCTTGCGGGCGAGCCGCTCGGAGACCTCAATCAGCTCGGGACTCGTGCCCCTGCAGCATGCCGGTGGAAAGGCTTTGAGGCGCTTCGATCCGTACACGAGCGCGCGTCGCGCTCCCCGCGACGGCTTGATCTCGTGGAACTCCAGCCCATCGATCGCGAGGTACTCGAGCGAGGGACCCGAGCCGCCGTGGGGAACGTAGGCGAGGTCGACGGGCCCCAACATGGCGAGCGCGCGAACGCACGTATAGGTGCGCAACGCGCGGCCGTTGCCGAGCGTTGGGGCAAAGGAACATACGTAGAGGTCACGCATCATCGGGGCTCGCCGGGGCCCCGCCCCCAAACGGCCTCGCCCGCCAATCCTCTCATGAACGCGTCAGACGGGCTTTCTCGGCCCGGTCGGCCACCTCAATTGGGCTGTCGAGGTCATTCACGTTTATGACTATGCCATGCCGTCCCCGTCCCAGCATCCGCAAGAGGGCACTCGCGCGGCGCCCGAACGGGATTACTACGTCGATGGTGCGCAACTGCTGCTCGGCTTCGAGCGCGCGGAGCAGCCGCAGCGGGCGCATCCTCTGCACGCGATGCACACGCAGCGACTCCTTGCAGGGCGCATCGGCGATCAGCGCCACGTCCATGCCCGCAGCCTGGGCCTGCATCAGCCACGCTCCCGCCCTGCTCGCCGCCTCCTCGCCGGCGGCGAGGCCGAGCACCCGCACGCTGCCCTGGTGGCGCCTGCGGGTCCCGTAGTGCGCGTCCGTGGAGGTGCCCGAATCGCCGGACTCGGGGCCGCGACGCCCGCTCAGGTGTCGCAGCCACACCACCGAGTCGCTCGCGCAGTCGAGTCCGATCCTCACCGCTCCATATAGGCCGTCGCGCCACCCGCCGTCGATGCTCAGCCGGTAGAAGAACTTGACGGTCGGTCTCACGAACGCGCCGACGAGTGCCTTCCGTGGCCTGCGCGCGGCGTTCAGCTGCCCGGCCTCCAGGCGGGCGTAGCGCCAGGCGTCGCCCACCGCCTCTCCCCAGCTCTCTGCATAGAGGTGCAGCAGATCTCCGGCAAAGGGATGCACCGCTCCATGCGGGATCAGGCCCTCGTGCACCGTGCGCCTCTCGTCGTGGCGATAGGCCCCGCGGAGCAACATCCGATGGCGATACTTGGGGTACTTGGCCGACGGCCCGAGCGGGTGTCCGAATAGCAGGTCGCGCAGTGGCAGCCCAGCCAGCTCGACCCCGTCGGGTACTGCACCGAGGAACTCCTCGATCTCCACGCGCAGCTCGGGGCTGATGCGCTCGTCGGCGTCGACCTCCACGACCCAATCGCAGCGGGCGTGGTCGAGCGCGACATTTCGCTGGGCGGCGAAGCCCAGCCACGGCTGCTCGATCACGCGAGCGCCGGCCGCATGGGCGATCTCCACAGTGTTGTCGACCGACCCCGAGTCCACGACGACGACCTCGTCGCAGAACGCAACGCTGGCCAGGCACTCAGGCAGTCGCCTCTCCTCGTCACGAGCGATCACGCAGGCGGAGATGCTCGCCCGTGGGCGCGGGGTCTCGCCGCTTTGATCGTGTGCTTTGCTCATCGCGATCGGGGCGGCACAGCCGCTGCGCTCAGCATAGGGCTCCGGATGATCGATTCCCCGTGGCGTGGGGGACGACTGAGATCATCTCGCGGATGCACCCTTCCACGGCCCTCACAGACCGCGACATCGTGTGCGTGGGCTTTGCCGACTGGGACACCGAGCTGTGGACCAACCAGCACCACCTGATGTCGCGTCTGGCCCGCAACAACCGCGTGCTGTTCATCGAGTCGCTCGGCCTGCGCCGCCCCCAGCTCGCTGGACGCGATCTGGCGCGGATCGCGCGACGCCTGCGCAGGGGATTTGCCCCCCCACGCCTGCAGGACGGAGTGTGGGTGCAATCGCCGCTCGTGCTGCCCTTCCACGGGAACGCGGCGGCTCGCACGCTGAACGCCCATCTGCTTCCCGCGCTCGTGCGGCGCGGAGTCGCGCGGCTTGGCTCCACGCGCCCGATCCTGTGGGCCTACGTGCCCCAGGCGGAGGTGCTGCTGGACACCCTGGACCCCGCCCTGGTCGTCTATCACTGCGTCGATGACATCGCCTCGCAGCCTGGAATCGACGGCGAGAGCTTTCGTGCGGCGGAGGCCCGCTTCGCGCGGCGCGCCGATCTCGTGATCGCGAGCGCGCCCGCCCTCGAGCGCCGCATGCGCACACTCAACGACTCAGTGCTGTTCGCCCCCAACGTGGCCCACACGGCGCTGTTCTCAAGGGCTCTGCAGGAGGGGGCGACCGACCCCGCGCTCGCGGCGCTGCCTGGCCCGCGCATCGTGTTCACGGGCGCAGTCGTGGCCAGCAAGCTCGACTTTGCCCTGCTGATCGAGCTGGCACGGTGCAGCCCCGAGACCTCGATCGTGCTCGTCGGGCCGATCGGCCCGGGCGATCCGACGACCGATGTGAGCGCGCTCGCGGCCGAGCCCAATATTCACCTGCTGGGCACGCGCAGCTACGAGCGCCTGCCCGAGATCCTGCGCGGTGCCGACGTCGCGATCGTCCCCTACGCTCGCAACACGCTGACCGACAGCATCTTTCCGATGAAGATCTACGAGTACCTGGCGGCCGGATTGCCGGTGCTGGCCACGCGCCTGCCCTCGATCGAGGGCGTGGCCGACGTGAGCTTCGCCAACAGCGGCGCCGAGATGGCGAGCCTCGCTGCTCAGGCGCTCGCCACAGACACCCCCGAGCTGCGCAGGGAGCGCTCGGCGAGGGCATCGGGGCACTCGTGGGAGCGGCGTATCCAGGAGATCGAGGCGGCCCTTGAACACGGGTGAGACACCGACCCTCGAGGCCAACGGCGAGCAGCCGACGGTCTCGATCGTGGCCGTCAACTACAACGGGGCGGCACTCGTCGAGCGCTTCCTGAAGGGCGTGCGGGCAAGCGAGTACGCGCCGCTCGAGCTGATCGTGGTCGACAACGCCTCCAGCGACGACAGCGCCGAGCGGTTCGCCGCTCAGGAGGGCGTGCAGGTGATCGCGAGCGCCGAGAACCTCGGCTACGGACGGGCGTGCAACCTCGGCGCGCAGCACGCCCGTGGCGAGCTGCTGCTGTTCATGAATCCAGACGTGGACCTACACTCGGACACCGTCTCGGTGCTCGTCCGGGAACTGTTCGCCAACCCGAATACGAGCGTCGTGTGCACGACCATGATCGAGGAGGGCCACCACCACGAGCGCAGGATCTACGCCGAGGACGTGGCCTCGATGGAGGCGGCGGCGATGCTCGTCGAGCGCGAGCACTTCGAGCGCCTCGGCGGGTTCGACCCGTGGATCTTCCTCTACCACGAGGACAACGACCTCTGCTACCGCACGTGGCTGCTCGGGCGGCGCGTGCTGAAGGCGTGGGACGCGGTGGCAGACCACGACGTGGGCGGGACGGGCGGCGGGCACCGCTGGAGCGCGGAGCAGATCAAGAACGGCCTCTACGTGCACCTGAAGCTGCGCGGCTGGCCCGCCACCGCCAGATACGCGGCGCGGATGGCAGCCAAGACGATCCTGCGCGGCGTGCGCCTGCGCGACCCCGCCGTGCTCGACGCGTGGCGCGCGAACGCAGCGGAGCTGCCACAGACGCTCGCCAAGCGCAGAGCCATACGCGGTGCGGCCGCACCGGAGAACCGCAAGCGATTGGAGCGCCTGGGCGCCGAGCACGCCTACTGGGCCCGACGCTCCTGGCGCGTGCAGTTGCGCCTGGGCCTGGAACGTCGCCTGGGCCTGCGCTAGCCCTCCAGGAACCAGAGCACGGTGGCCACCCGCAGCAGCGCCTCGGTGTGCGGGCGTCGCTGCTCGGGAGCACCGCTCAACAGCGCGGTCAAGCGAGGGCGCGAGATCAACCCCCACAGCGAGGAGTCGGCCGCCTCGGCGAGCGCCGCCATCTTCTCCAGCTGGCTCTCGATCCACTGAGCCAGAAATGACGGCTCCGCGGGGGCGCTCGTCGGCGCCGGCGGACGGCGCTGCGCACGCACAGCTCCCACCAACTCAGCCACCGCCATCGGCGCGACGGCCCACTTGTATTGGGGATGCAGCGGCACTTCAAAGCGGTAGTCCAAGAGGCCCGGAGCCAGGCCGCTGAGCAGGCGGTAATGGGGGGCCTCCAGGTAGCGTTCGCCCGGCGTCAGCGAGAAGCTGTACTCGATGAACTGGCGGCTGCAGAAGGGGCTGAAAACGTCGCCGGTGGAAGCTGCTCGCCGCGGCCCGCTGGCACCGCCACAGCCCACTCGCTCGAAGGCATAGAAGGCCTCGTAGACCTCCCGCGTCAGCCAGCCCTCCTGGCGGCGCGTCGCGACGAAGCCGTCGAGGTAGGAGCGCACGAGCGCGTCGCCCTCCTGCGTGAGCAGGCCCGAGGCTCGCTCCATCTTGTGAGCCATGAGGCGGCGCTGGACCTCGGGGACGCTCGAGATCACAGGGAGGTTTGGCGTGACATGGTTGATAGGTCCTGTTCCGGCGCGGCCGATCTCGCCGCCGACCCCCCACATGGTTATCCCGAGCCGCTCGGGAGGCTCGGTCAACTCGATGTAGTCGGCGAGCTGAAGGAGGCTCGCGAGACCGTCCGTCTGGGCGATGAAGCGATCTGCCGCGGCGGTCCAATCGATGTCGGTGCCCTGCATCGATGCGCTGTCGACGGTGTGCTCGAGCGAGAGGTTGCGGGCGAGCTCGCTGCCCAGCTCGATGTCGAGGCTGTCAGGGGCCCCGCCTGTGTAGAACCGCGCATCGCGCTCGCGACCGGCGCTCTGCAGGAGCGCCAGCAGCACCCGCGTGTCGCGCCCCGCCGTGAGCGCACAGCGGATCGGCTCGATGGGGCCCACCGCCTCGCGCGTCAGCTCGGCCACGCTCTGGGTGAACTGCTGTGCGGAGATCGGCTTGGATCTGCCCGCCACCAGACGCTGCGGATCGAAGTGAACCCGGCTCTTCACGTGCTCGCCGGTGAGCGTGTGGACGGCGCCCCCGAGGAGCGAGTCGACCTCGCCGAGCAGCGTTCGGTCGTTCACAGCCCAGCCCAGGGCCAGCATCGAGG
>JASLDD010000241.1 GCA_030151725.1 Solirubrobacteraceae bacterium
GGGTCGATCCCCACTCCCGCACCGAGACCTACGCGGCGCTTAAGCTGCATGTGTCGAATTGGCGCTGGGCCGGTGTGCCGTTCTACCTACGCACCGGCAAGCAGCTCGCGCGCAAGATCACCGAGATCGCCGTCACGCTCAAGCCGGTCCCCCACCTCGCCTTCAGCCAGGACGGATCGCTCGGCGTGCAGCCCAATCAGCTCGTGCTCACGCTCCAGCCCAACGAGGGCGTGTCGCTGCGCCTCGGCGCCAAGATCCCCGGCACGCGCATGAAGATCCGCCCGGTGAACATGGAGTTCCAGTACGGCACGGCCTTCCTGTCGCAGTCCCCCGAGGCATACGAGCGTCTGATCACCGACGCGATGCGCGGCGACGCAACGCTGTTCACGCGTAACGACGAGGTCGAGGCGCAGTGGCGGATCTGCGACCCGATCGTGAGCGCGTGGTCGGAGCAGCCAGGACCCTTGGCGAGCTATGAGGCCGGCTCGCAGGGGCCGAAGGAGGCCGAGGAGCTGCTCTGCGAGGGCGACGGCTGGCGCGCGATCTGATGGCCGCGGCGGAAGCGCGCAGCGACGCTGTCTGGAGTGAGCAGGGCACCACCCCCGATGCAATCGAAGGGGCGCTGCGCAAGCTGCTGATCGAGGTCCACTCAGAACACGACAACTACGTGCCCGCACGGGTGCTCAACATGATCGCGTTCGTCGACCGCGAGTGGTCCGGCGAGATCGCCAACCGCCTGCGCGGAGTAGGGCGCTACCACGCCTCGCGGCTGGTGGTGCTCGCCTACGAGCCCAAGCGCGAGCGCCTGGATGCGCGCGTGATGATCGCCTCCGAAGGCGAGACCGCGCCAGGGGAGCTCGCCCTGCTGCACGAGACAGTGGTGGTGGAACTGGGCAAACGCCACCTCGACGACCTGCTGACGATCGCCGATCCGCTGGTCGTGACCGACCTGCCCACGCTGCTGTGGTCCCCCCACGGCCACCACGAGATCGTTGCCGAGCTGCTGGCGCTAGCGCAGGCCGTGCTGCTGGACTCGGTGGAGGAGCCCAGCGTCACAGAAGCGCTAGACCGCGCCTGCTCGTTGGCAGCCCAAGCCTATGTGGTTGATCTGGCCTGGCTGCGCACGACGCCCTGGCGAGAGCGCCTGGCGGCAAGCTTCGATCCGCTGCGACTGCGCGGGGAGCTCGAATCGATCACCGGCGTGACCGTGCGCCATCACCCCGCCTCGACCGTGGCCGCGATGCTCCTGTCGGGCTGGCTGGCCTCGCGCCTGGGCTGGTGGGCCGAGCCCCTGACGCCGGACGGCGATGCACTCGTCGGCAAGGCCCACGCGGGCTCGCGCGATGTGAGCCTGCGCCTGGAGGCAGCGCCGGAGCTGCTGGTGCCGGGCCTTGAGAGCTTGACCATCGAGACCGCCTCCGGGCGCAGCCTGAGCCTCGATCGAGGCCCCGGCGGCCTGCATGCGCGCACCAGGAACCCCGCCGGTCAGGAGCGTGCATGGACGATCCCAGGTGCCTCCCGCGGCGAGACGGGGGTGCTCGGCGAGGGCATCCGCCAGGCGCTGCTGCGCGATCCCACCTACGTCCCGGCGCTGAAGGCCGCACGGGCGCTGGCGCAGTGACGCGGCTGACGACGTGCCTGGACGCCGAGTCGGTGGCCGAGCGTGCCGCCGCTCACGTCTCGCGCCAACTGCAACGGGCACGCCAGGAGCGCGGGGTGGCCCACGTGGCGCTCAGTGGCGGCACGACGCCGGGGCGCACCTATGAGCTGCTCGCGCGGGAGCCGGCCGACTGGCAGGACGTGGAGGTGTGGTTCGCCGATGAGCGCTGCGTGCCCCCCGATAACCCCGAAAGCAACTTCCTGCTGGCCAAGGAGGCGCTGCTCGAGCCCGCCGGCATCCCCGCCGAGCGCGTGCATCGCATGCAGGGCGAGCTTGGTCCGCACGAGGGTGCACGTAGATACGCGGATGAGCTCTCCGGCCGCGTGCCGTCGCTGGGTGGCGGACCGCCCGTTCTCGACGTGGTCGTGCTGGGGATCGGTCCCGACGGCCACATCGCCTCGCTGTTCCCCGGTGCCGGGGAGCTCGATACGGGTCCCGAGGCGGTCTGCCTGGGCGTGGTCGACTCGCCGAAGCCGCCGCCCGAGCGAATCACCGTGAGCCTCGCCGTGCTGCGCGCCGCGCGCGGCTGCCTGCTGCTGGCCAACGGCGCGAGCAAGGCCGATGCGGTCAGCGCGATGCTGGGCGAGGAGAGCCGCCACGTCCCGGCAAGCCTGCTGCGACGCGAGCGCCTGAGCGTGATCGTCGACGACGCCGCTGCCCCACCCGGCCCTCTGCGGTGAGCTCCGGACGGCTGATCGGCCCACGCGAGACGCTGCTGGTGCGCCACGCCGAGACGGAGTGGAGCCGCGACGGGCGTCACACTGGTCGCACCGACATCCCCCTCACCGAGCAGGGTCGCAAGGCCGCCAGCGCGCTCGCCGGGCGGCTCGAGGGCACGAGCTTTGCCGCTGTGCTCGTCAGCCCCTCCACCCGCGCGCGCGAAACCTGTGAGCTGTGCGGCCTGGGAGCCCAGGCGCAGCTGCGAGAGGACCTGCTGGAGTGGGACTACGGCGACTACGAGGGCCTGACCTCCGTCGATATACGAGCCCAGCGGCCGGACTGGGATCTCTGGCGCGACGGCTGCCCAGGCGGTGAGAGCCCAGCGGATGTGGGGACACGAGCCGACCGCATGATCGCCGAGCTGAACAGCCTCGACGGGGTTGCTGCGGTGTTCTCTCACGGGCACATGCTGCGTGTGCTGGGCGCCCGCTGGATCTCCCTGGAGGCGTCCGGCGGGGCGCGCCTGGGACTCTCGACGGCGGCCATGTGCGTGCTTGGACACGAGCACGAAAGGCCCGTTATCGCTGGCTGGAACTACACCGCATAGCGGTGTTATGTAACGCTTCACATGAGGGAGCGGACTGACCTTCTAGAGTTACGCAGCACAGCCAGCCCATGGCAGCCCGCGCCGTCAAGACCAACTCCCTCTCTCCCGACGTCGAGCAGCTGCTCCAGGCGATGGGCGAGGCGCGCGAGCAAACGCTTGCTCTGGTCGCTCACCTGAGCAGCGAGGAGCTCGAGGCAGTCCACTCGCCGATCATGAGCCCGCTGGCATGGGACCTGGGGCACATTGCCGCCTATGAGGATCTGTGGCTGGGCCACCGCTGCGGTGGCCTATCGCTCCTGCGCCCCGATCTTGCAGGCCTCTACGACGCCTTTGAGACCCCGCGCGCGGTACGCGGCGAGATCGAGGCGCTGGACCCTCAGCAGGCACGCGCATACATGGCCGATGTCAGGGAGCGCAGCATCGCGACGCTCGCACGCGAGGGCCTCGGCGACGGGGTCATCTGCGAGATGGTCCTACGCCATGAGCTACAGCACGCCGAGACGATGCGCCAGACGATGGCAATCGCCGGTTTGCTCCCAGCCGGCGAGCCGACAGTCGAGCCGATGAGCGAGCCGGAAGGCTGGATCGAGATCCCAACCGGATCCTTCGAGATGGGCGCCCCGGCGGAGGTCTTCTCCTACGACAACGAGCGCCCTCGCCACAACGTTGAGGTTGCTGCCTTCGCGATCGCCAGGCGACCGGTGAGCAACGCGAGTTGGATGAGCTTCAGCGAGGGCGGCGGCTACACGCGGCGCGAGTGGTGGTCGGACGAGGGCTGGGCGTGGAAGGAGGAGTACGACATCACGCATCATCCAGACGTGGCAGCCGGCCATCCGCAGGCCCCCGTCTGCCACGTCTCCTGGTTCGAGGCCGACGCCTTCGCACGCGCGGATGCGGCGCGCCTTCCCACCGAGTCGGAGTGGGAGAGGGCGGCGACCTGGACCCAGGAGCAAGAGCAGCGACCGGCGCACATCGGCCAGGTGTGGGAATGGAGCTCATCGCACTTCGGCGGCTACCCCGGGTTCCTGGCTCACCCCTACCGCGAGTACTCAGAGGTGTTCTTCGGCGATCGCTACCGCGTGCTGCGCGGTTCCGCCTGGGCCACGCACCCGCGTGTGGCATCCACGACCTTCCGCAACTGGGACCTACCACAGCGCCGTCAGATCTTTGCGGGCGTGCGCCTAGCGAGGGAGAGACGATGAAGCCGCTGCCACCCGAAGCGCCGCCCGCCCCGGCGGAGATCGTGATCGAATCGCACCTCGACGGCGCCGAGGAGCGCTCGCTCGCCGAGGACGTGCTCGATGGGCTCACGCGCCCCTTCAAGGAGCTGCCGCCCAAGCACTTCTACGACGCCCGTGGCGCGCAGCTGTTCGACCAGATCTGCGAGCTGCCCGAGTACTACCCCACGCGCTGCGAGCGCGCGATCCTCAGCGAACGCGCCGAGGAGATCGCCGAGCTGACCGGAGCGGTCGAGCTCGTGGAGCTGGGCTCGGGCACGGCCTCGAAGACCCGCGTGCTGCTCGACGCCCTCAGCGCAGCCGGCACGCTGGAGCGCTACGTGCCCGTGGACGTCACCGAGAGCATGGTGCGCGAATGCGCCGACACGCTCACCCTCGAGTACCCCGGCCTGCAGGTCCACGGCGTGATCGGCGACTTCGAGCGTCATCTCGAGCACATACCCGAGGCTCTAGGCCCCCGCATAGTGGCGTTCCTGGGGGGCACCATCGGGAACTTCCCACCCGGCAGCCGCCGCCGCTTCCTGCGCGAGATCTCACGCCTGCTGGGTCCGGATGACTACCTGCTGATGGGCACCGACCTGGTCAAGGACAAAGACGTGCTGGAGGCCGCCTACGACGATTCCCAGGGCGTCACAGCGGAGTTCAACCGCAACGTCCTGCTGGTGCTCAACCGGGAGCTGCAGGCGGACTTCGACCCCGAGGACTTCGACCACGTGGCGCTGTTCAACACCGAGCACGAGTGGATCGAGATGCGCCTGCGCGCCCGCCACGAGGTGAGCGCGGTGGTTCACGGCCTCGAACTCCCCGTGCACTTCGACGCCGGCGAGGAGCTGCGGACGGAGATCAGCGCCAAGTTCACTCCCGCGCGCGTCGAAGGCGATCTCGCGGCCGCGAGCTTGGAGCTCGTGAGCTGGCTGACCGATCCTGACGGCCTGTTCGCGTTGACGCTGTCGCGACGCTCGCCGCGATAGCCTCCCCGCCATGGAGATCGAGGGCTCCGCAGCAATAGTCGTAGGCGGGGCATCTGGCCTCGGCGAGGCAAGCGTCCGGGCGCTGCATGAGCGCGGCGCAGTTGTCACAATCGCAGACGTCAACGCCGAGAAGGGCGCGGCTCTGGCCGGCGAGCTGGGGCTCGAGTTCGTCGCCTGCGACGTGCGCGAGGAGAGCCAGGTCGAGGCAGCCGTTGAGAAGGCCGCGGCCAAGGCTGGTGGGCTGCGCATCGCGCTCTGCTGCGCAGGCACCGGCTGGGCCCAGAAGGTGGCCGGCTCCAAGGGCCCGCATCCGCTGCTGCCGTTCGAGACGATCATCCAGATCAACCTCATCGGCACTTTCAACACGCTGCGCTTCGCCGCCGCCGCCATGATCGC
>JASLDD010000220.1 GCA_030151725.1 Solirubrobacteraceae bacterium
TCCTCGGCGCGCAGGCGACCCGTCAGCCTGATCGTCTCGCGCATCTGCTCGAGGTACTCGCTGCAGTGCTCGCAGCCGGCCAGATGAGCGTCGAAGCGTCGGCGCTCCGAGCGCGGCAGGGCGTCCTCGAGGTAGTCGGTGATCAGCTCGACCATCTGTATGCAGGCGAGCCCGCGCCTACGCAGCAGCATCCTGGCCCCCAAGCTCGTCTTCGAGCGCCTGGCGCAAATGGCTGCGGCCGCGGTGCAGCAGGACCCGCTGGTTGGCCTCGCTGATCGATAGCGCCTCGCAGACCTCCTGGCCGCTGAGGCCGTCGACGTCGCGAAGCATCACCACCTCGCGCTGGCGCTCGGGCAGCTCCTGAAGCGTTGAGTGCAGGCGCTCGGCCAGCCCCTCGGCGAGCAGGCGCTCGTCGCTGTCCTCGACCCAGTGCTGCGGCGGGGACATCCACGCCCCCGAGACGTCGAAGCGCGACTGGTCGACGACCGGGCCTGCGTCTCCGATGGCCACGCTGCGGTGCTCACGCACGCCTGTGCTCCGTGCGCGGTTGACGAGGATGCGCAGCAGCCACGTCTTGAAGGAGGAACGGCCCGCAAAGCCGTCCAGCCCTCGCAGCACGCCGATCCAGGTGTCCTGCACGACCTCCTCGGCGATGGCGCTGCTCGGAACGAAGGTCCGCGCCAGCCGCAGCATGGCGCTGTGATGGCGGGCCACAAGCAGGACGAACGCCTGCTCCTCGCCGGCCTGCGCGCGAGCGAGCAGTTCCGCATCCTCGTCCACCACGGCCCGCCTTTTGAGCGGCAGCAGCGGCGCGGCGATGGCGAGGATCAGACCCAGGCTCATGCCGGCCCATCGAATCGTGTTCTTGCATCGCAGCTCATGCCGTTCATTTACAGCCGTGCAGGCTACGGCGCGCCGGGTGCGCGCCGCAACCCGAACGGATCTCTTGTCTAGCCTGCCACGATCCCCTCGCCGCCTGCGCCACCGGGCACAGACACCGAGCCGAGTTTGACGAGGGCGCCTCCGGCGCCGATCCCAAACTCGTCGACGAGGCCCGCCGCACCGGTCTGCACGTAGAGGAACTGCCCACCGCTCGTGACCGCCGCGTCGACCGTGCCCGCGTCCGTTTCAGTGGTGGCGAGCAGCGTCAGCGCTCCGCCGAGGCCCGATTGGAAGGTGCTCAGCGATGCGCTGCCGGCGTTTGATGCGTAGAAGTGCACGCCGGCACGGACTATCCAGCAGGTCGCTGCCTGGGCCGTTCCCACCGCGGCAAGCGGTGTCACCGTGCCGTCTTCGTTCAGGGTGAAGCTTGCCAGCGCGTTGGTCCCGGCCTCGCTGGCGACGAGGTTGCCCTGCGGGTCGAAGCTCACGGCGAACGGCACCGCGCCGGGCTCGGGGTTGACGACAGGCGCGCTCGACAGCCGTCCGGAGGGTTCGACGTGGAAGACGTCGATGTCGCTGCCGTTGCCCTTCGTCGTGACGATCAGCTGGGTGCTGTCGGGCGAGAAGGCCACCTGGCCGGGCGTGTGGGTGAACTGGGGGGTTTCGGTGGGGTTCAGGCCGAGCGCGCGACTCGAGTCGCTGAGCGGCACGAGCCGTCCGCCGAGGACCCGATAGCCCTCGAGCGATCCGCCTGCCTCGGCGTTCAGGACATAGACCACACCGTGGCGGAAGGCGACGCTGACGGGGAAGGTGCCGCCCGAGCCGATCACCTGGCGAAGCTCCAGCTGCTCGCCGCGAACGACGAAGACGGAGACGGTGTTGCTGCCGGCGTTGACCGCGAACAGCAGGCCGGCGTCCCGGTCGTATGTGAGCGCGCCCTGCGAGGCGAGGTGGTCGACGACCGATCCTTCGAGCGCTCCCCCGAGACCGCCGGTGTTATAGGCGGCGAGTGGGGTGAGGCGTCCGTTTGTGGCGCGGTCGTAGGCGATGACCTGATTGCCGGCGAGGTTGTCGCTCTGCACGAACACAGGCTGTCCGCTGGAGGCGGCGAGCGCGCTGGCCGAGCCTCCGATACCGCCGAGCACTGCCATGGCCGCGATTGCGGCCACGCCGAGACGAGTCCTTGCTTTCATTGCGGTTCTCCCTCGAGAGTGGATGGACTTGCAACGTGCAGTCCCTCCACGGCGCCGCGCGTTACACGGGGACGCTCGCGGCTCCCTCTTGACGGGCGGAGTCCGAGTGCGCTCGACTGTCTCGGGAGGAGATCAGCACGAGCGTGAGCAGCGCTCCCGCGAGCGCAAAGCCGGCTCCGACGAGGAAGGCTCGGTCGAAGCCGCTGGTGAGGGCGATGGCGACGTCGTGCTGACCCGCATGGGTCACGGCCTTGGTGCGGCTGTTGGCGATCGTCGCGAGGATCGCCAGGCCGAGCGCGCCGCCGACCTGCTGGGCGGTGTTCACGAGCCCTGAGGCCAAACCTGCCTCGTGCGGGGTGGTGCCGGTCACGGCGGCGATGGTGACGGGCACGAACGACAGCCCCAGCCCGATCGCCGCGAGCAGCGACGGCCCGAGCACGTTGGTCGCGAACGTGCCCCCGGTGCCCGGCACGCGCGAGAACCAGAACAGCCCACCCGCCACGAACAGCAGGCCGGCGACGAGGATCGGCTTGAAGCCAAAGCGTGTGACGCCGGCCGAGGCTGCGCCCGCGGAGAGGATGATGGCGATGGCGAGGGGGAGATAGGAGAGGCCGGCCTTGAGCGCGGAGTAGTGGAGCACCTGCTGCATGTAGAGCGATACGAAGAAGAACATCGAGAACAGCGACATGCCGATCAGCAGAGCCACGGTGTCGGCGCCGCGCAGCGTGCGCAGGCGGAAGATCGAGAACGGCATCAGCGGCGCACGCGAGCGCAGCTCGATCGCCAGGAAGGCGATCAGCAGCACGACCGCCCCGGCGATCTTCAGCAGCGTGGAGCTCGATCCCCAGCCGACGTTGACGGCGTCCACGAGCGCGTAGACGAGCAGCGCGAGCCCGGCCGTCACGGTGATTGCGCCGGGGATGTCGAAGCTGCGGTTCTCCTGCTCGGCGTGGCTCTCCTCGAGCAGTCGCGGGGCGAGGAACGCGCAGAGGACGCCGATGGGAACGTTCACGAACAGCACCCAGCGCCAGCTGAGCCCGCTGGTGAGCACGCCGCCCAGGAGCACGCCCGCCGCGCCGCCGGCACCGGCGACAGCGCCCCAGACTCCGAGCGCGCGATTGCGCTCGGCGCCTTCGGAGAACGTGGTCGTGATGATCGACAGCGCGGCCGGGGAGACGATCGCGGCACCCATGCCCTGCACGGCGCGCGCGACGATCAACCACGTCTCAGATTGGGCGAGGCCGCCGGCGAGGGATGCCAGCGAGAACAGCACGAGCCCGACCATGAACATCCGGCGGCGCCCCATCAGGTCCGCGAGGCGCCCCCCGAGCAGCAGAAAGCCGCCGAAGGTGAGCGTGTAGGCGTTGACCACCCATGTGAGGTCGTCCTGGGAGAAGTGCAGGGCGCGACCGATCGACGGCAGCGCGATGTTGACGATCGAGGCGTCGATGACGACCACGAACTGCGTCATCGCGAGCAGCGCGAGCGCGAGGTTCTTGGCGCGCGGGTCCAGGGTCAAGTGTTTGCGGAGCAAGTATCGATGACCCGGCCATCATAGGAGGCCGCGGACGCCGCGCAGGTGCGGATCACGTCAGCCACGGCGGCGGGGTCGTCGAAGAACGGCACATGACCGGCGCCGAGGGTCACGTGTCTCGCCCACGGCAGCATCCTGCGAGCCCTGGGCGCCTGCAGGCGGTAGGGCAGCAGCTTGTCGCGGCGTCCCCAAGCGATCGTCACGGGGGTGGTGCGCAGCTGCTCGGGCGAGGAGAAGCGGTAGCGGTTGAAGGCCTCTAGCGCTCCCTCGAAGGAAGGCGCGTTCCAGGCGTCGCGCAGGGTCTGCACTGCCTCCTCGGCGGGCAGGCGTCCGGGATAGCCGAAGTTCTGGGAGAAGAGGGCAACGCGCCCGGCGCGGGTGCGAGCGGCGGCCTCGATCGCGGGGCGGCCCGCGAGCGGCATGCCGCCGAGCGCTCCGAGGGAGAGCTGGCAGAAGCGCAGCTCGGCCTTGTTCCAGAAGCCCGCCGGCGAGAAGACGCTGGCCGAGGCGATGGCACGCCGGCGTGCGAGCTCCAGGGCAATCGCCCCACCCATCGAGTTGCCGGCCACGTGCGGGCGTTCGAGGCCGAGCTCGGCCAGGAACCACTCGAAGGCATCGGCGTAGGCGGGGATCGTGGGGTCGATGCCGCTGGACAGGGGCGCGGAGCGCCCGAAGCCGGGGGAGTCGCAGGCGATGACGTCGAAGTGCGGAGCCAGCAGGTCGATGACGGGCCGCCACGCCTGCCAGTGGTGGCCGAGGCCGTGGAGCAGGACGAGCGGCGGTCCGTGGCCCTCGCGGTGGTGGTTGATCGAGGCGCTCACGCCCGCCCGCGAATGAGGTCGGCTCCGCGCTCGGCGATCATGATGGTCGGGGCGTTGGTGTTGCCGCCGACGATCGTGGGCATGATCGAGGCGTCGATCACGCGCAGGCCCTCCAGGCCGTGGACGCGCAGCTGGGAGTCGACGACGGCCTCGGGGTGCGTGTCGCTCATCCGCGCGGTTCCGACGGGGTGGTAGATCAGCATCAGGCGCCGGCGCAGGTCGGCTTCGAGCTCCTCGCGCTCGACGGCGCCGTTGCCGGGCTTCAGCTCCTTGACGGTGATCTCGCTGAGCATCGGTTGGGCGGCGATCTCGCGCGCGAGGCGCATCCCTGCGACCATCGATTCGACGTCCTCGAGCTCGGACAGGCTGTTGGTGAGGATGTGGGGCTTGGCGGTGGGGTCGGAGGAGCGCAGCCAGACCTGCCCTCGGGCCTTGGGCGAGACGAGCACGGGCGCGATCACCATGCAGTCGCCCTCGTAGGTCTCGGCGCCGTGGTCTTCGAAGTAGGCGGCTCCCATGTGGAACTGGATGTCGGCCGCCGGCAGGCCGCCGCGGGTGCGCGTGAAGGCCACGACCTCGGCCACCGTCGAGCTGAGCTTGCCCGACTTGCGCAGCAGCCACTCGGCCAGCGCCTTGGGCTTGTCGGCGCCGTAGAGGGTGTTGGTGTCGCTGACCTCCCAGATCATGGTCACGAAGGGATGATCCTGGAGGTTGCGCCCGACGCCGGCAAGCTCGTGGTGCGTCTGCACGCCTGCCGCCTGCAGCTCGTGAGAGGGACCGATGCCCGATAGCAGCAGCAGATGGGGCGAGCCGATGGCGCCCGCCGCAAGCAAGACCTCCCGCTCGGCGCGGAGTACTTGGACACCGCTGCGCCCGTGGCGCACACGCACGCCCACCGCGCGCGAGCCCTCCAGCTCGACCCCCAGCACGTCGACGCCCGTGCGCAGCTCCAGGTTGGGCCGGGAGAGTACTGGACGCAGGTAGGCGTCGGCGGCGCTGAAGCGGGCCCCGTTCTTCTGCGTGACCTGGAACATCGAGACGCCGTCCTGCTCTGGGCCGTTGTAGTCGGCGATCCGTGGTATGCCGGCGCTCTCGCTGGCGGCGAGCAGCCGCCTATCCAGCGGTCGCGGCGAGCGCTGCTCGCTGACCCGCAGGGGACCTCCGGCGCCGTGGTACTCGGATGGTCCGCGGACGTTGTCCTCGGACTTGATGAAGTAGGGGAGTACGTCTTTATAGCCCCAGCCGGGCGCGCCTTGTGCCTCCCAGGAGTCGTAGTCGAGCGGGCGTCCGCGCACGTAGAGCATCGCGTTCATGGAGCTCGACCCGCCGACGGCCTTGCCCCGCGGGATGAACAGCGAGCGATCGTCGACGTGCGGCTCGGGCTCGGTGGCGAAGTCCCAGTCGAGCTTGGTGTGGAACTGCTGCGGGAAGGCGGCCGGGATCTTGATCTTCAGCGAGCGGTCCTTGCCGCCGGCCTCCAGTAACAGCACCCGCGTGCCGGGATCCTCCGAGAGTCGATTCGCGAGCACGCATCCGGCTGAGCCGGCGCCGACGATCACGTAGTCATACATGCTCGGCCTCTCGCTGTGAGGAGGCGCCGACGACATCTGGAAGCGGCGCGAAGCGGTACTCGTCGGGATTCAGCGTCTGCGTACGCGCGAGGTACTCGCGCATGTACCCGGGCCAGTTGGCGACGATACGCCCGGTGTCATCGTCGCGATACCAGGAGCGGCAGCCGATCCATGCTGTTCCGGCGAAGCGGGACTGGAGCGCGCGGTCGGCGGCGGCCTCGACCTCGGGGAGCACGTCGATCGCCCCGGCGCCGCGGGCCTGCAGCTGCTGCAGGGCCTGGCGCAGGTAGGCGGCCTGGGCCTCGAGGTAGACGATGATCGAGCCGCCGGAGGTGTTGGTGTTGGGGCCGTACATCACGAACATGTTGGGGAAGCGCGGAACGCTCATGCCGAGGTACGCGTGCGCGCCCTCGCTCCAGGTGTCTTCGAGCGAGGCGCCGTCGGCCCCTGTGATCTCCATGGGGAACATGAAGTCGTTGGTCTTGAAGCCGGTTGCCCAGATGATGCAGTCGGCCTCGTGCAGGGTGCCGTCGGCCGTGATGACCCCCTCGGGAGCGATGCGTGCGATCGAGCTGGTGATGAGCTCCACGTTGTCGCGTTCGAGCGCTGGGAGGAAGTAGGAGCTGAAGAGGATGCGCTTGCAGCCGAAGGTGTAGTCGGGCCAGGCCTTGGCGCGCACATCGGGGTCCTTGAGCTGGGAGCGCATGAAGGCTTCTGAGCGTGCCCTGCCGATCCGCCCGACGGTGCGCGGATGGCGGATGTTGAGCGTCAGCGACTCGGTGTACTCGAAGACGAATTTGCGTCGCAGCGCCTGCAGGCCGGGGATGTGTCTGATGGCGGCTCTGACGGGAGCCGGATAGCGGTGGTTCTTGCGGGGCAGGAACCAGTTGCCGGTGCGCTGGAAGATCGTCATCTGCTGCACCTGGGGCGCGATCTCAGGGACGAACTGGACGGCGCTGGCACCGGTGCCGACGACCGCGACGCGCTTGCCGGCGAGCGGATAGTCGTGATCCCAGGCGGCCGAGTGGAAGCTGTGTCCGGCGAAGCGCTCGGCGCCCACGACGTTGGGCTGGGCGGGCTGGTGGAGCTGTCCGGTGGCGAGGATCAGCGCGTCGCCCTCGAAGCTCTCCCCCTCGGCCGTCT
>JASLDD010000232.1 GCA_030151725.1 Solirubrobacteraceae bacterium
GCCGAACCACAGCCAGCAGACAAAAGCGTGGCAATTGCTGCCCCGAGTGCTCCCAGCGTCCAGAGTCGCTGACGCAGCTGGTGCCGTCCTATCGGGGAGCTTCGCCCCGCCCATCTACCGGCACGTCGTCTCAAGCGCCACCGCCCCCTTTAGCTGGTCGCAAGAGGACTCTGCGGGCACGGCGGACGCGTGGGGGCGCCGCCATGCCCGTACAGTCCCCTCTACTGGAATGTCATGGGGCGCGGACCCTACCGCATGTCAAGAAATAGGTCTACCCGGATGTCATTGCTCTGGGTCGGGGTCGCCGGAAGGCTGGAGCGATGTCCGCCTCCCCGGCCTTCCAAGTGGCTCTCGGCCTCGCCGTCAAGGCCCGCAGAAATGAGCTTGAGCTCACCCAGGAGCAGCTCGCCAACGACACCGAACTGCATCAGCGCTGGATCTCAAACGTCGAGACCGGCAAGCGCAACCCGAGCTACGCCAGCCTCAAGCGTTTGGCAGCCGGACTAGAGCTTTCCACCGCCGACCTGATCTTCCGCGCCGAGCAGCTTGAGCCCGACGCCACCGCCGCTAACAAGCCGAAGGCCACGGCCACCCGCCATTGAGTTGCGCCCAGGCGCTGCGGGCTCCTTCCACACCTTGACCCATCAGTCCACACGGCCCTAGCCTGCACGGCCCCTATAAGCCCTAGCGGCCCCGGCACGGTTAGAGCCGCGCCGAGGCCCGGACACGAAGGAGCGGTGAACTCCCCATGCCCGAGACGAAGCCTACCCCTGAGCTGCCGTCGAACGATCTCATCCTCGCCGCGATCGAGCGAGCCATCTGCCACCGGGCCGGCAACGAGCCCCCAAGCGCTCTCCACGACCAAGCAGCACCTAGGACTCGCGCACAACGGCTGGACGACCGTCCTGCTGCGCCCCAAACTCCAAGGCACTCGAAACCACCGGCCTGATCGCACAGCCCCGCCTCCGCAGCAAAACTATGGGCGCTCACGCGCGAAGGGCACAAGCACCTCGACGCAGTACGAGCCAAGATCGCGCTGCCCGAGTCACCCCAGCACCAGCGGTGGAGCGAAGCCCGCAACGCTGCCGGTGAACGAATCGCCGGATTCCGCGGTGACCTACAGGCGCACTCGGTAAGGGCATAGCCCTGCTCGAAGCCGACCACGAGCCAGCGATGAGCCGCCCTACGGCCAACGCGCACGCCGCCACATCCACGGATGGGATAGCCAGTTCCCCTTTTGACTGCCCGTCGCTTAACGGCACTTGTGTGACGGGCGGTCGACAAGATGCTGCGTCCGTTGTGGCTGCGGGGGTCAAACTCTTAGTCCTCGGCTCCGACACTGCGCTACAGGCCACTGAGTCCGCACAACGTCCCGGCGCTTTGATATGTTCCGCCAGTCGGAAACAGGCGGGGGAATCGTCGTGATTGCTGTTGACGGATCGCTCGGGCCAAGGTTATTCTTGACTTAGGAGGTGTCCTTTGGGCAACGATGCAGCGAGCAACGACAAGAAGAAGACCATTGCGTTCGGAGCAGTAGCGCCGCATAGGACCGCGCGCGCGGTGTATTCGCTGCTATCTCACGAGGGTTACGACATCGTAGATGTCAGTTTGTCGGCTCACTCTCATCCGATGTGGCCATCAGTTGGCCAGCGGGTTGCCCAGCTGGTCGCCGGAGGTTCTGCGATTACAGGGGTTGCACTCTGCTGGACTGGTAGCGGCGTGAGCATATCGGCATCGACTGTTGAAGGGACCCGTGCAGCGTTCTGTTCTTCTCCTTCCGAGGCCAGTGAGGCCCGTGCGTGGCACGACGCAAATCTCCTCGCTCTTGCTCTCCCTATATCTGACCAGCTCGCGCTCGACACTGTGCGCGCCTGGCTTGCGGCGACGCCATCGCGCTCTTCTGAGCACATAGCGGCACGTGAAGAGCTTGCGGCTATAACGGCCACTGCCTAGTCACAGCTCCAAAATGACGACCCGCGCGTGTCGATACGCGCTAGAGCCCAATGGCAGAGAAACCGCTCACTAGTCAAGAGTCTGTAGACGATGGTCGTAGCGACGGCGACGGCGACGACAAGGAAAAACTGAGTGGGCGTCTCGGTTTGGTACTCGCTCTGGGGATCTTTGGCGTGGGCGTTGGGGCTGCGGCCGGCGTCGCCTTCATTCCCGAAGATGAAACCGTCGCTGTTGAGATCCTGAAAGCGCTCTCTGAGGCATTCATGGTGACAAGTCTTACGACCCTCATCATCACCTTTGCCCTGCTTGACGAGGTTCGACTCGAGCGCATCTTGAAGAAGCTTCTTCTGCCTCGCCTTGTCAGTCTACTCGGACCCGCAACGGAAGTTGCGCTGATGGCCCATCTTCCACCTGCGGTCGCAGAAATCTGCGCGCGAATCGAGCGAGCCGAAGGCGTCAGCCAGCAGGTCGCGGGCGCCTACGTATTGCATAGAAGCGAGATCTATCCCCGCTCGATCACGCTTCTTCGCGAACTCCATAACGGCGACGTTCGGATCCTCATGTCGGCCGAGGAGGATCTCACAAATTCACCGACGGACCAAAATGGCGATGACGGCTCGCAGAGCTCGGGAGGGACCTGGGTTCGCGAGCTCAGCAAATGGCTAAGCAGGGATTTCGACGGAAATCATCTTATCCGAGTGATTGCGACTCGACCACAGTTCGCCGAGGACGTAGCATCGGCACGGGAGCGCCTCCTTCTCCCATTCGAAGGGACGAACGCCAATCAATGGATTTATGCCGATCCCGAGTTTTCGGTATCGCTGCTGCTGCTCGGAGATAGGCACGCCATCTTTGGCTTTATACCTCGACGGGACAGCACCATTCCGGTAAATTCACCGCGTGTGCTCCCACGTACAACTCGGCTCGAGTACGGGGTGGTGATCAGTAACCGCATGCTGGTGAAAAACCTCATTACCTGGTTTGATGACCGCTACGCTCAAGGCGGCAACGCTGCAATCACAACGAAAGTGATGACGAAAGGCGAGATAGATGACGTCGCACTGCGCGCCTTTGCGGACAATCACGGCACAAAAGGTGCCACTCCCGCCAAGGACGGAGATCTCGATGCTCCTTGAGCGGACTACCTCGTTGGTGCAGGCTCTGCCGGGGCTGCGTGCGGCCCACTGGCGTGCATCTCTCGGTCAACGCCCCGCGGAACAGTTGCCGTCTCTACATGATGCGTCGCTAAGCGGGGAAAAGGCCAGACAGCGTGCAGCGAATATGACCGCACTCTTCCGAAGCCTGGGAGCTCGTGGACGCAGTCCCGTCGAGTTCCAGCTTACTAAGGCAGTAGCTGGCGAACTTGACTACTCGCGCAAGAGTATACTCGTTGACTTCCTCCTCTACGCAGAGGTTTTGACCGGCCTGCTCATCGGATTCCATGACGAAGAGGCTACTGGGCCCGAGATACATCTAGGGATAGCATCTGACGCGGTCGAGCCGACCTATGAACACATCACACGGCGTATAGTCACGCTGAGACCCAACGAACCAGTGCTAATGGACGACCGCCGCATCATTGGTGGTCTACGGCATGGGCCTGACTATAAAACTCGCGTTAGACGAGATACCACGAGGCTATGGGTCGTAGCCTTCGCCTCACCGGATGAGTCAGAAGAGGAACTGTCGGCAATCGCCGCAGTGATCCGCGACGCCGGGAGAGATCTAGGTGTATGGACACTTTCACCGTGTGCTGAGTAGCCAACGTCATCCAATACCGGTTGTGCGACGCCCGTGCCTAGCCATCGCGGCGCCCGTCGCATCGCAGGCATGGTTGCGGGTTCTTCACAGTCTTTAGCTGTCCAGATTCTTGACACGATTCGGATGTGCTGATAGAAGTCCGCCGACCGGATGTGATCTGAGTTGATGGGGCGATGTGCGAATAGATCGGGGGTTAGAGATGGTTGGGACCACCACATTGAATCCAGCTGCTGAATGGCCGGTAGTGATCATGGCTTCATCGTTTGGCGTGGGGGCGCTGTTGTTGGCTATTCTCATTTGGCAAGTGGTCAAGAAGACAGGTGGTAGGGCTTGGCTGGGGGATGTCGCCCCGTCGTCGGCGAAGTGGGGTTTCGAAAGCTGGGCGCTGCACCTTACGGGGATTGGCGGGATTCTTGGAACCGTGCTGGGAGCCGTGGCGCTCCCAGAAGCACCGCTGCAGATCGACAAGGAATCGGTGGTTGCGCTTAGCCTGTTGTTCGGTGGGTCTGTCGTGGTCGCCCCCTTTCTCTACGAAGCTATACGGAGCTGGCCTAAAGTTCCCGCAGAGGGCGCAGAACAAGGTACTGGCTTCATTGTTGTGATGCTTATTTCGTGCTCCATTGTGCTCTTTGGCGCGGTTGGCGAGCTATTTACGCTAGGGCTGGTCGGATGGGAGCTAACAGG
>JASLDD010000295.1 GCA_030151725.1 Solirubrobacteraceae bacterium
GCAGTGTTCTCATCGATCTTCATCGTCGAGCTCGCCCCTGCGAGGCTGCGCCGGATCGCGATACCCGTCATCCGTCTGCTCGCCTCAGTGCCCTCGGTCATCTACGGGCTGATCGGGGTGTTGGTGCTGGTTCCGTTCGTCGGCAACCATCTGATCACGAGCGGCGAGAAGGCATCCGTGCAGAACGTCGTGCAGCTGACGGGCGCCGGGCTCGTCGTGACGGTGGTGATCCTTACGGTGATGATCACACCGATCATGATCGCGCTCATATGCGAGGCGCTAGTGTCGGTGCCGAACTCCTGGCGCGAGGGCGCGATCGCGCTCGGCGTCAACCCCTTGCGGGCGATTCTCGCGGTCACCATCCGCGCCGCGCGGCCGGCGATTGTCGCCGCGGCGGTGCTTGCCACGGCGCGCGCGCTGGGCGAGGCGATCATGATCGCGATGGTCTCCGGCGGCAGCTTCTTCTCGCCCAAGCCGATCGACGGGGCCGTGTTCCTGTTCGAGCCATTCAGCACCCTCGCCGCTACGATCGTCAACTACAGCGAGGGCATCAGCGCTCCCGCACTCGGATCCTCGCTGTACGCGTTTGCGCTGCTGCTGCTGTTCTCCGCCTTCGTCCTCTCCATCGCCGGCTATCTGATCAAGCTGCCGCTGCGTAAGTACCAGGTGCGCGGATGAGCACCCTGACGCCGCACGAGATGCGCTCCGAGCGACCGCTGCACACGGGCCCGGGAAGGCGCTCCTCGCCGATGAGCTGGCGCTGGCGCGACCGCCTGGCGCTCGCCTTCGCTTGGGGGGCAGGGGTCGGGCTGTGCCTGATCGCTGCCGCGATTGTCATATACATGACATATCGCGGAATCCAGTACCTGCGTCCCAGCCTGCTGTTCTCGCGCCCGGCTCCCGGCAAGGTGCAGAAGGAATCCGGGGGCTTTCTCGATCCGCTCTTTGGCACCGTCCTCTTGACGTTCATCGGGGTTCTGCTCGCCACGCCGCTGGCAGTGGGCAGCGCACTGTGGATAGCCGAGTACGGCCGTCCCACATGGGTGGCCCGGGTCGTGGAGTCGAGTATCGAGGTCGTGGCCGGCACGCCCGACATCGTGATCGCGCTGTTCGGACTGGCGATCTTCCAGCTGCACCTGCTGGCTGCCTTCTCGTTCACCGCCTCCGGCGGCGGGGTGTTCGGCCGCTCCTTCATCGCTGCAGGGGCGATGATGTCGCTGATCGCGCTGCCGCCCATGTTCGCCGCCACCCGGGACGGCCTGCAGGCGGTGCCCATGCACGTGCGCGAGGCCGCCTACGCGCTGGGCAAGACGCGCATCGCGACGATCCGCCGCGTGCTGTTGCCGAGCGTGCGCTCGAACATCGCGACAGGCGTGACGCTAGGCATCAGCCGCATCATCGGCGACACCGCGATCGTGGTCCTGTTGCTGGGTTCGACGCTTCGCGTCGAACCGCAGGGCTCCGTCCCCGTGCTCGGCCTGCTGCGCGGCACCGGATCCACGCTCACCAGCTTCATCTTCGAAAACTCCCCAGCCGGGGAAGGCGCAGCCCCGCAGAAGGCATATGCGGCCGCCTTCGTCCTGCTGGCCTTCGTCCTGGTCCTCAACCTGATCGTGGACAGAATCGGGCGCTCCCAGTCCGACAGCATCGGCCTGACGGTGGCGGGAGCGGTCGTATGAGCGCAGAGAGCTGGACAAGCAGCTTCTTTACAAGCCCCCGTATACCCGCTAATCTCATTGCTCTGATGCACTATGTGTCCGACAAGCTCGATGGAGAATGTGCCGATGAGTGCTGAAGAGATGCTGCTCGACCCACTCCGGTTGGCCAGTGCACCCAAACACGATGAGCCATTGCCCAGGCGCGAGCACATAACCCCGTCCACGCCCGCTGTGCCTCCTGTGCGCACGATCGTCCTTGACCGCCCGCCCGTGCCGGTCGCCCCTCCGCAGGAGCGCGAGGCGGTCCGTGTCGCAGTCTCCACTGCTGGGCCCGAGCGCCTGCGACTGGAAGACGTGAGCATCCACTACGGCACCAAGGAAGCCGTCAAGTCGGTCTCGCTGTCGATCCACCAGGGCGAGGTGCTGGCGCTGATCGGGCCTTCGGGCTGTGGCAAGACAACGCTGCTGAGAACGCTGAACCGCCTCACCGAGCTCACGCCCAGCGCCGCTCGCGCCGGGCGCATCATGCTCGACGGCGACGACATCCACGAGCTGGCCGACACGACGCTGCGCGCACGCGTGGCGATGGTCTTCCAGCAGCCCAACCCATTTCCCATGTCGATCTTCGACAATGTGGCGTTTGCGCTGCGCGAACAGTCGCGCAAGCGCCCCCGCAGGCGTGAGCTCGAACCGCTGGTCGCCGACGCATTGCAGAGGGCGGGCCTCTGGGATGAGGTTCGAGACAACCTCGACGGCCCCGCCCTGCGGCTCTCCGGTGGACAGCAGCAGCGGCTTTGCATCGCCCGCGCCATCGCCCTGCGGCCCGAGGTGCTGCTGATGGACGAGCCGTGCAGCGCGCTGGACCCCATTTCGACAGCGACCATCGAGAAGCTCATCGGCGAGCTGCGCCGAGAGTTGGCGGTGGTTGTCGTTACGCACAACCTGGCGCAAGCGCACCGCGTGGCCGACAAGGTTGCCTTCATGTATCTCGGCGACCTCGTCGAGTATGGGAGCACCGCCGATGTCTTCGACTCGCCGCGCGCGACACGCACGCGTGACTACGTGCGAGGAGCATTCGGATGAGCTCTTGCAACCACCCGGTGCCGTTGTGCGGCCCGGGGCTCTGAAGCGGGCGCTCGTCGTGGTCGGATGTGGAGCACTCACCGTGACGGTGTCCGCCTGCGAGAGCACCGAGCAGGAAAGCGCCAGGATCGGACGCGAAGGCCAGCAGGCGGCAAGCGCCGGCGAGCTCAAGCTCGGCGCGCCCAACCACAGCGTGCGGGTCTCCGAGGCCACGCTGGTGAGCGCCGGCGGGCGGATGGCCGCAGCGGTGAAGCTCATATCAAGCGCCCCGCGCAATCAGGCCGATGTGCCCGTGGAGATCGACGTCGTTGGAGACGCAGGAAAGGTCCTCTACTCCAACAGCACCAGCGGCGTGGAAGCCTCGCTGCGGCATGTCGGGCTCCTTCGTCCTGGCCAGGCGACTTGGTGGGTCGACGATCAGGTGCTCACCTCCCAACACGCCACGGCCGTGAAGGTGCGTGTCGGCACCGGCTCCGGTGGGCACCCCGGCAAGGCTCCGAGCTTCAGCACCGCCTCGGTGCATACCCACAAGCAGGGTGGCGTTACGGTCCTCAACGGCAGGCTCGTCAACCACTCGCGCGCTGCTCAGGGGGAGGTGGCGATCTATGCGGTCGCGCTGAAGGGCAAGCGCGTTGTGGCGGCCGGACGCGGCACCGTCGCCTCGCTGCCCGCTGGCGCTGGATCATCAGCTCCCTTCCAGGTCTTCCTCGTGGGAAGCGCCGCGGGGGCACACGTCGAGCTGACCGCCGCGCCGGCGGGCGGATGAGCTGGAGGTGGCCCATATGAGCCTCGTTCCTGTTCCATCCGAGCAAGAGGGCGCCACGTGCGCCAACTGCGGAGCCGCGCTGGTCGCCGATCAGCGCTACTGCCTCTCCTGCGGCCATCCCGCGTCGCCCGTTCGCCTGGCTTTCCTCGACGTCCTCCAGCCCGAGCAGGGCCGTGCCGGCGCCGGCCAGAGCTGGATGTCGCAGGATCTGAGCCCTGTCGGCTATGCGCCGGTCTTCCAGCAGCAGGGGCCTGGCGGATGGCTGCGTCGCAACGCCGGTCTGATGAGCCTGCTGACGGTGCTGTTGATGTGCCTGATCGTTGGGCTGCTCGTCGGGCATTGGGTCACGCAGAACAACGGCGCCAAGACCCCGGGCACACAGATCGTGAAAGTCGAAGGCCTCGCCGGACTTGGCGGCGGCGTCGCCTCGAGCGGAACCTCTACGGGCGCGACCACGACTCCAGAAGTGAGCACGCCCGCCAAAGCGGCCAGCCCATCGGTTGCCAAAGAAGAAGCAAAAGACACCAAGGAAGCCGAAAAGCTCGAAAAAGTGCCGCTCAAAAAAGCCACCAAACTGCCGTCGA
>JASLDD010000029.1 GCA_030151725.1 Solirubrobacteraceae bacterium
GCAACATCCCCGGCGCCTTCGAGGGTGAGACGGTCACGCGGCGACGGTTCATGACCGGCACAGCCCACACCGCCGGCGCGATCGCGGCCAGCGCCTTCGCGCTTCCGGCGCTCGGCTTTGCGATTGGCCCGATCTTCAAAAGCACGCCGCACCACTGGGAATCGGTCGGTCCCGAGAGCATGTTCAGCGAAACCAACTACGTGCCGGTTGTCCTCACGGTCGCTCCGAGCATCGGCGAGGCGGGCAAGACGACCGTCTATGTGCGCAGGTTCAACTCGGCCATCGACACCGATCCCTACGACAAGGGGACTCCCTACATCGCCATCTCTAGCCGCTGCGCGCACCTGGGTTGCCCGGTCCGCTGGGTGGATGCGGCCGAGCGCTTCATCTGCCCGTGCCACGGTGGCGTCTACGACCTGCTCGGCCGCCGCGTGGGCGGTCCCCCGGTGCGCCCCCTCGACCGCTTCTACACACGGGTGTCCGGCGAAAACGTCGAAGTGGGGCCGCGCTTCAGCGTCAACAGCGAGCTACGCCGGTTCTCGCCGCGCGACCCGGGCGAGCCGCTGGATGGCATCGGCCAGTACCTCTACCCCTCGCGCCCCGGCGCCCAGAAACTCTAGTCACCGTGCCAAAGCTCCCCAAGCTTCCAGCTCCTCCGCTTCCGCCGCCGCTGCGCGACCCGCCGCCGCGGCCGGGTGAGTCCAATGGCGATGGAGGCCCGATCGAGGGCGCCAAGCAGGCCGGGATCACGGTCGTCGACTGGGTCGATGAGCGTACGTCGCTGAGCGGGGCTGCTCGTTGGATGATGTTCCGCAAGGTGCCCAAGGGCACCAACTGGTTCTACACACTGGGCTCGGCCACCATGTTCGCCTTCCTCTCCCAGGCGGTGACAGGGGTGTTCTTGGCGATGTACTACCGCCCGGATCCTGCCGGCGGCGCCTACGAATCGATCCGCTACGTGACCAACGACGTGTTCCTTGGGCAGTTCGTGCGCGGGATGCACAAGTGGGGCTCGAGCGTGATGGTGATCCTCGTGTTCCTGCACATGGGTCGTACGTTCTTCTTCGGCGCCTACAAGTACCCCCGGGAGCTCAACTGGGTGATCGGCGTGGTGCTGCTGATCCTGACGATGACGATGTCGTTCACGGGCTACCTGCTGCCGTTCGACCAGCGCGCTTATTGGGCGACGATCGTGGGTGTGAACATCAACGGCACAGGACCGCTGGTCGGCCCCTACCTCAGTGACTTCCTGCGCGGCGGCTCTGAATTCGGAGCGACCACGCTCTCGCGCTTCTATGCCATCCACATGCTGCTCGTCCCCGGTCTGCTGGCCGCGCTGATCGGTGCGCATCTGTACCTCGTGGCCAAGCTCGGCACGACCGCTCCGCCCTGGCAGAAGGCCGAAACGCGTCCCGAGTTGCGCGAGTCGGAGGTCTAGATGAATCAGCGTGAGAAGGAGGAGTATCTCCGCGAGTACGCGATCCTGAAGGCCAAAGGCAAGCCGTTCTTCCCTTACGCCGTCGCCAAGGACGGGGCAATGGCGGTGGTTGTGATGGCGGTCATCATCACGATGTCGCTGGTGCTTGGCGCGGAGCTCGGCTCCAAGGCCAACCCCACCACGACCACATATGTGCCGCGCCCTGAGTGGTACTTCTTCTTCCTGTTCGAGGTCCTGCGCGTGATCAAGCCGCCGAGCCTCGTTCCGCTGGCCACAATCGGCGTGCCCACCATTGGGATGATCCTGCTGTTTCTGCTGCCGTTCTACGATCGCGGCCCGGAGCGCCGCCCGGAGCGCCGCCCGGTGGCGACGATCACGGGCATTGTGGTGATCTGTGCGATGGCCTTCCTCACCTACGAGGGCGCCAACGCGGGTTCGCCCACGGCGATCGAAATGACGACGCCCACGGCCGTCAAGCAGGCCGGTGGAACGGCGCTCGCGGAATATGAAGCGGGCAAGAAGGTGGTCGCCCAGTCCGGCTGCCTTGCCTGCCACAAGATCGGCGACAACGGGAACTCTGGACCTGGGCCGAACCTGACGAACATCGCCTCGCGACTGCCTCGCCAGGGCATCGCGCGCACGCTCGTGAACCCGACGGCGCCGATGCCGTCGTTCAAGAACCTGCCGCCCAAGAAGTTCACAGCGATCGTCAATTTCCTCTCGCAGCTCAAGTAGCCCGCCCGTGTCCGCCCGCCACGGAGCCGGCGTACCCGATGGCGGCGGGGCACCCTCGGTGTCTGAGGGGACGCTAGGGCAGCTGCAGGCGGGACAGGTGCGCGCGATGTTCGACCGCATCGCCGGCGTGTATGACCCGCTGAACACGGCGATGAGCGCCGGCCTGCACCACCGCTGGCGCGAGCGCGCAGTGGACCTCGCCGAAGTCGGACCGGGAGCACGCGTGCTCGACGTGGCCACCGGGACAGGCGACCTGGCGCTCGAGTTGGCCCGGCGGGTGAGTCCCGACGGAGAGGTCATCGGCAGCGACTTCTCCGAGGGCATGCTCGATCGCGCCCGCGCCAAGGCCGCGGCGGCGGACACGCAAGGGACGCGCCCGCGCTTTGAATGGGCCGACGCGCTGCAGCTGCCCTACGGCGACGATACCTTCGACGCCGCCACAGTGGGATTCGGGGCACGCAACTTCGAAGACCTGGGACGGGGACTGGCGGAGATGGCGCGCGTGGTGCGCCCCGGCGGGAAGGTCGTGGTGCTGGAGATGACGAGCCCCACGCGAGCGCCCCTTTCGCTCTTCTACGGGTTTTGGTTCGACCGCGTCGTGCCGGCTGCGGCGCAGGCGGCGGGGGCGCTGGGGAAGCTCTCCGCGCGGGCGCGGGGCGGGGAGCCACGGGAATCCACGATCGCCGCCGCCTACACCTATCTGCCCAACTCGGTCAAGCGCTTCCCGGGTCCGCAGGCGCTCGCCGCCGAGATGGAGCTGGCGGGACTGTCAGAGATCCACTATCTCGTTACGGCAGGAGGGATAGTGGCGATCCACGCGGGCACGGTGGGGTCGCTGCGGGCATGATGAACGCAGTGGGCAGCACGACGACGCCAGATGGATTCGATGGCGAGTTGGACGGCCTCGACGCGCTCGTGCGCCGTGGCGGAGACGCTCTGCGTGAGCGAATGGCGCGCACCGAGCGCCACCTCGAGCGGGTCACCGCCGAGGCGGGGGTGCCGCTGGCATCCCACGCCAACGCGACGGTGATCGCGGGAGGCAAGCGCCTGCGTCCTCTGCTCGTGGTGCTGGCCGCGGAGTCCGCGGGCGGTCCCCCGCAAAGCAGCGACGGCGAGGAGCGCCTGGTTCGAGCGGCTGTCGCAGTGGAGCTCGTTCATTCGGCGACGCTCGTCCACGACGATCTGATCGACGGCGCGCAGCTGCGGCGCGGGCATCCGACGGTCGCTGCAACAGCTGGGCGCCAAATGGCGGTTGCCACAGGCGACCTGCTGTTCTCGCGTGCGTTTGCGGAGCTCGCTCGCAACGACGATCCCTCACAGCTGCGCGCTCTCTCGAACGCCAGCTCGGCGCTTGCCGAAGGCGAGCTGCTGCAGCGCGAGGATGCCTACGCGGCGCATGTGCCGGTCGAGCGCTACCTGAGACGCTGCGAGCTGAAGACAGCTGCCCTGTTCGAGGCTGCCTGTCGCCTGGGTGCGCTCACCGCCGTGGAGGGCTCTCGCGAGCTGGCCGACGCGCTGGGAGCCTTCGCTCGCGGGATTGGCCTGGCGTTTCAGGTGCTCGACGACGTGCTCGACGTCTCGGGACCCGTCGAGCGCACGGGCAAGTCGCGCGGGACGGACCTGCTCGACGGCACGGTGACCCTGCCGTTCATCCTGGCACGCGAACGCGAGCCCGAGCTTGCGGACTTTGACCTGGCGTCGCTCAGCGGGCCGCGCCAAGCGGAGGAGCTGTGCGAGCGGATTGCGGCCACGGGTGCTCTGGACGAGGCCCGTGAGCAGGCGCTGGCAGTGGTGGCGGAGGCGAAGGCATCGCTGCCGCTGGTGCTTGCAGAGGGCCGCTCGCTGCTACTTGACCTGGTCGCGGACGCTGTGGTCGAGCGCTATCGCTAGAGCGATCTAGAAGTCGCCCGGCGTGATCAGGTCTGCGTCGAGTGCCCGAACGAAGAACTCGATCTCCTCGGACATGTTGGCGTGGGTCATGCGCCGCAAATCGCCGAGCAGTGCGCTTGAGCCACGGTCGAGCGCATCGTCGAGCCGTCCCACAGCCGCCTGGTCGAATACGCCCTCGCGCCTTGACTCGCACTCCGGACAGCGGAGCACCACGCGCCAGTGGCGGGGACCCTCCTCAGACCAGTCGAGCGGATAGACCAGCTCGCCGGCGCAGTGGAAGCAGACATGCAGATGTCCCGGCACGCCATCGCTTGCGGAGCGAGCGCCGTCGGTGTAGACGACGTCGATCTGTTCGCCGCCGGGGAGTGGCTGGTGCGGTGTCTTGGGGTCTTTTTCGGTGTCCATGTCGT
>JASLDD010000259.1 GCA_030151725.1 Solirubrobacteraceae bacterium
CGGGCACAAGCGCCTCGGCAGCCGTGCCCGCGGCTGCACACAGCGCATCCAGACGACGCAACCGCTCGCGCACGCCCAGCAGCTGCTCGTGCTCGTCCGCATCTGGAGACACGGAATCGATCTCCGCGAGCTCGAACTCGAGCAGGTCGATCTCACGCTCTCGCTGGGATGTGAGCTCGCGCAGAGCCTCCAGGCGCTGTTCGAGCTCCCGCGTGCGCGCAAATGCCTGCGCGCAGGCCGACAGGCTCGCACGGTGCTCCTCGCCGCAGAGGCCGTCGAGGATCTGCAGCTGCGCGGCCGAGAGCGTGAGCTTGCGGTGCTCGTGCTGTCCGTAGAAGGCAAGCAGCGCGCCGGCGACGTCACGGAGATCCCCAACGCTCGCCGAACGGCCGTTCAGGTAGGCACGCGTGCGCCCGTCCGCGCCCACTCTGCGGGCCAGAACGAGCTCCTCGGCGTCGGGGCTGATCCGATCGGCGAGACCATCCGCCAGCTGCGAGGGGAGGTCGAAGACCCCCTCCACGTATGCCTCGCTCGCGCCCGGCCTGACGATCCCCGCTCGCGCACGCCCACCGAGGAGCAGATCGAGGGCGTGGGCGAGCACCGTCTTGCCGGCTCCCGTCTCCCCTGTGAGCACGTTCAGGCCGGGTGCCAGACGCAGCTCGGCGCGCTCGATCAGCAGCAGATTCTCCACGCGTAGCTCTTGCAGCATGCGAGCAGGTCTACCAGCGCACGGGGACGGATCGCGCTCGCCGACCCCTCTCGGCGGACGTCTGCACCAAGAGTTTCCACAATTCGCCTTGCAAACAAGCATAATTGGTGCTCACCGGTCCAGGAACGGACGCCCAACCGGCCCGTAGACTCGTCGGTCTCTAACGGCATGGCTGCCAACGACCCACACTCGAGCTCCAACCCCCCGCATGGAGGGGTCGCGTGGCTGGGCCCATCGGCGCTCCATGAGCGCCTGGACGAGGAGATCAACCGCGCCGAGCGTCATGGCACGCCGCTGAGCTGCCTGCTGGTGGTGATCGAGAACCTCGATGAGATGGCTCGCGAGCACGGCAGCGAGCTGCGCGAGCAGACCCTGGGCTACGTCGCCGGCGCCCTACGCCACGAGCTGCGCCGCTTCGACAGGGTCGGGCGACCGAGCGACAGCGAGCTCTTGATCGTGCTGCCCGGCGCCGATGGCCCGCGCGGGGAGATCGTCGCGCGGCGCGTGCTCGACAGGCTGCGCACGATCAAGGTCGAAGCGCGTGGCACCCGCCGGCCGCTGCGCGTGTCGGTGGGATTGGCGGCATGGCGCGATGCGAGCACCGGCGAGGAGATGCTGATGCGCACACGCAGAGCCGCCCAGGTGAGCATCGGCGAAGATGCCCGTGTGGGCGCCGCCAGCCCGCCCCCGGTGGGCCGCGAGTAGATCGTCCAGGCGCGGTTTCAGAGGGCCTCTGCCCGACCGCGCCCGGCTCAGAGGTCAACCCCAGGCATAATCACGGGCGGTGCTCTCTGGATCAGAGCTGTGGTTGCTGCGTCTGATGGCCGATCGCGGGCTGGCGCTGCTCGACGCCTCGACGCTGCTGATGGTGATCGAGGAGAAGGGCGAGCTGCGCGTGGCGGCGGCCAGCGGCGCGGGAACGCCACGCCTGCGGATCATGCCCGTGCAGGGCTCGGCGCTCGGCGCGATATACCTCGCGGGCGAAGCCATGTCGCTGGAGCGCCCGCGCGGTCAGGAGGCCGCGTGGCTGCACGAACTCGGCCTGGAGGCGCGGGCAGTGCTGATCGAGCCGCTGAGCATGGAGGGCCAAGGCAGCGGCCTGATCGTCGCCCTGCGCAGCGAGGGGGGCTTTCGCAACCCCGACAGGGAGGCGCTGCGGGCGTTCGCGGCAAGCGTGGCCCAGCGGCTGGCCGCTGAGCGCTCGGTGGAGATCGAACGGCTGCGCTACGGCATGGAGGCACGCGAGCGCGAGCGCACCCGCTGGGCGCGCGAGATCCACGACGAAAGCATCCAGGGCATCGGCGCGCTGCGCCTGCAACTGGCCAATGCGCGCGATCTGGAGGACAAGGAGGCGCTGAGCGCCGCTGTGGACGCTGTGCTGGAGGGTCTCGGCAACGAGATCGACGGCCTGCGCCACCTGATCACCGAGCTTCGACCCGCTGCGCTGGACGATCTCGGCCTGGCGGCCGCCCTCGAGGCGCTGGCCCGGCGCGCGCAGGCGATCGAGGGACTCGACGTGACCACGGACATCGACCTGGGGGTCGACTCCGAGAACGGCGGGGGCGATCCCGATGCGCGCCGCCGCCTGGACGCGGAGCTCGAGAGCACGGTCTACCGCATCGTGCAGGAGGCGCTGACCAATGTGAGCCGCCACGCAGAAGCCACGAGCGCCGTCATCAGCGTGGCCGTGCGCGACGGCGTGCTGCGGGCGTCGGTCACAGACGACGGCAAAGGGCTCCCCGACGCGGGACGACTGGGACCGCGTGGAGACGGCCTGGAGGGCGGCTTTGGGATGGGCGGCATGCGCGAGCGCGCAGAGCTGATCGGAGGCGAGCTCGAATTCGTCCCGGCCCCGGAGCGAGGCACGATGGTGCGGTTGACGGTCCCCATCGCAGGCCGGCCCGCCGCAAGCCCCGCCTACTGAGTCGCGCTGCTCAGTCGTCCTCGTCGGCACTGCCGCCGGCGCCACGCAGCCACCCGGCGAGCTGCTGCCCGACCGAGTTGACCGACTCGCCGGCATCGCGAAATGCGTCGCGGACGCGCTCGGCGTAGAAGGAGACTGCCTCTCCCCCGTCGGCGCGCGGGTCGACGGGGTCGTCGCGGCGGATGTACTCGCCCGAGGCGACAATGCGGTCGAACTCCCCGGAGCGCACCCAGGCCATCAGCTCGTGCGTGCGCTTGACGGGCATCGGATGGGTGACGCCGAGATCGAGCATCAGCCGCGTGAGGCGCTCGATGCCGCCTCCCCCCTCTGTGTAGTCGAGGCCCTGGCGCATGAACGCGTCGAGATCGAGCTCATCGACCATTGCGCCGCCGGCGAGCGACATGAGCGTGCGACACACGACCAGCGGATCGCGAGTCACGATCGCGGCGGCGCGGTCGGCGCTCAGCTCGGTGGCGCGCCCCCACTCCATCAGCGCGGTGCGCACGGGCGCCAGCGGTAGCGGTAGCCGGGCGCTGCGGGTGAGCATCACGAGGATCGCAAGGGCGGTGCGGTAGAGCTGATGGTCGGCGAGGATGTGGGCGGCCTCGTGGGCGAACACGGCGCGTCGTTGCGGCTTGTCGAGGAGGCTGATCAGCTCCGACTGAACCACCACGATCGGCTTGCTCGCGCCGATCGCCATGGCGTTGGGCGAAGGGAACTGGCTGAGGTACAAGTCGGGCACCTCGGCGATGTCCAGCGTGGCGTAGGCGATGTTGTGCTCACGCCACACGTCCCCCAGCTGGTCTTCTGAGAGCCTGACAGAGGAGCCGAGATAGCTCTGGCGCAGCGCCCGCTCGTAGCCGAGCTCGATCAGCTTGCGAACGACCGTGTCCAGATAGGGGATCGCTTCGAGCGCACCCGAGGCGGCGCGGTCGGCGGGATGCTGGAAGGCGCGCGCCGAGATACCCGTGAGGCGGTAGCCCTCGGCCGGCAGGCTCGATGAGGAGGATTCCATGCTTTGAGACTACCGGCGTGTTGCCACAAGGCGCGTCGCATGCTGTTACGGTTGGCGCAGCGGTCAGTCCACGAGCCCGATCCGCCGCACATAGGCGGTGATCTCAGCGCGTGAGGAGAAGCCGAGCTTCTCGATGGCGCGAGCGCGATAGGTCTTGACGGTGCGCTCGGCCACGTTGAGCTGCTCGGCGATCTCGGGGTTGGTGTAGCCGTTGGCGATCAGGCGAACGACCTCGCGCTCGCGCTCGCTCAGGGCCACGCCGTCGGTAGCGCCATCCTCGCCGGTCGCCATCAGCGCGCCGAGGCGCGGATGCAGGTAGTTGCCCCCGGCGACAGCCAGGCGGAATGCCTGCAACAACTCGGCCGGCTCGGCCTCCTTGAGCACATAGCTGCGCGCCCCCGCTCGCAGCGCCTGGCGCGCGTACTCGGGGTCCTCGCGCATCGTCAGGATCGCCACCGCCAGCGTGGGGTGCGCGATGAACAGCGTTGGCAGCGCCCCCAGGCTCGAGCCCCCGGGCATCGTCAGATCGAGTGTCAGCAGGTCGGGCTTGTGCTCGCGTACTTCGCGGACAAGCGATGGGATATCGGCGGCTTCGGCCACCACTTCGAACTCGCCGGCCTCACGCTTTAGAACAGCACGAATGCCATCCCGCACGATCCCGTGATCGTCGGCGATTATGACCCTGATCGGTCGGGAAACACCCGGTGTACCAGCCTCCATTGTTTCGAGGGTATCGGCAGGAGAGGACTGACCATGAGGTCTGAAGGGGACGACACGATCGGCACCCTTGGCTCTATGCGCCCGGAGTTGGACACAGCCGATGATCATCAGATGAAGCCCCGCAGCGCGCCACAACCCGCTCCAGCGCAATGCTCCCCGCGATCCCGTCGCAGACACCGGCTAGCGTGACGCCGTGCTGTCAGCCCTCAAATCGTCCCTGCTGCGCCGGATCGTCGCCGCCTACACGATCAATCGGCTTGGCACGTGGTTCGGCTATGTGGCCCTGTCTGTCACCGTCTTCGCGCACACCCACAGCGCGCTGTGGGTGGCCGCCCTGCTGGTCGCCGGACAGGCACTGCCCGCGTTCCTGGTGCCAGGCCTGGTCGCACGAGTTGAGTCGTCCTCCCGCCGGGCGCCCCTGAGCACCCTCTACGGGTTTCAGGGACTGGCGACGATCGCGCTCGCGTTCCTGCTGTGGCACTTCTGGCTGCCGGCCATCCTGTTGCTCGTCGCAGCCGACGGCACCGCGGGCCTGGCAGCCAGCGCGCTCCTACGCGCGGAGGCGGCTCGTGTGGCGCGGGTGGAGGCCGAGCGCTCCGGCGCACCCGAGGACGGGCCGCTCGCCGAGCGCAAGGCCAACGCGGCGCTCAACGCGGCTTTCTCGCTCACATTCGTGCTCGGCCCGGGACTCGCCGGCCTGGTGGTGGCGAGAGCGGGAGGACCGACGGCGCTGCTGATCGACGCGGGCACGTTCTTCGTGGGTGGAACCATGATGCTCGACCTGCAGCCGCACATCGAGGACGTCTCGAGCGCCGGAGTGCGCAGCCGCCTCCGCTCAGCCTGGGTGCACATCCACGACGTGACGGCACTGCGAACGCTCCTGATCGCCGAGGCGATCGCGCTGATCTTCTTCGCAGCCGACGCCTCGATCGAGGTGCCCTACGCAAAGGCCACGCTGCATGTCGGCGACCGCGGCTATGGGCTGCTGTTGACGATCTGGGGCATCGGCGCCGCCGTGGGCAGCGTCGCGTTCGCGCGTGCCGTCAGGCGTCCCGTAGGCGTGATGCTGAGCCTTGGCACGTTGGCTGTGGGGGTGGCCTATGTGGGCTTCTCAGTGGCGCCATCGCTACCACTGGCGTGCGTTGCCGGCTTCATCGGCGGCGCCGGTAACGGCGTGCAGTGGGCGTCGCTGATCAGCGCCGTGCAGCAGCTGACGCCGTCGCACCTGCAGGGTCGAATGATGGGAGCGGTCGAAGGGATCAACGCTCTGTTCCCCGGCCTGGGCCTGGCGCTGGGAGGGCTGCTGGTCGCGGTCAGCTCGACGCGGACCGCCTTCCTGATCGTGGGCCTGGGCGCGATCGCGATGACAACAGCGTTCGTTCGCCTTGCTGCCAGTCCGGAGCTCAAGAACGCCAAGGTCAGCGACAGTGGGGCCGCAGAGGACGAGCAGGTGGGCGAAGTCCGGGCCGCTGCGCTCGCCGAGCGCGTGGCGGTAGAGCGATCTGAAGGCTAGCGGCTCATTCATCATTTCGAGCCCATTCGGGTGCCTGACAGCCGGCACCTTAAGTGCTGTGTCCAATCGGTCGTTAAGGACGACAGGGACACATCACATGGCCTCGCCACTCATCAGACGACTCTTCTGGACCGCCGAGGCGGTGACGCTCGTCGGCGTCACGGCGGCCGCGGTGCTGCTCTCCCACGCCGAAGAATGGGAACCCACTTCGCTGCTGTTGATGCTGCTGGCGCTGGCGCTGGTGGCCGAGCGCCTGGAGTTCGAAATCCGCAGACAGCACCTGTCGGCGTCGCTGGTGGTGCTCGTGTTGGCCATGTGCCTGCTCGGTCCCGCACCCGCCGTGGCGTTTGGACTGGCTGTCACGTTGCCGAACTCCGTCGGCAGGCGCCTGTCGGCCAAGCTGTGGCTGAACAACCTCGCCGCGTTCGCCGTGTTCCCGCTCGTCGGCGGCCTCCTGTTTCGCGCCCTGCGCCCCGTCATCGGCAATGTCCATGACCCCCGCACCCACCACCTGACCCAGGGCGTCACCTTCGGCCTGGTCGTCTTCGGCGTCTTCATGGTGACCAACGGGCTCAACTTCGCTGTGATCGCCGCCGAGTGGCGCGTCAGCAAGGGCGAGGAATTCATCCGCCAGACCCGAGAACTGTTCTTGCCGATGCAACCCGGGCAGCTAGTCCTGGGAGCGCTGACGGCGATCCTGGCCATCGCCTACACCAACCTAGGGATCCCGGCGCTGTTCGGCCTGATCCTCGTTCTGGTCCTCTTCCAGTACCTGATCGCCGCTCTGCTGCGCTCAGAGGATCGCGCCGAGCAGCTGGACGCGCGCTCGCGCCAGCTCGCGACCCTCCAGCTTGGCGTGCTCAGCACGCTGATCGAGACGCTCGCGCTGCGCGATCACACGACTGCCCGTCACGCGGCCGCAGTGGCCCGCTATGCACGCGCGCTGACCGCCGAGGTCGGTGGCAGCGAGGAGGAGCAGGAGCTCGCCCACACGGCTGGGCTGCTGCACGACATCGGCAAGTTCGTGCTCCCCGACAGGATCCTCCACGCAGAGATCCTCTCCGACGAGGACTGGGCCGTAATCCGCCGCCACCCACAGGATGGAGCAACGCTCGTGGGCAGACTCGACGGCTACGGACCGGTGGCGGACGTGATCCTCTACCACCACGAGCGCGTCGACGGGGGCGGTTACCCGGCGGGTCTGATCGGCAGCGAGATCCCGTTGGCATCGCGGGTGATCGCGATCTGCTCGACCTTCGACACGCTGACAGCGCGCGAAACCTACCGCTCGCCCATGACCCCCCAGGACGCGATGGTCGAGCTGCGCAAGGTGGCCGGGCGCCAGCTCGATGCAGAGCTGGTCGAGAGCTTTGTGCAGATGCTCCAGCGGGTTGGACCCGAAGCGTTCACCGACGGCGACAAAGCCGACTTCGCGGCTGAGCTCGCCTTCGAGCAACGGGTGCGCCAGATGGCGCTGCCCAAGCCTCAGGGTTAGCCATACAGGCGGGCCGAGCCGAAGCTCCTCCGGCCTGGGACTCCTTAAACAGCTGAAGGCGCCGTGCGCGCCCGATTCACCGATCAGGAGCGCGGCGCCTTCGTGCTGGGCCTTTCGGCCTCAAACGACGCTTCTAGTTTTTCCAAACCACGTTGATCTCCTTCGCTGCGCATACGGCGCGTCGCGAAGCGGCATCCCGTCTGTCTCCATCCACAGGCAAGCCGCCAGATGAGTAGGTTCGAAGAGGATAGTACAGCTATGGGCCAAAATGTCCAGGTTGAGTAGGTTTGTGCATGTTTGCTTGCAGCATCAGCCGACTGTCTGCAGAGGGTCATCCCGGATCCCCAGGCAGAGCGCCAAATTGGGACTCTGGCGGCCGGCTAGACACATCTCGCGGGTTGTGCGCAATCGAGTCCGTGGGAAGGACTTCAGGTCTTGATCCAGACGTCCGTGTAGCCAAAGCGGCCCAAACGTCCACAAACCTGGACGGCGCTCAAGTCATGCCTCGATTTGGACGAAACATGAGGCATGTCACCGACACTTTCGCCATCGCTTGCGGGGAATGACCGACGTATGGTCTTCACGAGCTCACAGGCAGCCCTCTACCTCGGCGTGTCACTGGCCACCATCCGCCGCTGGACCGACGCGGGGCACATCAGCTGCTTTCGCACGCCGGGAGGGCAGCGGCGGTTCTCGCGCACACAGCTCGACGAGTTCATCTCATCGATGCAGCACGACGCTCCTGTTGCGCACTCCGAGAGTTCCAGCTCCAGCGCCCGCGTGGCCTGAGCGCCGGCCCTCTGCTCAGCTGGCGAGCCGGCCGAACTTGTCGCGCAGGCGACGGTAGAAAGACGATCCAGGCAACTGGGCGAGGATGCCCAGGTCGCGTTGAAAGCGCGCCCCGATCGTGGCGCCGGGTTGGATCTCCCCCACGGGGCGCCCATCGACCGCCACATCCAGGGGCTCGCGCGAGCGGTTGAGCACCGTCAGGCGATCGTCGGGCGCGACCACTAGCGCGCGTGCGGTCATCGAGTGGGGCGCTATGAACGAGACGAGGAACCCCTCCACCCCCCACGCCATCACGGGACCGCCATTGGCGAGGTTGTAGCCCGTGGAGCCCGCCGGCGTGGCGACCACGAGGCCATCGCAGCGCACGCTGCCCGCCTCCTCGCCGTCCAGGGCGTAGGCGAGCTCAGCCACCCGCTCGCCGACCTTGCGATGGATGGCCACGTCGTTGATGGCAGTGTGCGTGGCATCGCCAAGTTCGAGCACGATGCCGGGCAGGTGCAGCAGCTCGAACTCCCCGTCGAGCGCGCGCTCGACGCCGTTCGTCATGTCCTCGGGCTCGACCGTCGCCAAGAACCCGATCTCGCCGTAGTTGATCGCGAACACCGGCACATCCGTCTGCTCGTAGCTGCGCAGCGCACGCAGGATCGTGCCGTCGCCACCCAGCACCATGCACAGCTCGACATCGCGCTTGACCTCCGCATCGAGCAGCAGGCCGGGAGCCGCGCTGAGCCCGTGCTTGGCGGTCTCGGTTGGGTCCAGACGCAGGGTGACCTGAGCATCGACTGCGTGCTCTATCAGCAGCTTCAGGGCAGCCGAGGTGTCCTCGCTGCGTCGGTGCGTGAAGACGGTGATCTCCCTCACGGCTCGACCTTACGTGCCA
>JASLDD010000052.1 GCA_030151725.1 Solirubrobacteraceae bacterium
GAAGGCACTTCTGCCTCGGGACGGCTCTCGCCCGGCTGGAGCTGAGGATCATGCTCGAAGAGACCCTCAAACGCCACCCCAACATCCACATCACAGGCAAGGCCGCCCACGTCGAATCCCCGTTCATAAACCAGCTCAAGACGCTGCCCGTGCGACTTGCCTGAGGGGGTAGGCGAGAGGCGCCGCTGAGAGCACGCGGCCCGGGGACTAGGCCGATGCGAACGCTAAGTTGCTCGGGTGAGCGTCCTTGAAACCAGCAGCACGACCAGTCCGGCGATTGCAGGGGTCCAAGCCCAAGGTCTGGGCAAGCGCTATGACGAGCTGTGGGCACTGCGCGACGTAGACCTGCGCGTCCCCAGCGGCAGCGTCCTCGGCCTGCTCGGACACAACGGCGCCGGCAAGACAACCGCCATCCGCATCCTGACCACGCTTGCGCTGCCCACTGCCGGGAGCGCCAGCGTCGCCGGCTTCGACGTGGTCGCCGATGCGGCCCAGGTGCGCAAGCGGATCGGGCTGGCGGGCCAGTATGCGACCGTCGATGGCCTGCTCTCCGCACGCGTGAACCTGGAGATGATCGGCCGCCTCTACCACCTGCCGCGCGCCACCGCTCGCACCCGCGCCACCGGCCTGCTCGAACGACTCGGGCTCGCCGAGCGCTCTGATGAGCTGGTCCGGACCTTCTCCGGCGGCATGCGACGCCGCCTCGACCTCGCGGCCAGCCTCATGGGGGAGCCGCCCGTGCTGTTCCTCGACGAGCCCACAACCGGCCTCGATCCCCAGGGGCGCAACGACCTGTGGGCGCTGCTGCGCGAGCTCGTCGACGGCGGCACCACGCTCGTGCTCACCACCCAGTACCTCGAGGAGGCCGACCGCCTCGCCGACAACATCGTGGTGCTCGATCGCGGGCGCATCGTCGCCGAGGGGCCGCCCGAGGAGCTCAAGGCGCGCGTGGGAGGCGAGCGCATCGCGGTCACGCTCGCAAGCGAGGACGGCCTCTCGAGCGCCGCCCAGGCCCTCAGCGCATTCGCCGACGGCCAGTCCGCGATAGCCCCCGAGGAGCTGACCGTGACCGTGCCTGCGCGCGCCGGCACGCGGCTCGTGGAGGTCGTGCGCGCGCTCGATGCCGCCGGCGTGGATGCACTCGACGTGCACCGTCGCGAAGCCACCCTCGATGATGTCTTCCTCGCCGTGACCGGATCGCATGGGAGCTCCGAGACGTCCCAGCAGGAGGCGCTGGCCTCATGAGCGCCGAGAGCCCCGCAGCCACCGCTGGAGCCGCCACACGCCTGCGTTGGGAGATCTCCGACAGCCTGATGCTCGCTCGGCGCAACGTCGCCCACGTGCGCCAGGTGCCAGAGCGGCTGCTCGACGCCACCGTGCAGCCGATCATGTTCGTGCTGCTGTTCGCCTATGTCTTCGGCGGCGCCATTCACGTGGCCGGCGGCGGCTACCGCGAATATCTGCTCGGCGGCATCCTCGTGCAGACGCTCACCTTCGGGATCATCGGGCCCGCCATCTCCATCGCCACCGACCTCACCGAGGGCATCGTCGATCGCTTTCGCTCGCTGCCCATGTCCCGCTCGGCCTTCCTCTACGGACACCTCATCTCCGACCTCGCCGCAGCCATGCTCGCGCTGGCGATCATGATCGCCAGTGGCCTGATCGTCGGCTGGCGCATCCACTCGGGCATCCCGCACGCGATCGCCGGCTTCGCCCTGTTGGCGCTGTTCGCCTTCGCCATGCTGTGGGTGGGGATGCTGCTCGGCCTGCTTGCCCGCACGCCCGATGCCGTCAACGGCGTGGCCTTCATCCTGATCTTCCCGCTGACGTTCATCGCCAACACCTTCGTCCCCGCCGGCAGTCTTCCCGACGGGCTGCGCCAGGTAGCCGAATACAACCCCATGAGCGCCCTCGCGGCAGCCGTGCGCACGCTGTTCGGCAATCCCACAGCTCTGCCCTCCGGCGCCGCTTGGCCGCTGCAGCACCCCGTGCTGAGCGCACTGGGCTGGTGTGTGCTCACATTGGTCGTCGTCGTGCCTCTCACCATCAGGCGCTACCGCGTGCGCACCGCCGGTTAGCATCGAAAGCGTGAAAGACAAACGGGCTTCCACCCGCCCGTACCGCATGGGGGCGCGGGCCGAGGCAGCTGCGGCCACGCGCGAGCGGATCCTCAACGCGGCCGGCGCCCTCTTCTCCCGCAGCACCGACGCCGGCTCGTCGCTCGAGGATGTCGCCGAGGGCGCCGGCACGACCGTGCAGACGGTGTTGCGCCACTTCGGCTCCAAGGATGGGCTGATCGACGCGATCCTGCAGCGCATGAGCGAGCCCGTGCGCCGCGAACGCGCACAGGTGCCAGTCGGCGACGTGCCCGCCGCGGTGCGCAACCTGGTCAAGCACTACGAGCGCTACGGCAACTTCGTGATGCGGGTGCTCGCCGAAGAGCACCGCCGTCCGCTCGTGCTCAAAGCGACCGATCACGGCCGCGAGCTCCATCGCGAATGGGTGCAGAGGACGTTCCAGCCACAACTCGCCGCGCTGCGCGGCTCGGCACGCACTCGTCGCGACGCGCAGCTCGTGGCCGTGTGCGATGTCTATGTGTGGAAGCTCCTGCGCCGCGACATGAAGCTCAGCGTGCCCCAGACCGAAGCCGCCCTGATCGAGCTCATCGAGGGTCTCGACAACCCTACCGCTCGCTGAGCCGCCCGCGGTGGCGCGCGCAGATCGCCTCCACCACCTGCAGGGCGTGGCCGGGGTCGATTGGGATCTCCGCCAGGCCCTGCGCGACCTCGACCGCGTCATCGATGCTCGCCGCCCGGCGCAGCTCAGCGCACCAGCGCTCCAACCACCGCAGTGCCCACACGTCGAACGCCTCCGGGCGCTCAGCCGCGATCAAAGGCAGGAAGCGGATCGTCACAGCCAGGTCGAGGGGGCGCTCGCGTTCGACCGCCAGCGCTCTCGCCAGCGCCAGCGCGAACTCGAGCTCACCTCGTTCGAGGTGAGCTTCCAGCTCGCGAACCGGACGGTAGGGCCTGCCCATACGAACATATGTTCGCACTTGTTCCCACTGGACACCTGCTCACTTTGGAGTCTGGCAGACCACAGTCTGCAGCTCGTCCAGGGGCTTTCCGCTGTGCTCGCGCCTATCCTCGAAGCATGTGCGGGCGCTACACCAACACGGCCGGTCCAGAAGAACTCAACGAACGTTTCCGAGTGCCCATCTCGGGCACCGAGGGGATGCGCCGCTTCAACATCGCGCCCACCGAAGAGGTGCTCGCGATCATCTCGCCCAAGGGCGAGCCCGAAGCGCGCCTGCTGCGCTGGGGTCTCGTGCCCCACTGGGCCGATCTCAAAGGCGCCGCCAAGATGATCAACGCGCGGATGGAGACCGTCGCCTCGAAGCCCGCCTACCGCAATCTCATCCCCAAGTCCTCACGTCGGGCGCTTCAGATCGCAGACGGCTACTTCGAGTGGCTGAAGCCCGAGAAGAAGTCAGAGCCCCGCCAACCCTTCTTCTTCCAGGTCGACGGCGGTGTGCCGTTCGCCTTCGCGGCCCTGTGGACGCCCGCAAAGATCCAGGGCGAGTGGATCTCGAGCGTCACCCTGCTGACATGCGACTCGGCGCCCAACCGCATCGCCGCGCCGATCCACGGCCGCATGCCCGTGATCCTTGCCGACACCGACGCCCAGAACGCTTGGCTCGATCCAGCGCTCGGCACCGAGGAAGCGCTCGCCCTCTGCGGTCCGCTGCCCACCGAGCGGCTCTCCGCCCAGGCGGCCAACCCGAAGGTCAACAAGGCAGGCGTGGAGGAGGGGGGAGCGGCACTGCTCGCGGCCCCCAGCTGAGCGCGGCGACGTCGAGCTTCGCGCGTCGCCTGTAGCTCAGGCGGTCAGCCAGCGGCGTGGGTTCTCCACGAAGATCGTGTTGAAGCTCGCGTCGTCCATCGCCCCGAGCTCGCGCAGCGCCGGCACCACCTCGTCGAAGACCAGCGTCATCGACCAGTTGCGAATCGCGCCGTGGCTTTCGAAGATCTCGGCCGCCTCCGCTGGGAACCAGTCGATCGTCGCGCAAAAGTCCTGAGAGATCATCAGCTGCTTGGCGTGCCCGCGCCTCAGCAGCTCCGCCGCTGTCGCATTGCGCTTGTCCATCGGTAGGTACATCTCGAGTCCGTAGCGGTCCAGGCCCACATACACGCCGCGATCGATCAGCCCTTGGATGTACTCCACGTCCTCGCTGTCGCCGCAGTGGGCGATCTGCACCTTGGACATGTCCACGCCCTCCTCCTCGAAGATCTCAACCTGGCGCGGGCCCGTGCCCACCGCCGGCATCGAGTGGGCCATGATCGAAGCGCCCGTCTGCACGCTCGCGCGGGCCACCGCCCGGTGGATCTTCTCCACGTTGTCCGTCACCCCGGCCGCATCCGCCGCGCACTTCAGGAACGCAGCCCTGATCTCCGTGCCTTGAACGCCGACTTCGATGTCCTCCACGAAGTGGTCGGCCATCACATCCACGTCGCGGTTGGCAAAGTAGTGGGGGAGGTAGTCATAGCTGTAGATGCCCGTGCACGCCACGATCTGCACACCCGTCTCATCGGCCACCCGCTTCATGAAGCGCACATCGCGCCCGCCGAACATGGCCGTCGGATCGACGATCGTGCGCACGCCTTTCTCCTTGGCCGCGTTCACCGCCAACAGGGCCGCGTCCAGCTCCAGCTGCTCGTCATAGCGCCCAGGCCACTCCGCCGCCACCGCCTCGTCGCGAAAGCGCACATGCTCGTGCACGAGTGTCAGCCCCAGCTCGCCCTCATCGATTGCTCCCTGAACGCCCTGCACTGTGGCCATGACTTCCCTCTCCTTGGATCAGGTCTCTAACGAAGCGGCTTCCCCCACCGGGAGACTATCCCCACAGAACGTTCGTTAGGCGAGCAACGGTCAGTCGGCGAAGTGCTTGGCGGCGATCTGCTCGATCGTCCCCTTCGTGCGCATCGTCATCGCCCCCAGCAGGCGCTCGATCCGTTTCATGTCCAGCGCTGACTCGAGCACGCCGCCACTTGGCAGCCAGTACAGCTCGCGCCCGTCCAGCAACAGCCTGTCGTCCTTGCTGCTCAGCTCGCTCAGCTCCCTGGCGGCAGCCGCCGCAGGCTTCTCGAACAGCAGCGCCACCTGGAGCTTGCCCTTGGACGTACTCACCTGCTTGGCCGGAAAGGGCTGCTTTGCGGCCATCGCACGGACTTCCTCGGCGGTGCGTATGAAGGCCGGAACGCCGTAGCCGAGCAGGTCGGACAGCCCCTCCTCGATACGACTCCTGACAAGCGCCGGCTTGGCCTTCTCACCCGCGAACACCACATTGCCGCTGGCGCGGAACGTCGCAACATCGGCAAACCCCATCGCATCGAAGTGGGCGCGCAGCTCCTCGTTGGTGAGACGGTGTCCGCCCACGTTCATCCCCCGCAGGAACGCCGCATACCGTGACATGCGAGCTAGCTCTTGGCCTTGCGCTGGTTGTCCTCACCGCGGAACAGAGCGATGACCCCCTCATCGCCACCCTCAGGGATCGGCGTGAAGGGATTGCGCGTGGCGACGCCCACGGTGTCGTTCTCCGGATAGAGCACCACGTCGGGGCTGTTGGCAGTCGAGACAGCCAGCACCAACGCCGGCTCGCCCGAGCGGTTCGCCAGCGCATGCATGCCCTCCCGGCCCCGAGGACAGACGACCACATCGCCCGCCCTCAGCTCCTCCTCGCCATCCTCGCGGCGCATCGTCGGCGTGCCGCGGAGCACCACGAACATCTCCTCATTGCCGTAATGGGCATGCAGGTGAAAGCCACTGGCACCCGGCGCCAGCTCATACACGGTTCCTCCGAGCTCGTGCGCGCCGGCCGCGTGGGCCACGAGCGTGCCGCGCACGCCCATCTCCGCGCGCTCCATCTGGAACTCCTCGTCAAACACGTTCGGCCGAGCCACCTCGTCCCCTTTCATCGCTTGGGGGGAGGCTACCCGCAGGCGCGGCCCACGATGCGACGCTCAGGCGGTAGTGGCTGAGGCGCTGAGGCGCTCGGCCAGGATGGCTGCCAGCTGCGCGCGGTGGCGGCCCGCTCCACCCAGCAGCACTGCATCGATCTGAGCGCGCTTATACAGCCAGTGCACATCAGCCTCCCACGTGAAGCCAATCCCGCCGTGCATCTGGATCGCGCCCGCCGTCACCTCGCGTGCCGCCTCCGAGGAGGCCGCCTTGGCCATCGCCGCGGCCTCCGCCAAGCGCTCCGGGTCCGCATCCGCCGTCCATGCCGCAAAGGCCGACGTCGAGCGCGCCTTCTCTGTTTCCAAGAGCATCTGCGCGCAGCGGTGCGACACCGCCTGGTAGGAGCCCACAGGCACGCCGAACTGCTTGCGCTCCTTCACATACTCCACAGTCATCTCGAGCGCCCTGTCGCACACGCCCACCAACTCCGAGCTGACCGCCACCAGCGCCCTCCCCAGACCCGCACAGCCATCCGCCAGCTCCTCGCCCGCGTCACCCACGCTCACTCGCGCCGCCGAGCGCGTCGGGTCGATCGCCGCAAGCGGGCTCACCTCGGCCTCATCCGCGCTCAGCACCCGCGCCGAGCCGTCGTCTTCGATCAGCACCAGCACCTGCGCATCCGCGCCACCGATCACAAGCTCAGCCGAGCCATCCGTCGCCGCGCCCAGCGCGCCGATCGTCTCGCCCGAGGCCAGGCCCGGCAGCCAGCGCTCGCGCTGCTCGGCAGAGCCGCCATGCTCGATCACCGTCGCCGCCATCGCACTCGGCAGGAAGGGAACAGGGGCGATGGAGCGACCCAGCTCCTCGCACAGAATCGACAGCTCGATGCAGCCAAGGCCCTGGCCGCCGTACTCCTCCGCGACCGCAATCCCCGGCCAGCCCAGCTCGCCCAGCTCGCGCCACAGCTCCGAGTCCATCCGTCCGGCCTCCGCGTGCTCGCGGACACGCTCCGGCTTGGCGCGCTCTGTGAGCAGCTGGCGCGCCGTTCGTTGGATCTCGCGCTGGTCGTCTGTCAGTCCGAAGTCCATGAGCTATGCAGCCACCTTCAGGCGTGGAAGACCAAGGACGCGCTCAGCCACGATGTTCTTGAGGACCTCCGTCGTGCCGCCCTCGATCGTGTTGCCGCGCGCCCGCAGAAGCTCATAGCTCCAGCTCTCACCCGACGTCAGCGCCTGCGGTCCCACGATGTCGACCGCCAGCTGCGTCAGGCGCTGGTTGGTGTCAGACCAAAGCCACTTCACCAGCGAGCCCTCCGGCCCCGGCTGGCCATAGCGCTCCACGTCCGTCAACCCCTTCCACGCGAGCAGCCTGATCGACTCGCAGCGCACGTGCAGCTCAGCCAGCGCATCCGCAGTGCGGGCGTCCTCGAGCATGCCGCGCTCGGCTGCCTCTGAGATCAGGTCGTCGAGCAGCTGTCGCAGGCGGATCTGAAGCGCAAAGCCAAGACCTGCGCGCTCGTTCATGAGCGTCGTCAGCGCCACCTTCCAGCCGTTGCCAACGCCGCCCACCACATTCGCATCCGGGATGCGCGCCTCCTCGATGAACAGCTCGTTGAACTCCGCCTCGCCCGTGATCTGCGTCAGCGGACGCACCTGCACGGCGTCCTGTTCCATGTCCATCAGGAAGTAAGTGAGGCCCTTGTGCTTGGCGGCCTCGTTGTCAGAGCGGGCGACCAGCATGCACCACTTGGAGTACTGCGCGCCGCTCGTCCACACCTTCTGGCCCGTCACGACCCATTCGTCGCCGTCCTTGACCGCGCGCGGTTTAAGCGCAGCGAGGTCCGAGCCCGCCCCGGGCTCGGCGAAGCCCTGGCA
>JASLDD010000147.1 GCA_030151725.1 Solirubrobacteraceae bacterium
TCCGCGAAGGTGGCCTTGCCGTTGTAGGACTGGGGGGCGAGGTTTTCGTTGCCCAGGAACAGCACCTTGTAGCTCCCTGCGCGAAGCCCCAGAAGGGCATATTCGCCGCCACCCGCGCTGCGTGTGCAGGCGGCGAGTTCGGCGGGGGCCGTGCCGAGGATGGGGCCGATCGCGCACACGAGAATGCCTTCGACGGGAGCGCCGGTGGAGGCTTCGCTCACCTTCCCAGAGAGCTCGGCGCCCGGTTCCAATTCGGCGTTCACCCCTGCCTTGACGGCGCCCGCGGTGACCGTCACGGTGCTCGCTTCCGAGAACGAGGACTTTCCGTCATAGAACTGCGAGACATAGTTGAGCGAGCTCAGGAAGGGCGGGCTGAAGGCCACGGCAAAGCCGCCGGGATTCAGCCCCGAGATCGTGTAGTCGCCCGTCGAGTCGGTTGTGGCGCAGCCGAAGTTACCCGGGACTTCTTCTTCTTCGTGCCCTTCTTCGGCGGTGGAGATGGCGCAGGCTTCGATTCCTTCGATCGGCGCGTGGGTGATCGCGTCGCTCACCTTGCCGGAGATGCCCGTGACTTCGGCGAACGCCGGGGATGCCAGAGGGCCGAGGGCAAGAAGCCCGAGGAGGAGCCCCAGCATCATCAGGCGAGCCCCAGATGCCGGCCGACGCGGGCGGACGGATCGGCCAGGGCGAGACCCTACGTTGCTCGGCACAGTCCCCGACCTCCTGAGCTCTGGGGCGAAGACCGAGAAGCTACCAGATATCGGAACCGCCACCTCGTGTCTACCTCACGCGCAGGAGAGACTCGTCCGCCCGCCCTACTGGGGATCGACGTCCACGCTGAAGCTGACTCCCACGTGCGTGCGCCCGGCGGCCGCGAGGGCCACCGCCTCCCCGACCGCCTCGACGGCCTCACGCCGCTCGGATGCCTTCACAACGAGCACCTGGCGCTCGCGACCGCGCAGGCGAAAGAGCGCCGCCGGACCGAGAACGCTCGCATCGAGCCCCGCCGCAACTATGCGAGCCCGCACGTCGCCGGCCGCGTCGCGCGCGGGCTGGGACTCCTCCGCCGCGCACACGATCCTGATGAGATGCGAGAAGGGTGGGTAGCGAAGGGCCCGCCGACGCTCGATCTCGCCGAGGAGGAATCCGTGGCTGTCGTGGCGGGCGGCATGCACGATCGCGCGAGCATCGGGTGCGATCGTCTGCACCAGAACACGTCCGTGGCCACCCCGCCCGGCGCGCCCGGCCAGTTGGGCGATCAGGGCGAAGGTCCGCTCCTCGGCACGGAAGTCCGGGAATCGCAGAGTCGCGTCCGCATCGAGCACCACGCCGAGGCTCACATCGGGGAAGTCGTGGCCCTTGGCAACCATCTGCGTGCCGATCAGGACCCCGCAGGCGGCCTGCTCGAACTCGCGCAGCAGTGCTCCGATCCCTCCATCCAACTCAGCGGATGCCTTTGGCTTCGCCTGGCCGCTTCCCACCGCCCCTGCGACAACGTCGGCGTCGAGGCGGAACACTGGGAAGCTGCCGTCATCGAAGACCCTGGAGAGCTCGTGCTGCAGGCGTTCGGTACCGGCCCCGTGGCGCGCCACCCCTGTCGAGGCGCACTGCTCGCAGCGCACGGGCGCTTCCTCGCGGTGACCGCAGTGGTGACATGCGAGGAAGCCGCCACTGCGGTGGAGCACCAGCGCCACATCGCATTCGGGACAGCTCCACACGTGCCCGCAGGAGCGACAGGAGAGGAAGTTCGACCAGCCGCGACGGTTGAGCAGCACGATCGCCTTGCCACGCCTGGCGCGAACGTCGGCCAGCGCCTGCGCCGTATCGGGATGCAGGCCCTGCGGCTCACCACGCATGTCGAGAACCTCCACCGGCGGAAGCGGCCGTCCATCGACCCGCCTGGCAAGGACAGAGGCGCTCACGCGATGCACGGTCTCTGCGCGCGGAGTCGCGCTCCCCAGCAGCAGCAGGGCGCCGCTGCGCCTGGCGCGCTCGGCTGCCACATCGCGAGCGTCGTAGCGGGGGTCGCCTTCGTGCTTGTAGGAGGCGTCATGCTCCTCGTCCACGACGATCAGCCCGAGGTCCTCGATCGGCGCGAACACAGCCGAGCGCGGTCCCACGCAGACCCGCGCCTGGCCCTCGCGCAGGCGCCGCCACTCGGCGTAGCGCTGGCCGGAGGTCAGCCGGGAGTGCAGCACCGCCACGGTCTCGCCAAAGCGTTCGATGAAGCGGCCGACGATCTGTGGGGTGAGAGCGATCTCGGGCACGAGCACGATCGCGCCACGGCCCTGCTCGAGCGCGGCGGCGGCGGCGCGCAGATAGACCTCGGTCTTGCCCGAGCCGGTCACCCCGTGAAGCAGACGCTGGGCAGCTTGCCGCGCCTCTAGCATGTCGAGAATCGGCCTGAGCACCGCGTCCTGCTCGGCGGTCAGCTCCGGCGCGTGCGGACTGCGCGCACCAACGGCAAGATGCTGCGGACGCGCCACCGCGGGGCGCTTGCGACCGCTCAACTGCCGCGCCGCACCCGGAGGCAGGACCAATCCGAGCGCGCGGGCGACTGTGGAGCAGTACTCGGCAGCGATCCACTGAGCGAGCGCCACCAACTCACCAGGGATTCCTGGCTCCAACGCCCGCAGCGGCGCCAGGAGCTTCTCCTCGGCGACCTCGCTCGACTCGGCGAGGCCGACCACCACCCCGAGGATCTCGCGCCGACCGAACGGGACAACGAGCATCGAGCCGACGCTCACCTCGCCGCGAAGCGCCTGCGGCAGGCGGTAGTCGAACGGTCCGCGCAGGGCTCGTGCCGTCGTCATCGGTTCCACCCGAGCGATCCTCGCCGCACCCTCTATTTCGGCGGTAGTCCTGTCGAGCTGGGCGATGGCTGCCATCGCCCTGACACTAGAGCGCGCTGCGGTCAGAGACCGGCGGCCGCGCGCAGAGCATCGGCCTTGTCGGTGCGCTCCCACGTGAAGTCGTGATCGTCGCGACCAAAGTGGCCGTAGGCGGCGGTCTTCTGGTAGATCGGGCGGTGCAGGTTGAGCTCCTCCCTGAAGGCCCCCGGACGCAGGTCGAAGACCTCATCCACGGCCTTTGCGATCTGCCCGCGCGTGCGCCCCTCCTGCTCGGTGCCAAACGTCTCGACCATCACCGAGACCGGGTGCGCCACGCCGATCGCGTAGGCGACCTGGACTTCGGCGCGCTCGGCGAGCTTGGCGGCGACGACGTTCTTGGCCACCCAACGAGCGGCGTAGGCAGCCGAGCGATCGACCTTGGAGGGGTCCTTGCCGGAGAAGGCGCCGCCGCCGTGACGAGCCATGCCCCCGTAGGTGTCGACGATGATCTTGCGTCCTGTCAGGCCCGCGTCGCCGACGGGACCGCCGATGACGAAGCGTCCGGTGGGATTGACGAGGAAGTTCTTGCGCAGCTTGGCAGCGTCATAGAGCCCCCCGGGGAGGATCGGCTCGACGACGTGCTCCCAGAGGTCGTCCGGTATCAGCGCCTCTGCGCCCTCGGCGTGCTGGGTTGAGATCAAGAGCTTTTCAATCTCCACGGGCTTGCCGTCGAGGTAGCGCACGCTGACCTGGGTCTTGCCGTCGGGGCGCAGGTAGTCGAGCGTACCGACCTTGCGGACCGCGGCCAGGCGCTCGGCCAGGCGGTGGGCGAGTGAGATCGGCAGCGGCATCAGCGTCTCCGTCTCGTTGGTCGCGTAGCCGAACATCATCCCCTGGTCTCCCGCCCCGGCCACGTCGAGCTCGTCGTCATCGCCGGCGTCGGTGCGCGCCTCATACGCCTTGTCCACTCCCTGGGCGATGTCGGGCGACTGCTTGTCGATCGCGTTGAGCACCGCGCAGGAGTCCGCCGAGAAGCCGAGATCGGCGTCCGTATAGCCGATCTTGCGGATCGTCTCGCGGGCGATCTCCTGGATGTCGACGTAGGTGTTGGTGGAGATCTCGCCGGACACCACCACCAGGCCGGTGTTGACGAGGGTCTCGCAGGCCACGCGCCCGTATGGGTCGTCGGTGAGGACAGCGTCGAGCACCCCGTCGGAGATCTGGTCGGCGATCTTGTCGGGGTGTCCCTCCGTGACTGACTCGGAGGTGAACAGGTACTCGCTCTCGGTTAGCTCAGTCATGACTAGCGGGATCAGCTCCAGGGATCATGCGCGGGCGGATGAGCGCCGGGCGCGGGCAGTTGGCAAAGTCGCAGAAGTCTATGCGGCCCGCGCGCGACCGCGCGCTCCGCGCTGTCCACGCTCGACGAAGTCGATGATCAGAGGGATACCGTCGAGCGAGTAGCGGGCGCGCAGGCGGTTCTCAACGAAGTAGGCGTAGTCGCGGGTGACCCGCGAGCGAGAGTTGACCTGGATCGCAAAGCGGGGCGGGCGCTCGCCGATCTGGGCCATGTAGATCAGCTTGAGGCGGTGGCCGCTGGCGCCCCGGCGCGAACCCACGGGGGGCTGACGCGCCTGGACGGTCTCGGACAGGAAGCGGTTGAGCTCGGGCGTGGGTATGCGCCCGGCCATGCGGTCGCCCAGGGCGATGGCTTCGGTGAGCAGACGGGGGACGTGCCTGCCGGTCTTGGCGCTGACGGTCAGCACGCGCGGGCGCAGGCGCAGCTTGTCGGCGACCCGCCCGCGCTCGTGCTCGAGGTCCAGGCGCCCGCCGGTGTCGCTGTCGGGATGCTCCTGCATGTCCCACTTGTTGAGCACGATGGCGGTCGCGCAGCCGGCCTTCATGGCCAGCTCGGCGATGCGCAGGTCCTGAGCGGTGACGCCATCGGCGGCGTCGCAGACCACGAGCGCCACATCGGCGCGCTCAGCGGCCCGCTGGGAGCGCAGCGCGGTGTAGTACTCGATGGAGTCGGAGACCTTGGACTGTCGGCGCATGCCGGCGGTGTCCACGAGGATCAGCTTGCGCTCGCCGACGAGCAGGGGCATGTCGATGGCATCGCGGGTGGTGCCGGCGACATCGGAGACGATCACACGGTCTTCGCCGAGGAAGCGGTTCACCAGCGAGGACTTGCCCACGTTGGGCCTGCCGATCACGGCCAGCCGGACGGTGCCGTCCTCGACCTCGCTCTCTCCCTCGGGCAGCAACTCCACGATTCTGTCGAGCAGATCGCCCGTGCCGAGGCCCTGGGCGGCCGATACGGCGAGCGGCTCGCCCAGCCCGAGACGATGGAAGTCCGCCGCCAGCGGTAGCTCGTTGACGCTGTCGCACTTGTTGGCGGCAACGATCGTCGGTAGCGGCGCGCGGCGCAGCAGATCGGCCATCTCCTCATCGCCGGGGCGCACTCCTGCGCGAGCATCGACCACGAGCACTGCCACCTCGGCATCGGCCACGCCGGCACGGGCCTGCTCGCGAATGGAGCCCGCAAGCGGGTCCTCGTCCTCGAAGTCCACGCCCCCAGTGTCGATCAGCGTGAAGCGCCGTCCGTTCCACTCGCAGTCGAGCTCCTTGCGGTCGCGCGTGACGCCGGGACGCTCGTGCACGACAGCCTCGCGTGTGCCGGTGAGGCGGTTGATGAGCGAGGACTTGCCCACGTTTGGATAGCCGACGATGGCGACCTTCATCGGCTGGGGTTCCGGTGGCGCAGGTCGACAAGCTCGACGATGTCCCTCAGCGCAAGGATCTCGGGGTCGCCGGTGTAGAGGGGCGCCTCGTGGCGCTGGGCTGTGGCCACGCAGAAGGCATCGGCGTAGGAGATGCCGCCGCGGGCCTTGACGTGGGCGGCGCGGACGACGAGCTCCCAGTCGGCATCTTCGACCCTCGTTACCGAGCGCAGCCGCTCGACGAGCGCCGTGGCCTGCTCACGACCGTGATCGCGCTCCAGCTTGTACAGCACCTCGCCGAGGTTCACGGCGGACATCACCGCCTCTGCGGTATCGATGGCCGCTTCGACGTCCTCCGCAGAGGGATGGTCTTCGTAGAGGGCCATGGCGGCCCATGCATCGAGAACGACAGTCAGGGCTTCACTCCCTTGCGGTCCTCGCGCTCGCGCTCCAGGCGGCGCTCGGCCTCGAGGCCCGCAGTGAGGCTCGGAGTGCCCGCCAGCGCCCCGCGAAGGCTCGCGACGATCGCCCGACGGTCGGCTGGACTCTGGATCGCCTTGCGGATGCGGACTTCGTCCTGCTCGTCGTGCACGAGCAGGCTGTCGCCGGGCTTCAGCCGTAGGCGGTCGCGGATCTGCTTTGGGATGACCACCTGCCCCTTCGGCCCCATCCTGTAGGTCGCATACCGTTGAGTCATACTCTGAGTATAACCCGGATCCCGCAGCGGCTCGCGATCGGAATACGAGGTGCCCAAGGGCGCTGTGGGCCTGCGACTGGCACTTCCCTCGACAATCTGTATAGCGATAGTTATACAGTTGGCGGCGGGTAACACTACGAAGCAGACCTGTCCGCTCCCGCAAGCCCGGCGATCAACTCGACAACCTGCTCGACGCTCAACCCGGTGGTGTCGAGCAGCACGGCTCCATCGGCGGCGCGCAGCGGGCTGTGCTCGCGGTCGCTGTCGCGCTGATCGCGCATGGTCTGCTCGGCCAGGACCGTATCCATGTCGGCGCCCAGCTCAATGGCACGCCTGCGCGCACGCTCGCCTGGATCGGCGGTCAGGAAGATCTTCAACTCGGCATTGGGCGCCACCACGGTGCCGATGTCGCGTCCCTCGGCCACCCAGTCGCCGCCTGCGATCAGCTCGCGCTGCTTGGCCACGAGCGCGGCGCGGACATCGGGGTCGGCGGCGACGCGAGAGGCCCCCTCGGAGACCTCGGGCGTGCGGATCTGCTCGCTGACGTCGCGCCCGTCGAGCAGAACCAGCTCACGCGCGTGGCCGCTGCCAAACTCGATGGCTGCGCCTCGGGCGAGCGCCCCCGGAGAGCTATCGGGCGCGGCGCGGGAGAGCACGGCGACGCAGCGATACATGGCGCCGCTGTCGAGGTAGGTGAAGCCGAGGCGCTGGGCGAGGGCACGCGCGACGGTCGACTTACCGGCACCGGCCGGACCGTCGATCGCTACGAGCAAAGCGCCGCCAGGTCCTCCGTGAAGGAGGGATAGGACACAGCGGCGGCGTCCATGCCAATCACCTCTACGCCCTCGCGCGAGGCAAGCCCGGCAATCGCGCCGACCATGGCCATGCGGTGATCGCCCAAGGCGTCGATGGTGCCGCCGCGAAGACCACCGGTGCCGCGTACGACGAAGCCATCGGGCGTCGCCTCGATGTCCGCTCCCAGCCCCCCCAGCCCATCGACCACGCCGGCGATCCTGTCGATCTCCTTGACGCGCAGCTCCTGAGCGCCACGCACGACGGTCTCGCCCTCGGCAAAGCAGCCCAGCAGCGCCACCAGCGGCAGCTCATCGATCGCCATTGGCACCTCCTCGGGCTCGACGACGGTGCCCTCCAGGGCGCCGTGGGCGACGTCTAGGTCGCTGACTGGCTCCTCGGGGATGAGCTCTCCGCTCTCGTCCTCGAGGTCCCCGAGAACTATGCCCTTCATCCTGCGCACGATGCGAAGGAAGCCGGTGCGCGTCCAGTTGACGCCGACATCGCTGAGCAACAGGCGCGAGCCGGGCACGAGCACGCCGGCGGCGATGAGAAAGGCGGCAGAGCTGGGGTCGCCGGGGATGCGCAGCGGCTCGAGCACGAGCTCATCGGCGTTGACCACCGTCACGTGGCGTCCGTTTCGGTGGATGGGCACGCCGGCGCGTAGCAACATGCGCTCGGTGTGATCGCGGCTGCGTGCGGGCTCGCCCACGGTGGTGGCGCCGTCGGCGGCGAGGGCAGCGAGCAGGATGCAGGACTTGATCTGGGCGCTTGCCACGTCCAGCTCGTAGGAGATGGCGCGCAGCCGTGCGCCGTGCACGACGAATGGGGCGAAGCGCCCGTCGCGAGCGTCCAGCTCGGCGCCCATCTGGCGCAGGGGCGTGGCGATGCGGTCGACGGGCCGGCGGCGAATGGACTCGTCGCCGTCGAGCGTGAACGTGCGTCCCTCCTGGGCGGCGAGCCAACCGGGCAGCAGCCGCAAGAGCGTCCCGGCGTTGCCGACATCGATCGGACCGTCGGGCTCGCGCGCCTCGCGCATGCCGGTCCCGCGCACGACGACCTCCTCGCCGTTGGCCTCCACGAGGGCGCCCAGCGCGCGGACGGCTTCGAGCGTGGAGTCGGTGTCGGCGGCGCGAAGGTAGCGCTCGATCCGCACGGGCTCGCTGGCCATGGCGCCGAGCAGGGCCGCGCGGTGAGAGATGGACTTGTCAGGCGGAGGGCTCAGCTCTCCGGTCAGTCCGCGGGCGGGCTCGAAACGGGCGTTCATGGGCAGCCCCCTCATGCTCGCACGACTGGGAAGCCGAGGCCGGCAATGAGCCCCTGAGCGCTGTCTGAATGGGCATCTCCGCGGACCCAGAGCGCGACCGATCCCTGGCTTTGGTCCTCGGAGGGCGAGAGGGCCATGTCGATGATGTTCACGCCGGCATGTCCGAGCGCGAGGGCGATCTCAGCGATCACGCCGGGCCGATTGGGCACCGACGCCCGCAGCTCGTGGACAGGCTCCCCCCCTGCCCCCGCAGAGCCCGACCCGAGCAGGGCATCGCGGTCGGTGCGGGCGCGCTCGTTCCAGGCGGTGATGGCCGGCGCCTGGACCTCGGCCAGCCAACCACGCACCTCGCTCAGGCGCGCCGAGAGCTCGTCGATGCCGGCGATGAGCGCGTGGCGGTTGGACATGTAGATGTCGGTCCAGATCGCGCTGTTGGCACCGGCCACGCGAGTGGCGTCGCGAAAGCTCGGCCCCACGGCGGGCAGCCGGCGCGAGCGCTCGTCCTCTCCCAACAGACCGGCTGCCTGCGTGACAAGCACGTTTGCGAGCACGTGCGGCAGATGGGAGACGCAGGCCATGAGGCGGTCGTGGGTCTTGGGGTCGATTGCGGTGGGACGGGCCTGGAGGGCCACCAGCAGCCGGTGAAGGCGCTCGTAGAGCACGCCCGAGGTGCCTGCTCCGGGCGTCAGGTACCAGGTGGCGCCGTCGAAAAGGTCGGCGCGCGCGTGCTCCACACCGGCGGTCTCGGCGCCGGCGAGAGGGTGCCCGCCGACGAAGCGCTCGTCGGCTGCGACCTCGGCGAGCGGCTGCTTGGTGGAGCCGACGTCGCTGACCACACAGTCGGGACCCGCGCATGAGAGCGCCAGGCGCACGGTCTCGGCGAGCGCTGAGACGGGCGTGGCGACGAACACGACCTCGGCGCCGTCGAGGGCGCCCCTCATGTCGGTGGCCTGCTCGTCGATGGCTCCCAGCTCGAGTGCCTTGGCGCACACATTCTCGTCGGGGTCATACCCGCACACGTGCGCGCCCGTCAGCGCGCGGGCAGCGAGACCGATCGAACCTCCGATCAGCCCCACGCCAAGGATCGCGACCCTCAAGAAGCCTGCCTGGCAGCGCGATCCATCAGACGGCGCTGAGAGCCTTTCCGGCCACTTCGGCGGTGCGCTGAACGGTTGCGGCGAACTCGCCGAACGTGTCAGCCAGAAGCGCCTGCGGCCCGTCGCATACGGCCTCGTCGGGGTTGGGGTGAACCTCGACGATGATGCCGTCCGCACCTGCAGCGGCTGCGGCCAGCGACAGCGGCAGCACGAGATCGCGCCGTCCAGCGGCGTGGCTCGGATCGACGATCACGGGTAGGTGTGTGAGCTCCTTGAGGATCGGCACGGCCATGATGTCGAGCGTGGTGCGGCGATGGTCGGTCTCGAAGGTGCGTATGCCGCGCTCGCAGAGCATGACGCTGGGGTTGCCCTCCTTGAGGATGTACTCGGCGGCCATCAACAGCTCATCGAGCGTGGCGGAGAGGCCGCGCTTGAGCAGGGCGGGACGCCCCGAGCGCCCGATCTCGCTGAGCAGTGGGTAGTTCTGCATGTTACGGGCGCCGATCTGGATCACGTCGGCGACCTCGAGCACATCGTCGATGTCGCGCAGGTCCATCAACTCGGTGACGATCGGCAGCCCGGTCTCGGCCTTGGCCTCGGCGAGCAGCTTGAGCCCCTCCTGGCCGAGCCCCTGGAAGGCGTAGGGAGATGTGCGGGGCTTGTAGGCGCCGCCTCGCAGCAGCGTCACACCGGCGTCGCGCACCACGCGCGAGGTATGCAGGGTCTGCTCGCGCGATTCGACCGTGCAGGGTCCTGCGATAAGCGCGAAGTGGTCGCCACCGATCTTGCGGCCCTGGATGTCGAGGACGGTGCGCTCGCCGTGGCGGATCTGCGTGGAGGCGAGCTTGTAGGGCTTGAGGATCGGCACGAGACGATCGACTCCAGGCTGTCCCTCGAGGCCAAGGCTTTCGATGTTGACGTCCTGCTCGACGTCGCCGATGGCACCGATCACGGTGAGGCGGGCGCCCTTGATGGGGTGCGCGAGCGCCCCGGCCTGCTCGATCTTCTCAATGACCGCTCCGATCTCCTCATCGGTGGCGGACTCTCTCATAACGATCATCATCAACTTGTCCTTTCAGTGACGCCTGGGCATGTTAGAGGTGCTGGGTATCCCCGGAGATGAGCTCACGACGGCGTGCCGTCGAAGGGGCCGCGAGGAGGGCGCAGGATGCACCCCGGGAGTGGCGCTCGGCTCCAGCGAAAGAGCCCGGTGCGGCCGCCAACACCCGCTCGCGCACGGGGGCGACCGAAGCGCCTAGCTAAATCGCCAGGCGTAACGGAATGACCAGTCGGCATACGCGCGAAGGCTGCAGGTTGATGCGGTTGCCGTTGAGCTCATGGCCATCCTTCGACCTTTGTAGCAGACAGAGCCTCCTCGGTAAAGCATTTGGGAGACAACTTCGCCAGATGCCCCGAACGGATCTCCAGCCGCCGGTCTCCGTGGTGGGGCGCCGCTCAGGGCGTGACGGCGAGCGCCAGCACCTCTGCGAGCGCGTCCAGGAAGCGCCTGTTCTCCTCGGGTAGCCCATAGGTGACGCGCAGCGCAGGGGTGGTGCTGCCAAGCGCTGCGCCCGCCCGCACGAGCACCCCCCGCTCTTCCAGGCCGCGCATCACAGCATCCTCGTCGCGATCCTCGCCGAGGTCGACCCAGCAGAAGTTGGCCTGCGACTCGGCCACGTGCAGCCCGAGGGCGGTCAGGCGCTCGTCCATGGAGATCCGCTCGGCGACAGTGCGGGCGACGCGTTCTTCGACGCTGTCCTGATGGGCGAGCGCCTCGAGCGCGGCGGCCTGAGCGAGGGCGTTGCAGAAGAAGGGCTGGCGCACCTGATCGAGCGCCCGCGGCAGCTCGGCGGAGCCACACAGGGCAAAGCCCACGCGCAGCCCGCACAGGCCATGGACCTTTGAGAAGGTGCGCAGCAAGGCGAGGTTGGGGTGAGCGCCAAGCAGCTCGATGGAGGCGTCGGGATCGTCGAGCAGGTTGAACTCGCAGTAGGCCTCGTCGAGGATCACGCACACATGCGGCGGGGCCTCGTCGAGGAAGGCGGCGATGTCGGCGAGCGGGACGGCGGTGGAGGTGGGGTTATTGGGGTTGCAGAGGAGCACGAGCCGCGTGGCGACGGTGATCTCGCGCAGCATCGCCGGCAGGTCGTGGCACGCGTGTTGATCGAGCGCGACGGTCACCGCCCGCGCGCCAGACGCCGCGGCGAGGTGGGGGTAGACGGAGAAGGACGGCCACGCGTAGACGACCTCGGCGCCGGGTTCCAGCAGCGCCTCTCCGGCGGCGAGCAGGATGTCGCAGGAGCCGTTGCCGATCGCGATCCGCTCGCCGGGTACGCTATAGCGCTCGCTGAGGCGTTTGCGCAGCAGCGAGTTGGTGGGGTCGGGATAGCGGTTCAGGTTGGGCAGCGCCCGGTCGATGGCGGCGCGCACCTCGGGCAGGGGCTCAAACGGCGACTCATTGCTGGCCAGGCGCACGAGCGGCTCCTGCTGGGCGTAGCCGCCGGCGGCGGGGTACGTGGGGATGCGCCGGATGCGCTGCGAGAACTCGATTGCCACCCCTTCATTGTGACGGGCCGGGAGAGCAGGCGGCGGGTGACCGGTCTCCGGCGCAGCGTTTATTGGGCGGAGCTGATGTCGGAGCGCAGGGCGCTTGCCTCACCGAGGTAGACATGCGCCGGCTCGTGCTCGTGGTCTGCGTGGTAATGGATGAGCACGCGAATAACGCGGGGCATGGAGCGGGGAACGGGGATCTCCTGGGCGCACAGCAGGGGCACACGCTCGAACCCCAGCGCGCGCGCTGCGACGGCGGGAAACTCGGCGTTGAGGTCCTTGGTGGCAGTGAAGATGCAGCTGACCACGCGCTCGGGATCGAGCTGGTTGCGCACCATGATCTGCTGCATCAGCTCGCTAGTGGCATCCAGTATGTCCTTGGCGTCGTTGCGCTCGACGCTGGTGGCGCCACGGAGGGCGAACAGTCGCATTGGGCTCGATTCTGTCAGAGCTCCCGCATCCGCTCGGCCTCGGCCTCGCTTAGGCGTCTGTGGGCGCCCAGCTCGAGACCACCCAGGGCGAGCGGGCCAAAGCGGATCCGCTGAAGCTCGAGGACGGGATGACCGACGGCCTCGCACATGCGCCGCACCTGACGATTGCGCCCCTCGCTGATCGTCAGCTCGATCTCGCGAGAGCTGACCCGGCGAACCTTCGCCGGCGCTGTCGGCCCGTCATCCAGCTGCACGCCCACACGCAGGGCATCGAGGGCATCCGCTCCGATCGGGCCGCCGCGCATGGTCGCGCGGTAGGTCTTGGGGACTTCGAAGCTAGGGTGCATGAGGCGGTTGGCTAGCTCGCCGTCGTTGGTGAGCAGGATCAGGCCGCTGGTGTCGATGTCGAGCCGTCCGACGGGATACAGCCGCAGCCCACCCGCGGGGACGAGGTCGATGACGGTGGGCCGACCGTGAGTGTCGCTTGCGCTCGAGACCACGCCGACGGGCTTGTTGAGCGCGTAGAGCACCCGCGGCTCGGGCCCGGACAGAGGACGTCCGTCGACGACGACCCCGCTTTCGTCGCCCACGTCGCGTGCAGGGTCGGTGACGATCTTGCCACCCACGCTGACGCGTCCTTCGGCGATGAGCTTCTCGGCTGAGCGCCTGGAGGCGACGCCCGCGTGAGCGATGAACTTGGCTAGCCGCATGGCGAGGCGTCGGCAATGGGGTGCATGGGCTGCAACCATAGGAGCACAGCCCGCCTCAGCTGGAACCCATGGACATCAACAAGCTCGAGCAGATCCTCGCCGACAGCGGCCAGCCCCGTTTCCGCGCCCGCCAGGTGTGGGCGTGGACGGCGCGCGGGGTGAGCGGCTATGAGGAGATGACAGACATCCCGGCGGAGCTGCGCGAGGAGCTTGCGCGCGAGCTGCCGTTCTCGAGCCTGGCGCTGTCCGATGAAGCTCATTCGAGCGACGGCACCGTGAAGGCCCTGTTTGCGACGGCTGACGGGCGGCCGCTGGAGGCGGTGTTGATGCGCTTCAAGGACGGGCGACGCTCGATCTGCGTGTCATCCCAATCGGGATGTCCGCTGACGTGCAGCTTCTGTGCCACGGGAGCGATGCGCTTCGCTCGCAACCTGAGCGCATCGGAGATCCTCGATCAGGCGCTTCACTTCAGGCGCATCGAAGCGATCGACCACTGCGTGTTCATGGGAATGGGCGAGCCGATGCTGAACCTCGACGCGGTGCTTGGGGCCTGCGAGCGGCTCCCCGACCTGGGGGTTACGCACCGCCGCACCACGATCTCGACAGTGGGCTGGATCCCGGGGATCGAACGGCTGGCCGAGAGCGACATGCCGGTGCGCCTGGCGCTGTCGCTGCATGCGGCAGATGAAGCCCTGCGCACGGAGTTGATGCCGGTCAACGAGCGCTACCCGCTGGCTGAGGTGCTGGAAGCGTGCCACGCTTTCTACGAGCGCAAGCGCCGGCGCATATTCATCGAGTACGTGATGCTGGCGGGCGTCAACGACCGCTACGAGCAGGCCCTGCAGCTGGCCCGGGCGCTGACGCGCGGCGGATCGACGGGCAGCGCTGCTCGCTCTCAGCAGCCTGTCTACAAGGTCAACCTGATCCCCTACAACCCGAGCCACGCAGACGGCAACGCGATTGCGGCGGGGCCGGCGAGGTTCGAGGGCTCGAGCCGGGAGTCGATCGCGGCGTTCCGCGCGGCGCTGGAAGCTCAGGGGGTCCCGGTCACTGTGCGCCTAACGCGGGGACGGGACATCGCGGCGGCGTGCGGTCAGCTGGCAGCCCGAGCGGCAGCCTGATGACCGAGCGGCAGCTGAGGAGTATGTGTCACTTTGCGTTCGCTGTATAGCGATGGCTATACAGCGAACGAACGGGACCCCTCGGACATGTGTCACTTTGCGTTTGCTGTATGACAATGGCTATACAACAACCGGAAGGGGACACATACAACCCCTCCAACAGCAAGACGCGCCCGGGGCGCAGTGATGATGCTCCGTCTAAGGCTGCGCGTCGGGATCGGAGTCGTCCTGACCCCCCAGGTCCCCGTCCCCGGGAACTCCTCCATCCAAAACATCTGCCGGCCCACCACCCCCATCACCGCTGCCGCCGCCGGCTCGCGCCTCGCCGGCACGCAGGAGGCGCTCGCGCAGCTCTGCCTGCTCCTCGGGCGTGGGATCCCAGCGGGCTATGTCGGGCAGCTCCTGGAGGCTGCGCAGCCCGAACAGCTTGAGGAAGGCGGTGGTGGTGCGGTAGAGCACGGCGCCGAACTGCGAGCTGCCGGCCTCTTCGATGAGGCTGCGCTCGAGCAGGGTGGCGGTGGCGGAGTCGGCGCTCACGCCGCGAATGCGGGTGATCTCGGGACGGGAGATGGGCTGCAGGTAGGCAACGATGGCGAGCGTCTCGGCCTGGGCGGGCGTGAGGGTGGAGGCGCGGGGACGGGAGAGCAGCCGCCTGGCTGCCTCCTCGGTGGTGGGATCGGTGGCGAGCGTCCAACCGCCGCCCAGCTCGCGCAGCCGGATGCCACGGCGACCGGGCGCATACTGCTCGCCGAGTAGCGCCAGCGCGGCCACCACGGCGCCCTCGCCGGCCAGAGTTGCGTCGGCAAGCTCGGTCAGGCTCAGGGGATCGGTGGAGAGGAAGAGGAGCGCCTCGACAGTTCTGGCGAGCGAGGGCAGCGCCTCGTGATCGCCGTCTGAGGGAGGCTGGGCGTCCTGCTGTGCTTCATCGGTGGGGTGGCTCACTTCCCCGATTCTCTCAAGCCTCGCGCGCGAGCGCCAGCGGCGCGGGGCGGCGCTCGGCCAGGGCGCTGACGGCGATCTCGCCGAAGCACTCCTCCTGCGCCCAGCCCGCCTCCCCCCGTTTGTAGAGCTCGAGCAGCGCAAACAGGGTGACGGCGACGGTCATGCGGTCGGCGCCGCGAACGGCCTCGTCGAAGCTGAAGCTGCCCCCTCGGCGCAACAGGCCACGCAGGTGCTCCAAACGCTCGGCGACGGTGATGCGCGGATTGGCGATGTGGCGCAGGTTGATGGTCGGGGGCAGCGTCAACAGGCGCCCGACGGCCTCGCCGAGCAGCGCCGGGTCCTGGGAGCCGTCGGGGGGCGCCACGATGTTGCGCCGCAGGTGCGCAGGCAGTGGCGCGTTGCGGAAGCGCACGCCGGCCTCAGCGGCGAGCACCTCATGCAGGTGGGCGGCGGCTGAGCGGTAGCGACGGGCATCGAGCATCCGCGCGAGCAGCTCCTCGGCGGCCTGTTCGGGCTCGATGTCGAGCAGTTGCTCCTCTTCGCTGCTGAGCATGAGCCGCGACTTGAGCTCGAGCAGGGCGGCGATCAGGACTATGAACTCGGTAGCGGTCTCGAGGTCTAGCTCGCCTCGCTGCTCGAGATGGTCGAGGTAGGCGAGCACCACTTCGGCGAGCTGCAGCTCGAGCAGGTCGACCTCTTCACGCAGCACGAGCGTCAGCAGCAGGTCAAATGGCCCGCTGAACACATCCAGGTCGAGCTCCAGCGCGGCCAGGCTCATCTCCCCACCTCCATCCGGGCACCGTAGCGGCCGGTCCCGACGGGCTGGGAGCGCGTCACGAGCGAGCGCCGCCCACACCCATCAGCTCGCGCACGTCGGAGAGCGTCTGCGAGGCGATCGCTTGGGCGCGCCGGCGTCCATCGCCGAGGATCTCCTCCAGCGCCGCCTCGTCGGCGCGCAGCTCCTGGAAGCGCTCGCGCACGGGCGCCAGGTAGTCGACGACGGCGGCGGCCACGGCGGTCTTGAATTCGCCGTAGCGGGCATCCGCGAACTCTGCTTCGACTGCAGCCGCCGTCACCCCGCGCACGGCTGCCAGGATTTCGATGAGATTCGAGATGCCGGGCTTCTCGGGTCCGCTGCGCACCTCGCTGCCGGAGTCCGTGACGGCGCTCTTGAGCTTCTTTTCGATGGCTTTGGAGTCGTCGAGCACGTACACAGTGCCCTGTTCGCTGCCGCTGGTGGTGGACATCTTGGTGCTCGGGTCCTGCAAGTCCATGATCCTCGCGCCGACCTCGGGGATGCGGTGCTCGGGAACAACCAGGACTTCCTCGCCGTCGCCAAAACGGGCATTGAAGCGGCGGGCCACGTCGCGCATCAGCTCCAAGTGCTCGCGCTGGTCCTCCCCCACGGGCACCTCGTGGGCGCGGTAGGCGAGCACGTCGGCCGCCTGCAGCACCGGGTAGAGCAAGAGCCCTGCCGAGACGAGCTCGCGTTGGGCGATGGACTTGTCGCGGAACTGGTGCATGCGCTGCAGGCGTCCAAGCTCGGTGACGCTCGAGAGCAGCCACGTCAGCTCGGTATGCTCGGGCACGTCTGACTGGCGAAAGAGGATGCAGCGAGCGGGATCGAGTCCCGATGCGAGCAGGATGGCTGTAGTGTCGTAGAGGCGCTCGCGCAGTTCGCGCGGGTCGTAGGAGACGGTGGTGGCGTGCAGGTCGACGATGCAGAAGATGCCCTCGCCACGCTCCTGGCTCGAGATGTACTGGGCGATGGCGCCGATGTAGTTGCCGAGGTGCTTGCGCCCGGTGGGCTGGATGCCGGAGAAGATGCGCATGGTCGTGATTCTCGCTGGCGAGCGGCTCGGTGGCGGCCCGGCGCTC
>JASLDD010000172.1 GCA_030151725.1 Solirubrobacteraceae bacterium
ATTATTGTGGGGAGGATCAATGGCGCGAGCAGGGCAGCAGATCTCAAATCCTCGGACCGGGCAGGTGATGACGTTCCTCGAGATCCGGGAGGACCTATTGCGAACAGATTCGGTCAATCCAGTCACCGACGAGCGAGAGCCGCTGCACGTTCACCCCAAGCAGGAGAGCGGGGCGGAGCTGATCTCCGGCTCGCTCGTCTTCGAAGTCGACGGCGTTCAGACGAAGCTGGCGCCGGGAGACTCGATCTCCGTCCCCGCGAACACTCCACACCGGTTCTGGAATGACGGGGAGGAGGATGCTCACTCGATCCACTACTTCCGCCCTGCGCTCGCAACTGCTGAGTTCTTCGAGACGTTCTTTGCCCTGGCAGCTGCCGACAAGCTCGATGCGAAGGGGATGCCCCGCCCGCTGCAACTCGCGGTCATGATCCCCGAGTTCGAAAACGAGATCCGCCCGATTCAGCCCCCGTGGCCTGTCCTACGGGCGCTGTCGGTCCTCCTCGCGCCGCTTGCGCGAGCTCGGGGATACCATGCGCGGGTCTCCACCTGACAGGAGCAGCGAAAGTGCGGCTGAGTAGCCGGATCGACTCATATATCGCGGGGCAACTCGGGCACCCCTCGGGGATCGTGGGCCGCGTCCTGTCGAAGGGTCTGAACCGCGGTAACCGAGAGCTGATCGAGGGCGCCGTAGCGGCGCTTGCCCCTGCCCCCGACGCCGTAGTCGCGGACGTGGGCTTCGGTGGTGGGAGCGGCCTGCGTCTGCTACTCGACGGTCCGGGATCTCCCACCGTCCACGGCGTCGAGATCTCCGCCACGATGATCTCCCAGGCGCAATCACTGTTCGCCGAGGAGTGCTCAGCAGGACGGCTGCACCTTCATCGGGGCCCGATCACAGACCTGCCGCTCGAGAGCGCGTCATTGGACGGCCTCATCACGGTGAATACGATCTATTTCGTCGACGACCTCGACCTGGCGTTCCGCGAGCTAGCGTGCGCCCTGCGGAGCACCGGTCGCGCTGTGATCGGTATCGGTGACCCGCAGAGGATGGAGAAGATGAGCTTCACCGCTCAGGGCTTTCGTCTGCGCGCCGTCTCCGACATCACGGAGGCGCTGGCTCGATCAGGCCTCGAGCTAAGCGACCATCGCCGCATCGGCGAGGGCAACCGGATCCCCGCCCATCTGCTGACAGCAGTGCCCTCTTCCGGCAGCTAGGGGCTCAACGCCCCGGATGCGCAGACCTTGACAGTCAATCTCCTTGACTACTCTCGATGCATGGGCTAGGTTGGCGTCATGCCCGCGACGCAGGACTCAGACGAGATAGGAATACCCCCGCTGTTGCGGGCGGCCAGAGGCAGCTACGGGCACGCGATCCGCGCGGAGCTCGAGGCGGTCGGATACGACGACCTCCCGCGCAACGGCGCTTACGTGCTGGGAGGGATCGTCAATCACGGTGGCTCGGCTGGAGACCTGGTGAGGCAGCTGGGCGTGAGCAAGCAGGCGGCCAGCCAGCTGATCGACACGCTGGTCCTGCGTGGCTACCTGGAGCGCGAAGCCGACCCCGACGATCGCAGACGCGTGCGGATCCATGTCACCGAGCGCGGCCGTGCGGCCGCGGCGGCCGTCAGACGTGGAGTGCAGGCGGTCGACGCCGAGCTTGCCGAGGCGATCTCGGCCGACGAGATGGCGGGTCTGCGTGCGGGGCTCATTGCCCTTTGCGATATCAGGGACCGGATGGAGGACGACGCAAGAGCGTTCCGCCTGAAGTCAGATAGGTAGCCTCGTGATGACATCTTCGAAAGGGGGCGAGTTGGCACAGTGCGCATCGGCCGCGGACGGGGTCGTCGGGCGACGTAGTGCGAACTTGGATCGTCATGGGTCGATGGGAGCGGCTTTATTTCCGCGTTGTCAATGCGCTGCTTGTGGTCGTCCTGCGATCGCGTCTGCATGGCGTGAGGTCGGGCAGTGTCGCGCTGCTCGAGTTCTACGGTCGCCTCTCAGGTAGGCGCTACCGGATACCGGTCGGCTATTGGCTGATCACCCCGAATGAAGTCGTGTGCCTGACCAGCGCAGTGTGGTCGCGTTGGTGGGTCAATCTGGACGGTGCTCAGATAACGATCTGGCTAGCGGGCCGCGCGCTGAGCGGGCATGCGGTGCTCGTCAGGGAGCCGTCGCGAAGACGAGAGCTGGTCCCTCGATTCTTCCTGCACAACCCAGGCCATCTCCATCACTACGGGGTCAACGACCGGCGAGGCGATGTGCAGGCGCTGAACGAGGAGCTGCTCGTGCTGGCGGATACTCCCGATACGAAGGTCATCCTCATCACCATCGGCCCTGGTACCCCCTAGGCCGGCGACCGTGAACAGCTTGCAGCGCACTCGCGCCACCGGCAGGACCGAGCCGCCGTTGCGCTCCTACGGGTTGGGAGCAAGCACGGCGCGTTTCACGGCCCACGAGGCGACGATCGGGTTCAGGAAGTAGGGAGGCGACTCGGCCTGGAGGCGGTCGTCGTAGGTGTAGTTCTTGGTGTATCCGCTGACGACCGTTTCCCCGCTGTGGGTGCCGACGGTGCCGCGGAACACTTGTGCAACTGCGCCGTGGACGGTCAGTTTTTCGAGCGGTTTGCCGCAGGCGTAGTTGTCGACGATGAACGAATGGTTCACAGCGAGGATCGCCGCGTAGATTTCGATGTTGGGCTGGCTGCCCCAGCCAAGCGGATCTTCGGCCGCGTTGCGGTTGGTTGCCGTGCAGCTCGTGGCGTTGTTGGTGCCGCTGCTCACCGGGTGGTAGACGCGCACGAAGTTGTTGGCGATCAGCCCCAACACCGCGTTGGTAGATGGTTCACCGCCCGCTTCGACGGGGGGCACGACGCTGCCGTTGATGATGATGTCGTTTTCGGCGCCGATCGTCAGCGAGCCGGTGTATTTGCCCTTCACGTAGACATTGCCGCAGGCCGTGTCTTCGGTATAGCTTGGGTTATAGGGGGTGTACGCTTTGGAGCAGCCCGTGGTTTCGTTTGAGACGTATACCACGCCGTTTTTGGGGAAGGCGACGGTTTCGGTTTTGCCTTTGTTGGTGACTTTCATCGATTCATTTTCAAGGACGATGATCGTCTTGCCGATGTATTTGGCCTGGGCGGTTGCCTTGAGGGCCGTGTTGCTGGGCGGCGGTTCGATCTGCGGGACTTCTTCTTCCGGGATCAGCGTGCCCTTGTAAGTCGGGCTGTTGCTGCAACCGCTGCCGGCCGACGTCGAGCCGCGCTGGAATTCGATCCGGTCTTCTTTGTTCCTCCCGAACGTGGGGGTGCTGCAGATCGACACCTCGTCCTCGGTGTGAATCGGGCCGTTGACCACGTCGCCGTTGACGAACTCGATGTTCGTGCAGGGGGGATTGATGTGTTCGCGTTCTTTGTGGAACGCTTCGCATTCGGGTCGGGCAGGTTGATATGTGACGGGGTCCAGCGTCTCGTACTGGGTGTAGTAGATGAAGTCGAGGAAGCTCGGGTGAGCGAACGTGGCGAGGATGGTGCGCTCTTCTTTGCCGGAGAAGCCGGTCGACTCGATACGGAAGGTGCCTCCGTTGGCTACCGTGGTCTGGATCATCGTGCCGACGGGGTTCAGGGGATCGCATTTGAAGTCAGTCGAGGGGGCAGTGCTGGCGGGCAGCAGCTGGATCGCGTACTTCTCTTCGCTCGCGCCTGGCACGGAGACCTTGTTGGTGGTGGAGCCGGCCAGATTCAGGGATTTGTTCGTTGCGGCGGCGCCACCGGTGCAGTAGGTCCAGTAGTTGAAGTCGGCGTTCACGTGGTAGGCGTAGTTGGCGATGCCGGCCTCGGCTGCGTAGTAGGCCTTCTTGGCGTTGGTGTCGTTTCGCGTCAGGTGGACATCGCCGCCGGCCGCCGTGAACGCGGCGACCATCAAGAGGCCGGAGACCAGCATGACGCCGAGAACCACGAGCATCGTGAATCCGCCCTCGTCGCGTAGCTGAACGGGGCGTATCCGACTTTGGGGGAGCTTTGGTTTCATTCGCATGGGAGATTCGGTGCCGAGGTTTCGGTGGCTGGGGTGAGTCGCAGCACGGCCGTTCCGCTGAGGCTCACTGGGCGAGAGAGACGTGTATCGCCCGATTCGGGTGCGACCGTGAGGTTTACGTTGACCTTGGTGGCTGCGTTGGCTTCTTCTAGTTTGAGTGGCGTTGTGGTCGAGAGCGCTGTTGTCAGAGCCGAAGCGGTGTACTTGAAATATTCGAACATGTAACCTGTCGTCGGCGCGTACACGTTCGTAAGCAGGGTGCTCGTGCTGGTGGGACTGCCTTCGGCTGGGAATTTCCAGCCCTTGGCTTCATTGCCGCCGTTGCTCTGATAGATCGCGTCCTTCAGGGTGGTTCCGGACAGATAGATTTCGTGCTTGACGCCGCTGGTGAAGAACGGTTCGGAGCTTCCGGACTCGCTGAGGAATTTCAAGCGGGTGCCACTGCTGTTTTCCTGGATCGGGTTTACACCGCTGGCGATGCAGGCTGAGTGCAGCTCGAGCATGATCTTCTCCAGCGCAAGGCGGCCTCTCTGATCTGCGCTGACGCGATCGGCGATCCGCGTGGACTGGTGCAGGGAGACTTCGAGGATGGCGAAGGCCGCGCTCACGACGACCAGGCCGGTGAGCATGGCGACGAGCATCTCCACGAGGGTGACGCCGTGCTCGCCGTGCAAGCGGTCGGAGATTATGGACATGTGCTGCCGCTTTCCAGAGTCCCGGGACTGGTGGCGGCCCCGCTTTCGAGATAGATGACGGCTTCTTTGCTGGCGTTGGTGCCCCCGTTTGTCATCGTGCCAGCTGTGAGGGTGCTGGGACCGGTGGCCGTGTTGTTGGTGAAGGTGGTGGTGTACTTGCGTTCTTTGCCCAGTCCGTTGGTGGCGCCGTTGTTGCCCCCGGTGGTTCCACCGGTGACGCACAGCGAGTATTTGCCGAAGGGGACGTTCGGATGTTCCATCGCTCCGGTGCTCGTCGTTTTGCCGGTTTCGACCGTTTTGCAGGCGGTGTCTTCGAGCCGCACGACTGCGTTCTGGATCGCTTTGCCGGGCGATGCGCTGCTTTTGCCGCTCATGACTTTGATCGAGACCAGGGGTACGGTCACCGTTGTTTTGACGACCGAACCGCCGACGACGACTGGTTCGGCGGGTTTGATAGCGCTCACCGTTTCCGGGTTGTCCGCTTCACAGGTCCCTGCGTAGACGGCGTATGAGCCCGTGAACGGGTACATGGTCGTCGGGGTTGTGGAAGTCGTGGTGTATGTTTTTTCCGTCCCGAATGTGCGGAAGGTCGTCATGCCGGTTTGGAATGCCACCCACGTGTCGTTGGTGGCGCCGCTGGGGGCGTAGGTCACTTCGATCGCACCGGCGCGCCCGAATTCGAATTCCTTCTTGGTTGTCGAGCCGTTGATGACGGTCGCCGCCTGTTCGGTGGCGGGCGGTTCGCTGTTGCCATCCTTTTCGACGTAGCCGGTCTGGTGGGTAGTGACTTTGTATTCGCCGGGTTCGACCGAGCCGAAGATCACGCAGCCGTTGGAGTCGGTGATGCCGGTTTCGACTCCCACCGACGGCGCGGGCCCTGTGGCTGTCACGGTCATGCCCGCCACGCCTTTGCCGTTGGCTTCGAGCACCTGCGTCAGCAGCGAGCCGCCAAGCCGAGGCGCGATGAGCCCCGTCTCGACGACCTTGGGGCGTGTCTTCAGGGCGGGCCAGCCGACTTCGGAAATCGTCTGGATGTAGTCGGCGCTCGCCGATGCGGCGCTGCAGCTTTCCGAGCCGGTTTCATCGGAGATGAACTTGGCGCTCGATTTGATCGTGTAGTGCGTGCCGTTGTAGGTGACTTCGCGCGATTCGCTGAGGTGCGTTAGCTGGCCCACGCCGAGGCTGCGAAGCCGTTCCTCGTCCTGCTGGGCAAGGCCGTCGGCCTCAGCGTGTGAGCGCTCGTCTCCGGTGGTTCGGTTGGACACGTCGAAGCCGCTGAAGGTTCCGACGACGATCAACGCGACGAGCAGCGCGGAGACCATAACTTCCATCAGTGCGAATCCATCTTGGGATCCTGCTGTTGCGCAAGTCAGCCGCGAACGTAGAGAACCGATCACGGGCACGCGGTGCTTGGCTAGGAAAGTGCGCATCATCACAAATAGGTATGGGACTACCTACGCCTTCGGCATCGTGTGGGGGCTCCTTTAGTTCGGAAGCTCGGGATCGGCCAGGCTTCTACGGGCCGGGCCGAGGCCCCAAAGGTTGAGACGAGGCCCTTGTGCGTGCGGTTATTTGACGGGGAGCTACCGCGGTCTCTGGTGCGATCTGCCCGACCCCTACAATTCGGGCTCCCAGGGGGGACTGGTGTATCGGTAACACGGTGGTCTCCAAAACCGCAACGCCAGGTTCGATTCCTGGGTCCCCCGCTCAGGAAAATGCCCCGGAAACGGGGCTTTTCCGCTTTCTAGAGCCGATTGCGGGGTGATATGCGGGGAGGCGGTGTTCCGCATCGATCCGCTGGAATCCCCTCAGGTTCTAGGTTTCCGTCCACTCAGCCGTCCCCTGGAGCGGCCGGTCTCAATGACGTGGACCACCGGACGGTGTAGGTAGGGGATCCGAGCTCGCGTGCAAGAGCCTCAGGCAACCTCGTGCCCCTGTCGCAGTACGGGCAGAGCCCCGCGAACCCCTTGGCACCACACCTGCTCCACAGCTTGATCCGTCGCTCCAGGTCGGGCGTCCCGCTCCACGTCTGGGCGAGCATGATCTTGAGACCCTCAGCGAGCGCCTTGCGAGTCTCGTGCGCGCCCCGCCCGGAGGCGTGCTGTGCGAAGCGGTGGCTGACGTCGGTTG